>NZ_CP128260.1:3950454-4270227 GCF_030344995.1 Pseudomonas fluorescens
AAGGCCGTCAGGGTGTAGAAAATCCAGGCCGAGACAAACCCCGGGATCAGGTACTGCAACAGCGGAATCACTTCTTTCACCAGATCATCCATGATCGGTCGCTCCTTGAATCAGAAAAACAATCCTCCAGAAACAGCAATGCCGGCCCGTAATGGGCCGGCATTCAAAGCCTAGTGCACGCGGGAAAATCGCCCGCGATCAACTGTCACCGGGCATTACGCGTCCTGCAGAATCAGATCCGCGCCCTTCTCCGCCACCATCAGCACCGCCGCATGGGTGTTGCCCGATGTCACGTTGGGGAAGATCGATGCATCGACGATCCGCAACCCGTCGAGGCCATGCACCTTGAGGCGTTTGTCGACTACCGAAGTCTGCTCATCCGCCCCCATCGCGCAGGAACCGCACAGGTGATAGATCGAGCCGCAGTTGTCACGGAAGTACTGCAGCATCTGCTCGTCGCTTTCCACTGCCGGCCCCGGCAGAACTTCATCGACCGTAATGCCCTTGAGCGACGGAGCGCCCATGATCTTGCGCATCAGGCGACTGCCCTGGATCACCTCGTCGATGTCCTTTTGCGTGCTCAGGTAGTTCGGGTCGATCAGCGCTGCATCGCGAGGATTCTTCGAGGCAATCTCGATGTGCCCGCGACTGGTCGGGCGGCACGGATTGAAGCACAGCAGGAAGCCTGAGTACGGTTCGGGCTTGAGGCTAGCCTTGTTGTTTTTCGGAATCTGATACGACAGCGGGTTGAAATACAATTGCAGGTTCGGATGGCTCTGCTCCGGGTTGCCTCGGAAGAAACCGCCGGCCTGGTTGACGCTCATCGCCAATGCGCCCTTGCGGGTCAGCAGGTATTTCACGCCGAGTTTGAACTGACCAAATAGTGAGCTGAGCTCATCGTTCAGGGTCGGAATATTGGCCTTGTAGTAGTAGCTGACGCACAGGTGATCCTGCAGATTCTGCCCCACCGCCGGCAGGTGTTTCACCACGGGAATCTGATGCTTGGCCAGCAAGACGCGATCCGCCACGCCGGACAATTGCAGGATCTTTGGCGTATCGACGGCGCCGGCGCACAGGATCACTTCCTTGCGCGCCGTGAAAGTTCGCGTCACACCATGCTGAGTAATGGAAATACCGGTGGCACGCTGCTGACTTTCATCGAACAGCACTCGATCAACCAACGCGTAATGCTCGACCGTCAGGTTCGGCCGGCTCAGCGCCGGATGCAAATGCGCGAAGCTGCTGGAACTGCGCTGACCGTTGCGGGTGTTGACGTCGTAGATGCCCGCGCCTTCGAATTTCGGCCCGTTGAAATCGTCGCTGCGCGGGTAGCCGAGTTCATCGCAGCCCTTGAGGAACACGTCGCAGATCGGGTGGGTCTGGCCGGCCATCGGGGTGATACTGATCGGGCCGCTGCCGCCATGATATTCGCTGTCGCCCAACGGATGGTTTTCCAGTTTGCGGAAGTACGGCAGCACGTCCTTGAAACCCCAACCGTCGTTGCCGTTGGCCGCCCAGTCGTTGAAGTCATGGGCCTGGCCGCGCACGTAGATCATCGCGTTGATCGAGCCCGAACCGCCCTGGACCTTGCCGCGCGGGGCGTAGATTTCGCGATTGCCCAACTGCTTCTGCGGCTGGCTGTAGTACATCCAGTTGAAGGTCGGGTTGTAATACATTTTGGCGAAGCCGACCGGGATCTTGAACCACAGCGAACTGTCCTTGCCGCCCGCTTCCAGCAGCAGCACCGTGTGTTGGCCCGAGGCCGAGAGCCGGTTGGCCAGCACGCAGCCAGCGGCGCCTGCGCCAGCGATGATGTAGTCGTATGTCATGCACGGTTACCGCGTAAGTCGTTGTACAAAATTCGAATGAGCGACGGAATTCCCCTGTGGGAGTGGGCTTGCTCGCGAAGGCGCTTGGTCAGCTGACATTTGTGAACCTGACACACCGCTTTCGCGAGCAAGCCCGCTCCCACAATGGGCCTCTGTCAGCCCTTGGCCGGCGATGTGTCTTTGACGTCCACCGGGGTCGGGGCCATTTGCAGGTGCAGGCGCTCACCGGTGTACGGCGAATGCTTGCGCACCACGTCCATGTTCAGCTCCACGCCCAGGCCCGGCTCGGTGGACGGGATGATGTAGCCGTCCTCCCACTGCAACGGCTTTTTCAGGACTTCGGCGTGGAAGCCGCCCCAGGTCTCGATGCTTTCCTGGATCAGGAAGTTCGGCGTGCAGGCCGCGAGCTGGAAACTCGCTGCCGCACCAATCGGCCCGTTGTACAGATGCGGAGCGATTTGTGCGTAATAGGCCTCGGCCATGCTGGCGATCTTCTTGCCTTCGAGCAGGCCGCCGCAGCGCGCCACGTTCATCTGCAGAATCGACGCACCGCCGGCCTGCAACAACTTGAAGAACTCGTACTTGGTGGTCAGGCGCTCGCCAGTGGCGATCGGAATGCTGGTCTTGGCCGCGACCTGCGCCATCGCCTCTTCCTGGCCCGGCGGTACCGGTTCTTCGAACCACAGCGGATCGTATTTCTCCAGGCGCTTGGCCAGGCGAATCGCCGAGGACGGCACCATTTGCCCGTGGGTGCCGAACAGCAGATCGCACTTGTTGCCCACCGCTTCGCGGATCTTGCGGCAGAAGGTTTCGCAGCGTTCCAGCACTTCCAGCGAGATCTGATGCCCGGAGTACGCGGTGTACGGCCCGGCTGGATCAAACTTCACGGCAGTGAAGCCTTTGTTCATGTTTTCAATCGCGCACTCGGCGGCCAGATCCGGGTCGTCGTAGTCGTACTCGCCACGGCTGTTGACCGGGTACAGGTAGGTGTAGGAACGCAGGCGTTCGTGAACCTTGCCGCCAAGCAGTTCATAGACCGGTTTGTTCGCGGCCTTGCCGATGATGTCCCAGCAGGCCATTTCCAGGCCGCTGACCACGCCCATCATGGTCAGGTCGGGACGTTGGGTGAAACCGCTCGAATAGGCCTGACGGAAGAAGCGCTCGATGTGGTGCGGATCCTGATTCAGCAGGTAGCGTTCGAACACGTCCTCGATGATCGGCAGCATGGCTTTGGGGCCGAAGGTCGCGGCGTAGATCTCGCCGACGCCTTCGATGCCGCAGTCGGTCTTGAGCTTGACGAACAGCCAGTACATGCCGCCGATGTGCGGTGGTGGTACGGCGACGATATGGGTTTCAAGGGCGACGACTTTCATCTCAGGCACCTGCTTTATTCAAAGATTTGCGATTGATCCGGGCACGCAGGGTCACGGCAGCGAGGGTGCCGATCAGACCGATAGCGGCGATGTAGCCGAAATAGAGCTTGTAGCCGAGCGCGCCGGGGAAATGCTCAGTGAGGTAGCCGTTGATCAACGGGATAAACGCATCCGGCATGTAACCGACTACCGAGACGATGCCGATGGCCAGTCCGGTGATGCGCAGCGGAATATTGCAGCTGTCGAGGATCGCCCAGTACAGACCGCGAATCGCGTAAGTCATCAGGCCGATGAAAATCACGGTCGCGATCAGCAGCCCCATGCTGTTGAGCGCCGGGAACACGATCAGCCCGACAATCGCCAGACTCGCCAGCAACAGCGCGACGATCAGCACCGAGATGTTCGAAAACTTGTCCCCCAGCCAGCCGCCACCAATGCCGCCGATCGGACGCATCCACAGTTTGATGGTGGTGATGGTGCCGGCCATCACGGCGGTCAGGCCGCTGCCTTGCAGGTAGTCCGAGAAACTGTAGGTGGCCCAGAAGATGTGATAACCGCAGAACACGATCGCGGTGACCAGCCACAGTTCAGGGATCTTCACCAACGTTGCCAGATCATTGAACAGGTTGAACTTGCCCTTCTCCACCGGCGGCGTGTCTTCCATCGACTTCGGGTCCTTGATCAGCACCAGCACAAAGCCGATGGCGATACAAGTGAAGGCGTAGAGGTAAACCACGTGCCTGAAGCCTTCGGCAGTGGACTCACCACGGGTTTCGGTGGCGTAGGCGAACAGCCCCAGCGCAACCGTCGCCAGCAGTGCTTCGACCAATCCGCGACCGCCATCAAGGATGCCGAAGAAACGCCCTTGCTCGGTGTGATGAGCAATCATCTTCACGCGCTTGAGCACCGAGGCCCAGAACGTCAGGCCGGTGGTCAGCCCCCAGCAACCGAAGATGATCATCAGCCCGGTCATCGATGGAGCGGTCGAATACCACAGCCCCAGCACGCCGGTCGCCACCAGCGAGAAGAAAATCAGGAAACGCGGCGCGATACGGTCGGCCAGCCAGCCGCTCGGCAAGTAGCTGAGCAGGAAAATCGTCCCCAGCATCGAGTACAGATAACCCAGCTCGCTGTGGCTGATCTGGAACACCTCGAGCATGGTGGTCTGGTAGACCTGGCGCAGGTACAGAATCGGGTAGATCGCACCGGCGGCGAGCACCAGCAACATCAGTTGGAAATAGCGACTTCCCTTGTCGCTGCGGCTTTTCGAAGCCGAGTTGGACCCCTGAACAGCGGCAGCAGAGGATGCATGCTTGGACATTGAAGTGACCTCGGGCGACCCGTGCTCCGGGCGCCCCTGATAATTGTTTTTATAGGTGTAGCGTGAGGCGTGATGCGGTGGATCAGTACTTCATGACCACGAGACGGGTCTGGGTGAATTCGAGCATGCCGTGCTTGCCGTCATCGCCGCCCAGGCCCGAACGTTTCCAGCCGGCGTGGTAGCCCTGATACGGATCGGCCGGGGTGCGATTGACGTACAACTCGCCGGCCTCGATGGCGTTGGCGACTTTCTGCGCGGTGCGGTAGCTCTCGGTGTACAGCACCGACGACAGGCCGAACTGGTGGTCGTTGGCCATCGCCAGCGCTTCGTCGATGTCGCGGTACTTGAGCACCGGCAATACCGGACCGAAGATTTCTTCCTGGACGATTTCCATGTCCTGACGGCAACCGCTCAGCAGCGTCGGCGGGTAGAAATGCCCGGGGCCTTCCGGCAGCACACCGCCGCTTTCTAGGACGGCGCCGTCGGCAATCGCGCGCTCGACCATGGCGTGAATGTTCTTCTGCGAACTGGCGTTGACCAGCGGCCCCATCAGGCTGGCGTCTGTGGCGCGGTCGCCGAACTTCACGGCAGCGATTTTCGCTTTGAGCAGCGCGAGGAAACGGTCGTAGACGCTTTCCTGCACATAGACCCGCTCCACCGCCGTACACAACTGACCACAGTGAGTGGTTTTGGAGGCGATGATCGCGCTCGCGGCCGCTTCAAGATTAGCGTCGGCTTCGATGATCGCCGGAGTCTTGCCGCCCAGTTCCAGCGACGGCTTGGCGATGTTGGCCTTGCAGTAATCGAGGACGATGCGCCCGGCGTTGACACTGCCGGTCAGGGTGATCAGGCCCACGGCCTTGTGCGTGCAAACGGCTGCGGCGGTGGCGTGATCCATGGTCAGGATATTGATTACGCCGGCTGGCATGCCCGATTGCTCCACGGCTCTGGCGATTTCGAACGCCGACGTCGGGGTGTTGTTGCTCGGACGCACCACCACGGTGTTGCCGGCAATCAGCGCCGGAGCGATTTTGCGCAACAGGGTGTAGACCGGGTAGTTGAACGGAATCAGGCACGCGACGACGCCAATCGGCTCGCGGTGCAGGAACAGGTTTTCGTCGGGGCTGTCGCTGGGAATGATCTCGCCTTCGATGCGGCGCGCCCATTCGGCGTGGTAACGGGTGATCTGCGCGGCATAGCGGGCTTCGTTACTGGCATCGCTCAGGCTTTTGCCGGATTCGGCGGCCAGTGCAGCGCCGATGGCTTCGGCGCGACCTTCAAGAGCAGCCGCAAACGCTCGCAGGTGCTCGGCGCGTTCGATGCTGGTGAGTTTGCCCCAGACTTTCTGCGCTGCTGCTGCGGCATCGACTGCCGCCGTGGCTTCTTCGGCATTGGCGGCCGACATCTGGCCGATCAACGCTTCAGTGGCCGGGTTGTAGACCGCGATCAGCGCCGCGCTGGCCGGCTCGATGAAGTGGCCGTTAACAAAATTTCGCTCGACTCGCATGTGCATCGCCCATCGTTTGTTTTTATCGATGCCGCCAGTCTTGTCATCGACAGCGGGTTCAACAAACGATTTATCCGGCGATCAAACATTCGAAAAATGCACGTTACTCAGAAAATTGCCTTGGAAGGCTCAAGCTGGCGCTGCGCCAGCCAGATCTCTTCCTGCAACCACTGACTGAACGCCTGCAATTGCGGCATCTGCGTCTGTTCCGGGCGGGTCACCAGCCAGTAGGACTGGTGACCTTCGACGTGAACGTTATGTACCTGGGTCAACTGCCCGCTGGCTAGCTCCGAGGCGACCATGTGCCAGTCGGCAATGGTGATCCCCAGACCATCGACCGCCGCTTGAATCGCCAGATCCAGCAGGTCGAATTCATAGCCGCCCTGGGTATCGACACCCGTGATGCGCGCCGCGTCGAGCCAGTGTTTCCAGGTCAGGTAGCGCTGATCCTCCCTGGCCAGCACATGCAGCAGGGTCAGGCGATTGAGGTCGATGCCCTGATCGCCGCCCTCTCGCGCATACAGGGTCGGTGCGCACACGGCGATGTGGCGTTCCTGAATCAGCAGCGAACTGTCGAGCCCGTCCCATTCGCCGTCGCCAAAACGGATCGCGCAATCGAGGGTGCTGGTTTCCGCGAGGCTGTCCTGCAAGCGGGTGGTGATGCTCAGTTCCAGCTCCGGATGCTGCTCGCGCAGGCGCCCCAAACGTGGCATCAGCCAGCGGCTGGTGAAGGTGGGCGGCGCGTTGATGTGCAGGCGGTTGGCATGGGTTTTCTGTTGGATGCTGCGCACGGTCAGCTCGATCTTGTCGAACGACTGATGCAGCGCCCGCAGCAGAATCTTGCCGGCACCGGTCAGTTCGAGATGGTGATGGCGGCGTTCCAGCAGGCTCTCGCCAAGTTGCTCTTCCAACTGCCGCACCTGACGGCTGACCGCGCTCTGGGTGACGTTGAGCAACTCGGCGGCGCGGGTGAAGCTGCCGGTGCTGCCGGCCACTTCGAATGCTTTGAGTGCATTCAGGCCGGGCATTTTGCGTTTCATACAAGGCACTCGAAAACCACTGACAAGGTGCAAAGCATCCCACGATGCTGGCGAATTGTCCTACAGGATTTTCCGAGTAACATGCATTCGATGCAGGTTTCCTCACCGTTTTTATCGTTTGTTCATCCAATCGCAGATGGCAAAACTGCGCGGCATCTCTAATAAAAACAATCGAGAGCCGCTCCATGCCCTTCCCTGCATCTTTGCGCCTGCGCACCACCTCCATCGCTCTGTTCTGCAGCATTGCCGCCCCGGCCATGGCGGTCCAGGTCACCGACAATCTCGACCTTGGCGGCGCCATTCGTGCCCGTTGGGACGTGGACCCGGATCGCGACATCCAGAAGTTCGGCCTCGACACGGTGTTCCTCAGCGCCAAATACAACTCCGACACCTGGATCGGCGAAGCGCAATACCGCTTCTACGGTCGCTCCTACCCGTACCAGTACACCAAGGACTACGGCGATATTCGCTTCGCCAAGTTCGCGTGGGTCGGCTACAAGTTCAACCCGGACCAGCAAGTGCAGGTCGGCCTGAACACCGTGCCGTTCGGCTTGCAGCCGTACTTCGGCAGCACGTTCTACGAAACCCTGGGCAATGTCATCGGCCTGGAAGACGTGCAACAGGTCGGCGCCAAGTACATCCAGCAAAGCGGCGACTGGAACGTTCAGGCCGGTTATTACCTGCGTCCGGCCTGGCAAGGCAAAGGCACCAGCAAAGGCGTGACCTATTCCAGCGTCGTGTCGGGCGCCGACAGCTACGTGGCCGACGGCAGTGACAACCAGGAACGCAACACCGTGGTGCTGCGCGTGGCCAGGTCGCTGGATCTGGGGTCGTGGAAATCCGAAGTCGGGATCTCCGGCCTGACCTCGACCCTCGAAAACAAGGACACCGACAATGACGGCCGACGCAACGCCGTGGCAGTGCATTACCTCGGCAAGAACGGCCCGTGGGGCGTGCAGTTGCAGGCGGCGCGGCAGCAGATGTCGCCACGCAACGCCGGCACCGACGAACTGGTGACCCTCGGTGGTTACGACGGCACCTACAACGTGGCCAGTCGCGGTAATCTGTACGTGGCCGATCTGAGCTACGACGTCGACGGCAAATACCTGTTCGACCAGATCAGCGGGATCAAGCTGTACGCCAACTACAGCGCGTTCGACAAATCTGCCAGCGGGTTCAAGACGTCCGAGCGGATGATCCTGGGCACCTCGTTTTCCGTGAGTAAATTGTGGATTGCCACAGAATGGCTGTTCGGCAAGAACGATCCGTACATCGGGGGCAGCAGCTACACCCAGAGCCTTGGTGCGGGGGGACTGGATCAGTGGGAGAACCAGTTATATGTGAACGTCGGGTATTACTTCTGACGCCTGAAAAAATCGCAGCCAGGGCTGCGATTTTTTTTGCCTGCCTTTTGCGAATTCACCTTGCATCCGCACCGTCCCGATAGTCAGATAGCCCTCATTCCAAAACAACAAAAACCGCCCGATCCGGAGTTCCGCCTCCATGCGTCAACTGCCCTCGCTCAACACCCTGCGCGTGTTCGAAGAAGTCGCCCGTCATCGCAGTTTCAGCCAGGCCGCCATCGGGTTGAACGTCACCCAGGGCGCGGTCAGTCGCCAGATCAAACAGCTTGAAGACTACCTCGGCGTGGCGCTGTTCGTGCGCACGCCTCAAGGGCTGTCGCTGACCGAAGCCGGCAGCAATCTCTCCCCGCATCTGGCCGAAGCCTTCGACCACATCGAACGTTCTCTGCAAGCGGTGCGCGTGCCCAATCTGCGCCAACGTTTGAAAGTGCTCGCACCGCCGACCTGGGCCACCCGCTGGCTATCGCCACACCTGCGCGCGTTCTGCCAGCGCTACCCGGACATCAACCTCAGCGTGACCAACCAGATCGGCCACGACAGCCTCACGGAAGTCGATTGCCACATCCGCTTCGGCCTCGCGGCGGCACCCCACTGCGTCAGCCAGTTGTTGGTGATGGAACGGCACATCGCGGTGGCCAGCCCGGAACTGTTCAACGGCGATCAACCGCCGGACCTGCGACAATTTCCGCTGCTGCATATCCTGCACGACGGCAAGCGTTTGAAGGTCTGGGAAAACTGGCTGGCGGCCATGGGCCGGGATGACATCGATGCCGGGCAAGGGCTGGAATTCAGCACCCTGGATCAGGTGATCCACACCGCGCTGGCCGGCGGCGGGCTGGCGGTGATCGACCGGCAGATGATCGAAAAGGAACTGGCCAACGGCAGCCTGCTGCCGATCACCCCGATTGAGGTGATCGGCCCTTATGGGTATTGGCTGGATGTGGCGAATGACAAGCAGGGGCTGTCGAAGGTGAGGCTGTTTACCGAGTGGCTCGGCATTGTGAGCAACCCCTGAAAAGCCCCTCACCCTAGCCCTCTCCCAGAGGGAGAGGGGACCTACCGAGGTGTTTATTAGACATACATCGACCTGATCCGCCGAGCCGAACTCAGGCCTGGAAAACCATGAAGATCTGCTCCCTTTCCCCCTCTCCCCTTTGGGGAGAGGGCTGGGGTGAGGGGTGGATCTCAAGTAAACACGGACAGTAGCTGCTCACCGTTAATAAAATCACAGGGAAGCTGCCACTTTCCCAGCCACAACGCCTCCCCCCTCCACCGGACTCTGCGCCTTGCACGCCTGACTCAACGTCAACGACTTGGTCTCCGGCGCCCACGCCCACGACAACAACGCGCCAACCCCCAGAATCGCCGCAAGAATCCCCATCGTCGGGCTCAACCCGATCCCCGCCACACTCACCGGCAACAGGAACGTACTGACCGCCGAACCCAGACGGCTCACCGCCGTCGCCAGACCAATCCCGCTGGCCCGCACTTCCGTCGGGAAGCTCTCCGCCGGGAACACGCCCACCAGATTGCTCACCGCCGACAGCACCAGCGTGAACACGCCGAACACCAGCACCATCAACCACGCCGCGCTGCCCGGCAACACTGCCAGCAGAAACAACGCCACCGCCAGGATGATGAACGAGTTGATCAGGAACCCGCGTCGGGTGAACTTGATCGTGCACCAAATGCCGATCAAGGCGCCGAGGATCAGCAGCATGTTGAGCATCAGCTCGGTGCCAAAGCCTTCGGCCAGGCCCATCTTCTGCAGGATCGATGGCAGGAAGGTGTAGATGGCGAAGTACGGCATGACGATGCAGACGAAGAACAGGCAGTTGAACGCCGTGCGCTTGCGGTATTCGCGACTGAACAGCACCGCGTAGCCCGAACGGGTTTCGCTGGAACGGGTTTCATCCAGCTCGACGTTGTCGCCCAAATGCTTTTTGACGATGGCACGGGCTTCGGCCACGCGGCCCTGATTGACCAGCCAGCGTGGTGATTCCGGCGTGCCGATTCGCGCGATCAGAATCAACGCAGCAGGGATCGCCGACGATGCCAGCATCCAGCGCCACGCATCATCACCGAGGCTGAGCATGGCGGTGCCGACAAAGGTCGCTGCGACATAGCCGAAGGTCCAGATCACGCTGAACGAACCCAGCAACACGCCACGATGTTTCTTCGGCGCGAACTCGGCAAGCATCGCGTGCCCGACGCTGAAATCCCCGCCCAGACCGATGCCGATCAACACTCGACAGAGGAACAGACTCATGGCCGTTTCGACGTAAAACTGCATCACCGAAGCGAGCGTGATCAGCACAAAACTGACCAGGAAGATTTTCTGCCGGCCGACCTTGTCCGAGATCCAGCCGAAGAACAGGCTGCCGAGAAACAGACCGATCAGCGCCGATGCGCCAATCAGGCCCTGCCAGAACGCATCGAGCTGCATCTGCGGGCTGAGCAAAGTGAATGCGATGCCGATCAGGCCAAGGATGTAGCCGTCGGTAAAGTGCGCGCCGAAGGTCAGGCCGGCGATTTTGATATGGAAGCGCCCGATGGGCAGGTCATCAATCTTTACGGGTTGAGCGGACATGTTCGTCTCCAATTGTTGTTATTGACGGAGAAACGGAAAGCTCTGGGAGAAGCCTGCGGGAGCGAACTCCCACAGGTTTCGGGGAGGCCTAGAGGCCGCCCATCAACAGGTACTTGATCTCCAGATAGTCATCCAGACCGTACTTCGAACCTTCACGCCCAAGGCCCGATTCCTTGATGCCACCGAAAGGCGCCACCTCCGTGGAGATGATTCCTTCGTTGATGCCGACCATCCCGGCCTCCAGCCCTTCGGCCATGCGCCAGACCCGGCCGATGTCGCGGCTGTAGAAGTACGCCGACAAGCCGAACGGCGTGTCGTTGGCCCGCGCCAGCACCTCGGCTTCGTCCTTGAAACGGAAGCACGCGGCCACCGGGCCGAAGGTTTCGTCCTGGGCGATCAGCATGTCGCCGTTGGCTTCGGTGAGGATGGTCGGTTCGTAGAACGTGCCGCCCAGCGCATGACGACGGCCGCCGCACAACAGTGTGGCGCCCTTCTCCAGCGCATCGCTGACGTGGGCTTCGACCTTGGCCAACGCAGCGGCGTTGATCAGCGGACCTTGCTCGGTCTCACCGTCCAGCGCACTGCCTACGCGCATCGCCGCGACCGCTTCGGCGAGTTTGCCGGTGAAGGCTTCGTAGACGCCGTCCTGAATGAAGAAGCGGTTGACGCACACGCAGGTCTGCCCGGTGTTGCGGAATTTCGAGGCCATCGCGCCTTTCACGGCTGCATCGATGTCGGCGTCGTCGAAGACAATGAACGGTGCGTTGCCACCCAGTTCCAGCGAAACCTTTTTCAGGGTGTCGGCAGCCTGGCGCATCAGCAGTTTGCCGGTGCGGGTCGAGCCGGTGAACGACAGCTTGCGCACCACGCTGGACGCTTGCAGCGCGCCGCCGATCGCCACCGCGTCGCCGGAAACGATGTTGAACACACCGGCCGGAATCCCGGCCTGCTCGGCCAACACCGCCAGGGCAAATGCCGACAGCGGCGTCTCTTCCGAGGGTTTCAGGATCATCGTGCAACCCGCCGCCAGCGCCGGGCCGACCTTGCGGGTGACCATCGCCAGCGGGAAGTTCCACGGGGTGATCGCCGCGACCACGCCGATCGCTTCCTTGGTCACGATGATCCGCGCATCGGCCTTGTGGCTCGGGATCACATCACCGTAGGCACGCTTGGCTTCTTCGCCAAACCATTCGAGAAAACTCGCGGCGTAAACCACTTCGCCCTTGGCTTCGGCCAGCGGTTTGCCTTGTTCACGACTGAGCAAGGTCGCCAGTTCCTGCTGGTTGGCGAGCATCAGATCGCTCCAGCGTTTCAGGCGCTGACTGCGCTCCTTGGCGGTGAGCTTGCGCCAGCCCGGCAAGGCACGATTGGCAGCCTCGATGGCGAGGTTGGTTTCCTCGGCACCGGCCTTTTGCACGTCGGCGATCAACTCACCGTTGGCCGGATTGCGCACCGGATAAGTGGCGCCACCCTGACCCCACTGACCGTCGATAAAGTTGCCGTGACGAATCAATTCGCTCATGCCACCGCCCCCTGCAACGTAAAGCGCTCCAGTCCCGGACGAGCCGTGCGCAGAATGCGTTTGCCAGCGGTGTAATCGTTGATCACGTCACACGGGGTGTAGTTGCGTTCCAGTTCATGCAGCTCTTCGGCGTCGAGTTTGGTTTCCAGCGCGGCCAGTGCGCTGTCGAACTGTGCGGTGGTGTCGGCGCCGACCAGCATGCAATCCACGCCGGGATGATTGGCGACCCAGGCCTGAGCGATCTGCGCGTTCGACACACCACGGGCACGGGCCACGCGCTGCACCGAATGAGCGATTTCAAACGAGGCTTCGTCGCTGTACATCTGCTGGGTGAAGAAATCGGTCTGGTTGCGGGTCGATTGCACGTCACCGGTCAACAAACCACGGGCCAGCGGGCTGAACACCGAGACGCCAATGCCCTGATCGCGGCAGAACGGAATCATCTCGCGTTCTTCTTCACGGTAGGCGCAGTTCAGTTGCAGCTGCATGTTGATCGGTTTGACCCAACCGTTGCGCTCGCAGGCCATGAGGATTTTCGCCAGTTGACCGGTGAGCATGGTCGACACGCCGATGTAACGCGCCTTGCCGGAACGCACGATGTCGTTCAGTGCGCCCATGGTTTCCTCGACCGGGGTGTTCACGTCGAAGTAATGCAGCATGAACACGTCGACGTAATCCATGTCCAGACGCTTCAGCGAGGCATCGATGCTGTCCATGATGTGCTTGCGCGAATGGCCGCTGGCGTTGATGCCGTTGCGGGTGCCGTAGCCGACCTTGGTGGTGATCACCAGGTCTTCGCGGCGGGCCAGACGCTTGACGATGCGCCCTACCACTTCCTCGCCGACACCGGCGGAATAGAAGTCCGCGAGGTCGATGAAGTTCACGCCGTTGTTCAGCGCGTGAGCAACGATCGGCTCGCTTTGTTTTTCATTGAAGATCCACGGTTTCCAGTCCGGGGTACCCATGTTCATGGTGCCCAGGCACAGGCGGGAAACTTGCAGGCCGGAGTTGCCCAAACGGATGTATTGCATGGCGCGGACCTCAGGCTTTTGGCGTGTAGAAAGGGTTGCTGATGTGGTTGACCACATCCTTGAGCTGCGCGGTTTCCGGCTTGCCGGTGAGGGCGGCGCGGATCGCGGTGCGGCAAGCGTTGTAGTTGTTCAGGTAAACCGCATCGAGGTCGTCGCAGGCCGGGTTGACCCAGTTGGCGGTGACGATCGCCCACTCGTCTTCGGCTTCGGGTGGCAGCGTGCCGTCGAGCAGTGCTTCGAGCACGGCCTTGGCGATACCCGCCTGAGATGCACCCCACGTCGCATTACCGTGCAGGTCGCTGCTGATGGCAGCCTTGTTGACGTACAGGGTCATCGGTTTGACCGGGATATTCGGCTGGGCGATCACCATGAACGGGCAATGGCCCTGGCTCGGCGACGCCAGGCTGTTGGCAAACGCCTGCCCCGCCGGGCCGTTGCGCGGGCCGATCAGGATATTGATGTGCGCGGCGTTCACGCCCGGGCCTTCGAAACCTTCACCGATGTACAGGTCGAGTTCTTTCATCAGTCATTACTCTTTGCGATGCAGAGGGATTTTTTGGGGTGATCGACAGCTCACGCAGGCCGGATGGCCAACGGGATCAATAACGGACGTGGGGAGACGCGAAGGGAGAATCGGGACATGGCTGCAAACGCTCTCTGGTTGTTATTGATGAGCTGTGTTTGCGATTTTTTAACACCGGGGATCGGGCCGACCGTAACCATTAAAAATCATGGGGCAATGACTTTTAGTCATAGCCTTGATGCAGGTAAAAAAGGGCAGGCGAAAAAATCCCGCTCGAAAGCGGGATTTTCGAACTGCGTCGATTACGCGACGACAGGAATCATCGGATCCGCAGCCGCCAGCGCGATGGCACGGTCAGCCGCCGGCGGGTAGATCCACTGGGTGTTGATCTGGGTCTTGAGCGACTTGCCCTCTTCTTTCACCAGTTTCACCTGACGATCCCAGCCTTCGGTGTACACCGCGCCCCAGGCGCCGAGGTCGAGGCAGGTCACGTATTTCGGCTGGCTGTATGGCGTCGGGTCGACACCGAGAATCTGCGCCGCGACGTTGTTGCCGGCATGTCGGCCGAGGGAAATCGCGTGCTGGCAGGTCATCAGGGCGAAGTTGCCGATGTCGTCGGTGGCCGCATAAGCCACGTCGCCGGTAGCGAAGATATCGTCCTGACCGATGACTTTCAGGTGCGCATCAACGTGCAGACGGCCCTGACGATCACGTTCGGCAGGAATCTGCTCGGTCAGGGAGCTGGCACGCACGCCGGTGGTCCAGACCACGGTTTTTGCCTCGATGCGCTGGCCGTCCGACAGGGTCACGCCGTTTTCATCGACCGACAGCACCGACACACCCAGTCGCCATTCAACGCCCAACGCTTCACTCGCCTCGGCAATCGACACGCTGATCGCTTCGCCCATGGAGGCGCCGACTTTCTGCGCACGGTCAACGATGATCACTTGAACGTTGGCATCGTCGCCCAGCACTTCCCGCAGACGCGCCGGCATTTCGGTCGCGGTTTCGATACCGGTGAAACCACCGCCGGCGACGACCACAGTGTTGCGTGCCTGGCTCTCAGGTTGGGCGATCAGGGATTTCAGGTGGTTTTCCAGGCGAATGGCGGCTTCGATCTGGTCGACATCAAACGCGTATTGCGCCACGCCCGGGGTGTCCGCCAGGGCCAGACCGCTGCCGGAGGCCAGCACCAGTTTGTCGTAGTTGAACACCTGTTGCGCACCGGCTGCGTCGGTGTAGCCCACGGTTTTTGCCTGCACGTCGATGGTGTTCGCCGCGCCCTTGATGAAGTTGACGCCAACCGCATCGAACAGATCGCCCAGCGGTGCGGCCAGCGTGTGGGCATTCGGCTCGTAGAACCGTGGGCGAACGCGCAACTCGGCTTGCGGTGCCAACACGGTCACGTCGATGTTGTCCCGATTGTGAATGTCGACCAGACGCGTGGCGCTCAACGCCGTCCACATGCCACCGAAACCTGCGCCGATTACCAGAATGTGCTGTTTCATTGTTCTCTCCAGGCACGAAGCCAAGTCACTGAATGAGGTTGAAGGATTCACATCATCGGGAGCGGACACGTCTGTATTTTTCAAGAACGCGGAAGGCTGCTCACCGGATAACGGCGACTGTATTGGTCGCCTTTAAATCCGACAAGTCAGATTTTGTGATGATTAGCATCGAAAACTTCGATAGCTCAAACTGAACAGAGCCACTCTATCCAACTCATTGATTTAGCTGAAACCCAAGAAAATCGGGGGCCTCATCGCCAAACGCCCAAGCCGTTCTCGATTTGTTTGCCACGAATAAGCCTGATAACATCGGCGACAAATACAGTCGGAGATAGTTATGTCACTTTACAGTGCGGGGGTCGAGTACGGCATTCACTGCCTGGCCTTTCTGGTAGGCAGCGGCGGTGACAGTCGTGAAGCCAGCGTGCGCGACCTGGCAGAGCTGCAAGGAGTGCCGCTGGATTACCTGGCGAAGATCTTCACCAAATTGGCCAAAGGCAAACTGGTGGAATCCACCGGCGGCGTGCGCGGGGGCTTCACCCTGGCGCGTCCGGCGGATGAAATCACCCTGCTCGACATCGTCAATGCCATCGATGGTCGCAAGAACATTTTCGAATGCCGGGACATTCGCGGACGCTGCGCACTGTTCGACGGCTCACCGCCGGACTGGGCGCTGGAAGGCACCTGCTCGATCCACGCCGCGATGATGACCGCGCAAAAGCGCATGGAAGAAGCCCTCGCCCAGCAGACCATTCTCGACATCGCCAGAAAGGTCGGACGCAAGGCACCGGCGGGGTTCAACAGCCAGGTGGAAGACTGGATGCAGGATCGCCGGGAAAAGAAGACCGGTGGCACAGGCATTCCGCTCACCGATATCTCCGACTGAGCGCGATCAGCGGGCAAAAAAAAGCAGAAACCGATCACCGGTTTCTGCTTTTTTTATTTCGCCATTACAGGCAATCACGCACCGCTTTGCGCAACGAGCCGGACTTCGCCCACGGCGGCCCCTGGTAGAGGGAGACACGGCTGCCGTCCTTGTACTTGACCACATCGAGAATCTCGTCGGCGGTGACGATGCTCGGCGCGGTGATCCGGTAGCCATTGGAAATGGACGTCTGGGACGTCTTGGCAACGTCCTGCTGCCACAGTGGCAGTACACACGCGGCGTAGTCCTTGGGAGTCTTGCCGCTGATCTTGCTGACATTCGGCTCGCCCGGCACCAGTGACGCAGGCAACGAACAACCGGTCAATGCCGCCAACAGCATCCCCCCGATCAACATCCGCATGGTGATTCCTTCATCTGAAAAAACGCGAATGTAACCTGTAACTGTTCGGACATCCATCGTAGCGCTCTGCCTGTACTCCCCGAAAACCGGGCCATTCAGCTCATCGACAGAAGACCTTGACCCACACCGGAAAAATGCGGCTACTCTGTTTTACCGAGAATGTTCCGGAGGTGATCATGCGGCTCAATGAATACGAACACGAACTTCAACGTGACCTGCAAAGCGTTGCATCGGACCTGAGATGGTCGGCGGTGGACCTCAAGCGCATCGCCGAGCAACTGCGCCAGTCGGGCAACGAAGCGGACGCCCAGGCGGTGCTGCGATCCTGCGAGGTGCTGCAAAGCGATGAAGAGCGCCTGCAACTGTATGCCCGGGAAGTGAAAGCCCGCGCCATCAGCCGAACCAAAGTCCACTGAACCTCACCCTGCCCACAGCAAAAAGCCCCGGACAACCGGGGCTTTTTCTTCACAGACCTTCAGTCTGCCTTGCGACCGCGTGCGCGGCTTTTGTACCCCGGCAACGCGGCGGCGTACGCCAGCGCTTCCTCGCGACTGGCAAACGAAGCGAGCCGGTCACCCTGCGTGCAGACCCGCCACGGGCCGTTGTTCACGCTGAGTACGTCGTAGCCATTCATGTGCATTTTGTTCAGCATCGCCATGCTCATAGGCACCTCCTGTCTGGTAACGAACTTTTCCACCTTACACCCGCAACGCGCTGCCGTGCCGACCGGACGTCGCACCGTGCCGCGTCAAGTCTCCGGCACTTTTGCCGCTACCAGGCACTCAGAAGCTCTAAACCGGCAGCGGCCCAAATATTGCTACTTCATGACAGTTTTATGACAAGCGGCCATCGGGTAACACATGAAAGTACGAGCAACCGTCATCTGCGAGCAGGATCGACACATTCTCCTGGTGCGCAAACCCAGGTGCCGCTGGAATCTTCCGGGGGGCACCGTCGAACCGGGGGAAACCCGCGCAGAGGCCGCCGCCCGAGAACTCAAAGAAGAGACCGGGCTGGAAAGCGATGACATGCTTTATCTGATGGAATTACAGACCGGCAGCACCCGCCACCACGTCTACGAAGCGTCGGTGCTGAACATTGATCAGGTTCGCCCGCTGAATGAAATTGTCGACTGCCTCTGGCACCCGCTCGATGCAGTTCAGAACCTCAACGTCAGTGACGCCACGCTGAGCATCGTCCGCGCCTTTCAGCGACGTCTTTGACCGTCAGCCGGCGAAAGCCCGACGCCCGGCGCTCATCTCAGTGCGCAATTCACCGATGAAATTGGAGATGTCACGAATGGTGACCAGATGCTCCGGGGACACCCCGTTGAGCAACAGGTTGACCCGCCCGCTGTCGGGTTCGTAAACCTTGATCTGCAAGAGCCCCTGCGCCGTTTCGGTGCAATCGCAATACAACGGCGAAAAGCCGGATTCGACGATGCGGCAAATGTCGGCAATGGCAATCATGGGGGCACGCCTCACAGGCGTCGGCTCGGGCGATCCGCTGAGCATAGATGAGCTTTTGCTGCCCTGCTTGCGCCAGCCACCGCAAAATTTGCCAACGGCTTCACATCTTCAATCCGCCGCACTCAGTGCGCGTCGTGATCCCAGATCCAGTTCCAGATCCCCGGCAGGTTCACCGGTTTCGACGACTCTTGCACGGTGCGCGCCAGTGCGGCTTTTTCAAGCGCCGCGCGATCGTCATAGAACGGTTTGTCCGCCAGTCGCACGCCGGTGGCGGCGGCGCTATCGAGCAGAATCTGCAAGTACTCGCGAGTGTGTCGGGCGGTATAGCGATTGAGGTCATGGAAGGTCACTACCACCGGAATCACCCCGTCCACTGTTGGCAATTCGCCGAGGGCAATCTGTTCGCGGACTTCCGACAGCTGACGCAGCATGTTCGCCCGCCGCCGGGGGCTGGCGTTGAAGCCCCAGATCTTGCCGTCGTTGGCGCTCAGGTCGGTCAGCAACACCTGCATGTGGTGCTGCTGATAGGCGGCGAAGGTGCGTTTGTCGTAGTTCCAGAACGGCGGGCGCAGCAACGTCGGCGGCGCGCCGGTGATCGCCGCGATGTCTGCCGAGCCGTTGGTCAGCGAGGTTTCAAGTTCATCCGGGTCGAGCAAACGATGATTGGTGTGCCAATGGGTGGCAGTGTGAAAGCCCAGAATGTGCCCTTCGTCATGCTCGCGATGCATGACCCGCCGACCGATTTCGCTATTACCCGCTCGGGGCGCGCCGGTCTGGACAAAAAACACCGCTTTGATGCCCGGTTGCAGCGGGTTGTCCTTGAGGCTGTCGAGCACGGTGTCGGTGGGGTTGAAAAAACTTGAAGCGCTGGGCCCGTCATCGAAGGTCAACAGAAACCGCACAGGCGCCTGGGCCTTGAGCCGGGCCTCGGTCTGCGCGGTCATTTCGATGGGAGCGGCGATGCATCCGGCCAACCCGACGGCCACCGCCATCGCGCAGAAAAGCTTGAACCACTGTGTCATGTTTTGCCTTGAGCCCGACCGTTGCGGTCATGTTGTCGATTGGCAAAACTCCTTCGCCGCTGCTGCCTCCCTGCGACCCATTGAGATGGGCCGAGGTTGGATAAAGATACACAGGGTTTGGTTCCGGCGCTCGCTCAGCGTGCCAGTGCCTGTTGAAACGAGCTATCGATGATCCCTGCCGTGGCCAGTGGAGCCGGCAGCGCCTTGACCTTGAACAGGAAGTCGGCGGTGCTTTGCAGATCGGCGGCGGCCTGTTGATCCACCGGGCCGACCGTCATGTGTGCCTGGCGTAACCAGTGCCGCGAAACCTGCTGATCGAGGTTGGCCTTCTTCGCCCACAGGTCGGCGTATTCGTCGGTGTGGCTGTCGACCCAGGCCCGGGCCTGCTTCAGGCGCCCGAGAAAATCGGCGATCGCTTCACGCTTGCTGTCGATGGACGGCGCAGACGCCGCAATCGCGCTCAAACCCGGCATCAGGTTTTTCGCCGTGAGAATCGGCCGCGCACCGGAGAACACGATCTGCTGGGAAATGTACGGTTCCCAAACCGGGAATGCATCGATACTGCCTTGCGGTAGTGCTGCGGCGGCATCGATCGGCATCAGCTTGACGAAGTCGACGTAATTCTCAGGTAACCCGCCCTGCTCCAGCGCCCGCAAAATCAATTGCTGACTCCAGGCACCCGGCCAGTAGGCGACTTTCTTGCCCTTCAGGTCCTCGATGGTTTTCACCGGAGAATCCTTGGGCACCAACAGGGCGATGGTGTCCGGGTTCTGTCGCGACACACCGATCAGCTTCACCGGCGCCTGCTTGGCCGCCAAAAACAGAAACCCCGAATCCCCGAGAAAACCCAGATCCAGCGACCCGGTCTGCAGCGCCTCGGCCAACGGCGCGGCAGCCTGGAAGTGTTTCCAGTCGACCGTGTAAGGCGCGTCCTTCAACACGCCGGAAGCTTCTATGGACGCGCGGATATTGTAGTAATTCTGGTCGCCGACGTGCAGGACCAAGGGTTCGGCGGCGTAGGTCAATGGCGTGGCAAACAGTGCACTGGTCAACGCGGCGCGTAGGAAACGTGAGAGCTTCATGGCGAGTCCTGCAGAAGGGATTTTTATAGACCATAACGCTCTTACAAATCAGATTTGAAATTCGATTAGCGCATAAGCTCAGCACCTTCCCGCCACACTGTTTCTCGAGCAACAGTGGCTCGGCACAATGTTTTCCCTGCAACACTTCAAACCTGAAAAACCGGCGCTAAACCCCATAAACACGGGGCAACGAGCACATGGCACAGAGCCTGCAATATTCCATTCATGCAGTAAGCATTCGATAAAAATATCTTTTTGGACATAAGAATCTGTCGCCTTGCCGGAGCGTGCCCATGAAATCCCTCTTACCGTTTTCCCGCGTCAAAACGCTGCTCGCGGCCTGCGCAGTAGCCCTTAGTCTGCAACCGCTCGCCCACGCCGCCGAAGCGCCGCCGGCCGAAGTGCATCTGGATTACGCCTATTACTCGCCGGTCAGCCTGGCGCTCAAACATCTGGGCTATCTGGAAAAAGCCCTGCCCCAGAGCAAAGTCAGTTGGGTGCTGAGCCAGGGCAGCAACCGCTCGCTGGAATACCTCAACAGCGGCGGCGTAGATTTCGCCTCGTCGGCCAGCCTCGCTGCCGTGCTCAGCCGCGCCAATGGCAGCCCGATCAAATCGGTCTACGTCTACAGCCGCGCCGAATGGACCGCGCTGGTGGTGCGCAAGGACTCGCCGATCCAGTCCGTCGCCGACCTCAAGGGCAAGAAAATCGCCGCCACCAAAGGCACCGATCCGTACCTGTTCACCCTGCGCACCCTGCAACAGGCCGGGCTGAAAAAGGACGACGTGGAACTGGTGCACCTGCAACACCCGGACGGCCGCACCGCACTGGAGAAAGGCGATGTCGACGCCTGGGCCGGTCTCGATCCGCACATGGCCGCCAGCCAGGTGCAGGCCGGTTCGCGCCTGCTGTACCGCAATCGCGACTTCAACAGCTACGGCGTGGTCAGCGTCACCGAGCAATACGCCAAGCAACATCCGCAAACCATCGACACCGTGATCAAGGCCTATGAGCAGGCTCGCGAGTGGTCGGTGAAGAACCCGGAAGAATTGGCAAAGTTGCTCGCCAGCGAATCCGGCCTGCCGCTGGATGTGGCCAAACTGCAACTGTCGCGCACCGACCTGAGCAGCCCGCAACTGACCGCCAAGGACGTGCTGGCCTCGAAAGCCGCCGCGCCGATTCTGGTCTCCGAAGAACTGGTGCGCCGTGGGGTGAATGTCGATCAGGTCATCGATCAGTTGATCGACACCGGTTTCCAGCAAGTCGCCGCCGCCCAGTAACCGATCAGGCTCATGACAAGTCCGCGCCCGTCGCGGATTTGTCGTGAGCGGAGAACCGTCCATGAGCAACGACTTGCCCGCCCGCCTCGCCTTGTCGGCACCACGGCGAAAACTCCCCCTGCTGAGTCCGCTCTGGCGTCGGCGCCTTAAAGGCCTGGCCCTGCCACTGCTGATCGTGATCGCCCTGGAATTTATCGTACGCATCGGCTGGCTGCCGTCCTACCAGATGCCGGCGCCGAGCGAGATCGCGCTGACCCTCACCGATCTGGCCGAAGGTGCCTTGTGGAAACACATCGGCGCGAGCCTGATTCGCGTGCTGCTGGGGTTTGCCATCGGCGCGAGTCTGGCGCTGGTGTTTGCCGCATGGGTCGGCCTGAGCCGCGAAGCCGAAGCCTATCTGGAACCGACCTTCGCCGCGCTGCGTTCGATTCCCAGCCTGGCGTGGGTGCCATTGTTGCTGCTGTGGCTGGGGATCGACGAGACCTCGAAAATCGTCCTGATCGCCATCGGCGCGTTCTTCCCGGTGTACGTCAACGTGGTCGCGGCGATCCGCAACATCGACCGCAAACTGGTGGAAGTCGGGCACATATACGGCTTCAGCCCGCTGCAACTGGTACGACGGATTCTGTTGCCCGCCGCCCTGCCCGGCCTGTTCACGGGATTGCGCAGCGGCATGAGCCTGTCATGGATGTTTCTGGTGGCGGCCGAACTGATCGCCGCGACCAAGGGGCTGGGTTACCTGCTCAGTGACGGTCGCGAAACGTCGCGGCCGGACATCGTGTTGGCCGCGATCATCGTTCTGGCGCTGCTGGGCAAACTCAGCGACGGTTTGCTTGCGGTGCTGGAACGCCGCTGGCTGGTCTGGCGCGATGCGTTCACCGGCCAGGGCAGCAAGGATTGAACCGTGCAACTAAGCTGAAACCTTCAGGCAGCTGTTCGCCGGAGGGCCGGCCGATGTGCGGAAGACTGTCGCAATACCGGGGCATCCACGATTTCGTCGCGGTGCTGAGCATTCCCGATGCGCTGATCAATCACGTCGGCGACGCACCGCTGGCGCATTACAACGCCGCGCCCACCACGTCTCTGGCGATCCTCCATCAGCACCAACAACAGCTATACGCCGACAATCTGCGCTGGGGCTGGCGCCCGCACTGGGCCAAGGATCGCGTCGCGCCGATCAACGCGCGGGTGGAAAAAGTCGCCCACGGGCCGTTCTTTCGAGCGATCTGGCGTCATCGACTGATCGTGCCGGTCGACAACTGGTTCGAGTGGGTCGATGCCCCCGACAAAAGCCGACAGCCCTGGCTGATTCGTCGCGCCGATCATCAACCGGTTTTCTGCGCCGCCATCGGCCAGTTTCCGACACCCGGCGAACCTCCACGGGAAGACGACGGCTTCGTCATCATCACCGCCAACAGCGAAGGTGGCTTGCTCGATGTCCATGACCGGCGCCCGATCGTGCTGTGCGCCGATCGGGTGGACGAATGGCTCGATCCCGCCACGCCCACAGAGCGCGCCGAGCAAATGCTGTTGTTCGAAGCCGAACCCAGCGAGGCGTTTCAATGGCACAAAGTCGGCAAAGCGGTCGGCAACTCCCGCAATCAGGGTGCTGAATTGATTGAAGCGGTGACTTAAATAAATGCCGGCGCGGTGCGTTATCAAGAGCAGGTATCCACGAATTGAATCCTGCGCGTTACACGCGGTGTTTCATTCTCGAAACAGAGCGCTGAAACAGTCGTTTGAGTGAATTAACCGCCTGTCTGACATTTCAATCGTCATACATACTTTTAGAAACACTACGGATAGCATGCGCGCCGCATTTCCTATTGGCATACCAGTTGACCAAAGAGTCAGCAAAACCAGGAATACCCCACAAACTTAACAAGCCTTGCAGAGAACTAAGTTGCGCGACGATTTTGCAATCAAACAGGTCACTGGCCTGGAGTGTATTCATCTGTCCACGACAGAACGCTTTCAACTCGACTGTTTTATCGGCCACTACATAAAGACTCGAAACCTGCGTGACGTACCCGATATCGACCGCATCCTGCGCGCCACCCTCGAAAACTATCCCTGCCACCCGCCGGTGATGGTCAACGAGCTGAATGCCTGGATCGACAAGACCTTGGGTTATCGGGCCTCCCACCCCGATTTCACACAGCTGGAAGATCTTTGATGTAACGAAAAAGCCCCGCAATCGCGGGGCTTTTTCGTTGTGGCGTTCAGGGTTTCAGCGGGCGTTCCTGATCACGGTCGGACAACTCGCGGCTGTCATCATGCTTCCAGGTCTGCTCCTTGTGTTTCTCCCGCTCGATCTCTTCCTCACTCGGTTCGTCATCTTCTTCGGGACGTTTCTGCTCGGTTGCCATGTTCACCTCGCTGATGGAATTCATTCATTAAGCGTAGAACACCCGCAACTTATAGCCACCAACGTAATAGAAAGAAGAACGCCATGCTCAACAGCATGCTGAGCAACGTATTGCGTGTGTAGATCACCAGGCCGATTGCCACTAGTGAACTCAGCAGATAAGGGTTATCCCAATGCAGATTCAGTTGTTTGTCCGGCATGAACACAATCGGCCCGCAAATCGCGGTCAACATGCCCGGCACGGCAAAACCGAGAAATTGCCGCGCGTTGCTGCTCAGACGCACCGGCAAGCGCGGTTCGAGAAACACGTAACGGTTGAGGAACACCAGAATCCCCATGCCGATAATCACTGCCCAGACCATCATGTGCGCTCCCGATACAGCTTGTTGCAGATAAACCCGGCGGTCATGCCGGCCAGGCCCGACAGCACCAGCGCCGAACCCCATTGCCAGTAGCTGAACAGCACCGAGCAGAACAGCGACACCGCCACGCAGACCACCGTCGGCACATTGCGCACCACCGGCGTGATCAGGGCGATGAAGGTTGCGGCAATCGAGAAGTCCAGCCCCAGGTGTTCAAGCCCCGGAATGCTGCTGCCGAGGACGATGCCGGCCAGGGTGAAGAGGTTCCAGGCGATATAGAACGTCAGGCCGACGCCCAGCGCGTACCAGCGATTGAACTGCTGACGGTCGTGCTGACTGGTCAGGGCAAACAATTCATCGGTGAGCAAAAAGCCCAGACCTATGCGCCAGCGCCCTGGTAATGGCGAAATCACGTGGCGCATGCTCATGCCGTAGAGCAAATGCTGCGAGGTCAGCAGCAAGGTGGTCAGCAGAATCGAGAAAATCCCCGCGCCGCCCTTGAGCATGCCGATCGCCACCAATTGCGCGGCCCCGGCGAACACGATGCTCGACAGGCCCTGCCCTTGCAGCGGCGTGAGGTTGGCTTCGATCGCCATGGAGCCGGCCAGCAGCCCCCAGGGCGCGGTCGCCAGGGATAACGGCATGATCGCCGCGGCTCCGCGAAGAAAGGCACTGCGCGGCATTAATGAGTCAGACATAACACTCTTCAACCGTGAGACAAGACCCCGGACTCTGCCAGCAAACGCCCATTCAAGGCTTGAACAATCTTGCGCAGTTGGCGCAAATCCTTCCTTCCGTCAGTCGTTTACCGGCGTAACATGGCAACCATTCACACACGCGTCAGGGAGACGACATGCTGTATCGAATAGCCGCCGACGGGCTGGTGCTGTTTCATTTGCTGTTCATTCTGTTCGTGCTGTTCGGCGGGCTGCTGGTGCTCAAGTGGCCGCGACTGATCTGGCTGCATTTGCCGGCGGCGGCCTGGGGCGTGGCGGTCGAAGTGTTGCATCTGACCTGTCCGCTGACCTATTGGGAAAACCTGATGCGCCACGCTGCCGGGCAGACCGAATACGCGGGTGGCTTTATCGAACATTACGTCTGGCCGATCATCTACCCGGCCGGGCTGACCCCGCAGATTCAACTGATGCTGGGCAGCGTTGTGCTGGTGGTCAACCTGCTGGTCTACGGGGGTCTGATCCGCCGCTGGAAACTCCGGCGCGCCGCGCGCATTCCGTTTTAACGCGTTTTCAGAGCTTCCAGCCAGGCCGGATCGAGGCGCGTCTGATCGGTGTCCAGACCGAGTGCCTCCATCCGCGCCTTGTGCGCTTCGACTTCACGATGCAATTGCGCATGATCGCTGGAGTTGCCGTCCAGTTCATGCATCTGGGTCAGCCCCAGATGATAGAAACGCAGCACCTTCATCGCCACCGGATCACCCTTCTCCACTGCCGCCGTCACCTGATGCATCACGTTGGTGACGCTCATCAGACTGCGCTTTAGCCGCCAGCCGTACACCGCCGGAGCCATCCAGGTCTGGTTCCAGAAACGCCCGCGCAGCAACGCCGCCGTCAGCAGAAATGCGCCAAACACCCCGCCGACATTGAATCGCAGATTATCCCCGCCCGGTTCACCGAACAGCGCCACCGCCGCCGTCGAAAACGCCATCGCCAGCACCAGAAACAGCACCGCGATGATCAGCGTGCTGCGCCGGGTCTGCTGGCGATAAGTGATGGCATCGATCGGTTGAATCTCGAACATCGCGACAGGCTTCCATGGCTTGAGTTAAAAAGAGGCTGCGCATTATCGCCTCTGAGGCGGATTTAGCTATGCTGGAGCGCCTTTTCATCTTTTCAACGTCCAACGGGGACATGGCGATACCACGCAGATCGTGCCATCTTCATTCATGGATACACACTATTCGGATGCCATTGGCCATGCCGGCAATGACATCGTTTTAAGGATCACTGCATGACCCAACGACACGTAATCAATGCCTCGGTCAGCCCGAAAGGCAGCCTCGAAACCCTTTCCCAACGTGAAGTTCAGCAACTGAGCCAGGCCGGAACCGGCAGCACCTACACCCTCTTTCGCCAGTGCGCCCTGGCCATCCTCAATACTGGCGCCCACGTCGACAACGCAAAAACCATCCTTGAAGCCTACAAGGACTTCGAAATCCGCATCCACCAGCAGGATCGCGGCGTGCGCCTCGAACTTCTGAACGCCCCGGCCGACGCCTTCGTCGACGGCGAAATGATCGCCAGCACCCGGGAAATGCTGTTCAGCGCCCTGCGCGACATCGTCTACACCGAAAACGAACTCGACGCCCTGAGCATCGACCTCAGCACTTCCCAGGGCATCAGCGACTACGTCTTCCACCTGCTGCGCAACGCGCGCACCCTGCGCCCGGGCGTCGAGCCGAAAATCGTCGTGTGCTGGGGCGGCCACTCGATCAACACCGAAGAATACAAATACACCAAGAAAGTCGGCCACGAACTGGGCCTGCGCAGCCTCGACATCTGCACCGGCTGTGGCCCCGGCGTGATGAAAGGTCCGATGAAAGGCGCGACCATCGCCCATGCCAAACAGCGGATTCATGGCGGCCGTTACCTCGGTCTGACCGAGCCGGGCATTATCGCCGCCGAAGCGCCGAACCCGATCGTCAATGAGCTGGTGATTCTTCCGGACATCGAAAAGCGTCTGGAAGCTTTCGTCCGCGTCGGCCACGGCATCATCATCTTCCCGGGCGGCGCCGGCACTGCCGAAGAGTTCCTGTACCTGCTGGGCATCCTGATGCACCCGGACAACGCCGGCCTGCCGTTCCCGGTGATTTTGACCGGGCCGAAACACGCCGCGCCGTATCTGGAACAACTCGACGCTTTCGTCACCGCCACTCTCGGCGAAGCAGCGAAGAAGCACTACGAAATCATCATCGACGACCCGGCCGAAGTGGCGCGGCAGATGACTGCGGGCCTCAAGGCCGTGAAGCAATTCCGCCGCGAACGCGCCGACGCGTTCCACTTCAACTGGCTGCTGAAGATCGACGAAGGCTTTCAGCGCCCGTTCGACCCGACCCACGAAAACATGGCCAACCTCAAGCTGCACCGCGATCAGCCACCCCATGAGCTGGCGGCCAACCTGCGCCGCGCGTTCTCCGGGATTGTCGCCGGCAACGTCAAGGACAAGGGCATCCGCCTGATCGAGGAACACGGGCCGTACCAGATCCGTGGCGACGCCGCGATCATGCAGCCGCTCGATCTGCTGCTCAAAGCCTTCGTCGCCCAGCACCGGATGAAACTGCCGGGCGGCGCGGCGTATGTGCCGTGCTATCGCGTGGTGTCCTGACCATCAATGCATAAGCCTGAAGACCCATTCTTCAGGCCATTCCATAACACTGCGGGAGCAAGCTTGCCCGCGAAGGAGCCATCGAATTCAGCATCATTGCTGACTGGCAGACCGCTTTCGCGAGCAAGCTTGCTCCCACAAAAAGAGTGTGAACCATGGATCACATCAACCACATCCTGATCGTCGACGATGACCGCGAGATCCGCGAACTGGTCGGCAATTACCTGACCAAGAACGGCCTGCGCAGCACCGTGGTCGCCGATGGCCGGCAGATGCGTAGTTTTCTGGAAGCCAACACGGTCGACCTGATCGTGCTCGACATCATGCTCCCCGGCGATGACGGGCTGGTGCTGTGCCGCGAATTGCGCGCCGGCAAGCACAAGGCGATCCCGATCCTGATGCTCACCGCCCGCGACGACCAGACCGACCGCATTCTCGGCCTGGAAATGGGTGCCGACGATTACCTGACCAAACCCTTCGCTGCCCGCGAACTGCTGGCGCGGATCAACGCCGTGCTGCGCCGCACGCGAATGCTGCCGCCCAATCTGCTGATCACCGAAACCGGGCGCCTGCTCGCGTTCGGTCGCTGGCGCCTCGACACCACCGCCCGCCACCTGCTCGATGAAGACGACACTATGGTTGCCCTCAGTGGCGCCGAATATCGCCTGCTGCGGGTGTTTCTCGATCATCCGCAACGTGTGCTCAGCCGTGACCAGTTGCTCAACCTGACCCAAGGCCGCGACGCCGACCTGTTCGACCGTTCCATCGATTTGCTGGTCAGCCGCCTGCGCCAGCGTCTGCTGGACGACTCTCGCGAGCCGACCTACATCAAGACCGTGCGCAACGAGGGTTATGTTTTCTCCTTCGCCGTGGAGATGCTCGCCGAATCCTGACGGATTTGTATCGCTCTGTATAAATTCGCCGCGCAGATACGTAACCCGTGTTTTCGGGCCGTAACACCACATATCAGCGATACACCCTCGCGTTTGAATGGACCCACCAGAAAGCACTGGTTCACTCATCTCAAACGCAAGGAGAAACACCATGTTCAAGTCCTCGAAATCCCTGGTACTCGCCATCAGCCTGCTCGGCGGCCTGGCCATGGCCGACCTGGCGTCCGCCAGCTCCCAGCCGCTGGTCGCTGAATACGGTTCGGAAAACCTGCAGAAAGATCGTGTTACCGAAGGTGGCGCGGATCGCTTGCAGGAGCTGCGTGAGCGCGTGGCTGAGGGTGGCGCGGATCGTTTGCAAGAATTGCGCGAACGTGTAGCTGAAGGCGGCGCCGACCGTTTGCAAGAGTTGCGTGAACGTGTCGCCGAGGGTGGTGCAGATCGCCTTCAGGAACTGCGGGAACGTTCGGCCCGCAGCGTACTGGTCGCCGAGAACCGTCCCGAGTTCGGTTCGAAGTACCAGCGCTACTGATCGTTTGTACCCGCCATTGTCGATTCCTGCCGGGGGCGCTCTGCCCCCGCAGCGATCACTACCGAACCGCCCTGCTCTCTGACACAAAAGCCCCGCTGTTTCCCCACGACAGCCGTCATGGCGCGTACTAAGCTGCGCGATTGATTTGTTCAGGGACGATCCATGAAACGATTTGCCGCCTGTCTACTGTCCATGCTGGCCCTGACGGCCACCGCGGCGGACCTGCAACTGCTCACCGACAACCACCCGCCCCTGCATTTCATGCAAGGCAATCAGCTCGCAGGATTCGGTGTGGACGTGGTGCAGGCCCTGGCGACCCAGACCGGCGACCGCATCCATCTGCAACAGGTCCCGCTGTTGCGCGCCCTGCACATGGCCAGCGATACCCCCGACACCGGCGTATTCACCGTCCTGCGTACCGACGACCGTGACGATCGCTATCAATGGGTCGGGCCGCTGATCGAAGTCGAAACCGCGCTGTACGCCCGCGACAATCTCCAGCCTCCCGTGCACAGCCTGCGTGAAGCCGATCACCTGGGCCGGATCACCGTGCCGCGCAAATGGCTGGTCTACAGCTATCTGCAAGGGCAAGACCTGAACAACCTCTACGGCGTGGAAACCCCGGAGCAGATGATGCGGCTGTTCAGCCTGGGGCGTACCGATTTCGTGGTCTCCGATACCTGGTCCAAGGCCGCCCTTGCCCGCGAACAAGGCATGGAACCGGGACGCCTGCAATACCAGATCCCGTTGATGAAGCAGAACACCTACATTGCGTTTTCACCGCAGACCGATCCGAAACAGGTCGCACGCTGGCAGCAGGCGCTGGATACATTGCGGGCCGACGGCCGTCTGGAGCAGATGCGCCAGCGTTGGCTGAGCAATACCCTACCGCGCTGATCAGGCATCAACGCCTTCGATAACGACTATGCGCAAGGGTGTTTTCACATCAAAACCCTCCAGCACTAGAGTGGGCCCCATCTTCTCCCCACTCTCTGGAGCAACATCATGAAAGACATCATTGCACTCGGCTTCATCGTTTCCCTGATCGGCGCCACCTCCGCCATCGCGGCGCCACACGCCAGCACCCCGGTTGTCGCGGCTGCGACCGTTGGCCAGTCCGGCACCCTGAACGTCGACACCGTCAGCATCGATGCCGAACACAAAGGCAACCTCAACCTGCAACAGAATGCCGAACAGAGCAAACTGTACGTCGCAGAAAACCGCCCGGAATTCGGTTCCAAATATCAGCGCTACTGAGTGATCGGTTTGAGCTGCCAGAAACAGGAAACCCCGCCGAAGCGGGGTTTCTTGCATTTGGGCATCAACGCACCAGTCGCGCGGCCAGTGCCTTGGCCTGCAATGCCACATCGGTCACGGCAGTACTTTCCCACCACATGCCGCGCAGCGGCGGGCCCATGGCGAACAGGCGGTTCGAGACCCGGCCCTCGACATCCAGCACAGCGCCGTCCACTGCCGCCGCGATGCCCAGCGCCAGCGGTCCCGGTCGAACCAGACCGCGAGCCAGCAATTGCTGCGGCAAAGGTCGCGCGACGCGGCGCCAGTCGTATTCGATGCCGCTGGAATTGATCAACGCCGCGCCCTGCACCACGCGGGTTTCGGCCTCACCGCGAGGGCGAATGCGGATACTCACGCCCTCACCCGACACCGGCTCAAGCCCCTTGTAAGACGCCGCATGAATGCGCAATCGCCCTTCACGGTGCATACGCTCAACCAGTTCCGCACTCAGCGGCGGTGAACGATGGTGATGACTTTCCCACCACGGCCGCACATGGCGCACGAATTGCCGGCGCTGCACATCGCTGGCCTGGCTCCACAAACGACCGATGTGCGCACGCACTGTGTCGAGCGGCGCCTGCCAGTCGATGCCTTGTGCGATGGCGTCGCGACAATGCCGGCGCAATTCACGCAGTAACTGGCGTGGCGTGCGAATGCTGTAATCCTCGGCGAGGAAGTCCACCCACGCCGGCGGTTGCCGACGCACATGGGGCAGCAGCCCGTGTCGGGAAAACACCTCGATCGGCCCGCGATGCCCGGCCTGCTCCAGCGACACCACGGCATCGACCATGGTCAGGCCGGAGCCGATGATCAGCACCGTGGATTGCGGATCGAGCTGACGCATGGCCGCGACATCCCACGGATCGAGCGCCGCTGCATTGAGGCCGCTGGACTCCTTTTGCGGTGTGCGAGCCGCCGGGAACATCCCGGTCGCCAGCACTGCAAAAGCGCCGTGCAGTTGCTGACAGTCAGTCAAGGTGAGCTGCACGGAATCGCTGGAGACCTGAACATCGATCACTTCGGCGCGCACATGCTCGACCGTCGCCCCCTGTTGCGCGCCCACCTGCTGCGCTTCGGCCAGACGCTGTTGCACGTACACGCCGAACAGCCCCCGAGGCGGAAACAGCTCGCTGACCGGAACATGTTGCTGATCGGACTCCGGCCAGCCACCGCCAGCGATGTGGTCGGTCAGCCATTGAGTCAGGTCATCGGCATTGTCCGGATCGACGCTCATCCGCGCCGCGTTGCCATTCAGTGTATGGCCCAGTTCCACCGCGCTGTACGCTTCTCCCCGGCCCAGTTCGGCGCGAGGTTCGATTACCAGAATCTTTCTGCGCCCCGGCAAACGCAGCAATTGCACCGCCAGCATCGTGCCGCTGAGGCCACCGCCGACAATCAGGATGTCGGCGTGACGCAGTACGGTCGTATCGGTTTGAGTCATGCCGTTCTCGCAGCTGAGGATATGCTCGGGCCAGTGTCATTCAGACGCCGCAAAGGCGTCTAGACGGACGCGACTTTTTTCTCCTGCCGATGCAGCTCACCGAGGTTTCGATAGCTACTGCCCGGATGAATCTCCGGCAGTCTCGGCCCCTCGCCAAACAGCTTCTCGCGCAAGGTTCCCGGCGCGTACTCGGTCTTGTAGACACCCCGTTTCTGCAACTCCGGCACCAGCAACTCCACGGCGTCGATGAAGGTTTCGTGGGTCAGCGCGTACGCCAGATTGAAGCCGTCGACGTCGGTTTCATCGACCCATTCCTGCAACAGATCCGCCACCGTTTCCGGGCTGCCGACGAACAACGGGCCGAAGCCGCCGATGCCGACCCAATCGGCGAGTTCGTTGGGGGTCCAGACCTTGTTCGGATCCGCCGTGGAGAAAGCCTCGACCGCTGATTGAATGGCGTTGGTGTGCACGTGCTTGAGCGGTTCGTCCGGCTTGAAGCGGCTGAAGTCGATTCCGGTCCAGCCCGAGATCAATGCCATCGCGCCTTCGTAGCTAACCCAGGATTTGTATTCTTCGAACTTGGCTTTGGCCTTGGCGTCGGTCTCGCCGAGGATCACGGTTTGCAGGTTGAAGATCAGGATCTTCGACGGATCGCGTCCGGCCTCGGCGGCGCGGCGGCGGATGTCGGCCACGGTTTTCTTCAGCAAGACCTTGGACGGTGCCGCGACGAATACACACTCGGCATGCTCGGCTGCAAACTGCTTGCCCCGACTGGACGCGCCCGCCTGATAAAGCACTGGAGTGCGCTGCGGCGACGGCTCGCAAAGGTGAATGCCCGGCACCTGGAAGTGTTTACCCTGGTGGCGGATTTCGTGAATTTTGCTCGGATCACTGAAGATGCGGCGCTCGCGATCCCGCAAAATTGCGCCCTCTTCCCAACTGCCTTCCCAGAGTTTGTAGCAGACCTCCAGGTATTCCTCGGCGAAGTCGTAGCGCGCATCGTGTTCAGTCTGGGCTTGCTGGCCGATGTTCTTGGCGCCGCTCTCCAGATAAGAAGTGACGATGTTCCAGCCGGCACGGCCCTTGGTCAGGTGATCGAGGGTCGACAACCGTCGAGCGAAGGGATACGGATGTTCGAAGGACAACGATGCGGTCAGGCCAAACCCCAGGTGCTCGGTGACCAGCGCCATCGGCGGGATCAGTTGCAGCGGATCGTTGACCGGCACCTGAGCCGCCTGCCGGATGGCCGCTTCGCCATTGCCGTTGTACACGTCGTAGATGCCCAGCACGTCGGCGATGAACAAACCGTCGAACTTGCCGCGCTCGAGGATTTTCGCCAGATCGGTCCAATACTCCAGATCCTTGTACTGCCAAGAGCGATCCCGAGGGTGAGCCCACAGGCCCGGCGACTGATGGCCGACGCAGTTCATGTCGAAGGCGTTGAGACGGATTTCGCGGGGCATCAGATGGCACTCCCGATGTTCAGGAGGCGTTTGGAGGTTTGATTTGAAGCGGTCATGTGAGGCGACTCCGTGATTTCCGGATGAGGTTCCAGAACCTTTAGCAGGAGTCGTGCCTGAATATATTTTCGTTATTTATCAATAGATTGAGATAACAACCTAAAGCAGTCTGCACGCTGGATAGAACAAACTGTTTATCCGCTGTCGGCCCTGCAACAGTCAGATCACCACATTGCGCACGAACCGCGCCGCCACTTCCCCATCGTTGCGATAGGTGTGCGGCTGGTTGCTGGCGAACATGAAAAACTCCCCGGCCGCGATCTGCTGCGGTTGGTCGCCGAGCATCAGCGTCAGGCAGCCTTCGAACACGAAAATCTGCTCGCTCCAGCCCTCGGCATCCGGTTGCGAGGGATAGACCTCGCCCGGTTGCAGGCACCACTCCCACTGTTCCACCGCGCGAGTGGCGTTGGCCTTGGACAGCAAAACGGCTTTGCTGCCGGGGATGCTGCCGGCCCAGGCGAGTTCATTGATACGGCCGGGATCGCGGTTATCCGGGGCCTGGATCAGATCGCTGAAGGCCACTTCGAGGGCTTCGGCGACGCGGTCGAGGGTGGTCAGGCTGACATTCTTCTCGCCGGCCTCGATGGCCACCAGCATCCGCCGGCTGACCCCGGACTTTTCCGCGAGGGCCGTCTGGCTCATGTCGGCGGCGTGGCGCAGGCGCCGGACATTCTGGCTGACGTGTTGCAGGACCGAAGCCCGCTGTACAGAATCTTTGTGCACTATATTGCTCACTGGCTGGGGTTGGGCAGTATACTGCGCAACATTTGGCGCATTGTGCGTCTCCTCTTTAAAAGTGCGCAAGGTCATGACGTCAGCCAATTCCCCCCAAACTCCCCTGCGGTTTTCCCGGTTCAGCAAAGCCGAGTGCGTGCTGGTGCTGATCACCATGCTTTGGGGCGGCACCTTCCTGCTGGTGCAGCACGCGATGACCGTCAGCGGGCCGATGTTTTTCGTTGGTCTGCGCTTTGCCGCAGCGGCGAGCATCGTGGCGATGTTTTCGTGGAAACACCTGCGTGAACTGACCCTGTTCGAACTCAAGGCCGGTGCCTTTATCGGCGTGGCGATCATGCTCGGTTATGGTTTGCAGACCGTGGGTTTGCAGAGCATCCCGAGCAGTCAGTCGGCGTTCATCACCGCGCTGTATGTACCGTTCGTGCCGCTACTGCAATGGCTGGTGCTGGGCCGGCGCCCGGGCCTGATGCCGAGCATTGGCATCATGCTGGCGTTTACCGGGCTGATACTGCTGTCCGGGCCTTCCGGTGCTTCGCTGAATTTCAGCCCCGGTGAAATCGCCACGCTGATCAGCGCCATCGCAATCGCGGCTGAAATCATCCTGATCAGCAACTATGCCGGGCAGGTCGATGTGCGCCGCGTAACCGTGGTGCAGCTGGCGACGACTTCGGTGCTGTCGTTTTTGATGGTGGTGCCGACCGGCGAGGCGATTCCGGATTTCTCGTGGCTATTGCTGAGCACCGCCCTGGGCTTGGGCGCGATGAGTGCGGCGATTCAGGTGGCGATGAACTGGGCGCAGAAAAGTGTCTCGCCGACCCGCGCGACCTTGATCTACGCCGGTGAACCAGTCTGGGCCGGGATCGTCGGGCGCATCGCAGGAGAGCGTCTTCCAGCCATCGCATTGATCGGTGCGGGGCTGATCGTGGCGGCGGTGATTGTCAGTGAATTGAAGACCAAAGGCAAAGAGACACAAACAGTCACGGAAGAATTGGAGCACGAGACCGAAGGCTAAACGCGGGTTTTACGGCTACTTTGTAGGATTCAGAGACATCCTCGCGTTTGGCGATCCGGGAGCTGGCACGTATGATGCTTCACAAACTTCCGCAGATTAGAAGCCTATGTCCCTGATAGTTCTACTGCTTCTGCCTTTTCTGGGCAGCTGTCTGGCAGCCGTGCTGCCTCACAACGCACGTAACGCCGAATCCCTGCTGGCAGGTCTGGTCGCACTGATCGGCACTGTCTCGGTCGCGATGCTGTACCCGCAGATCGCCCACGGCGGCGTAATTCGCGAAGAATTCACGTGGCTGCCCAGCCTGGGCCTGAACTTCGTCCTGCGCATGGACGGCTTCGCCTGGCTGTTCTCGATGCTGGTGATGGGCATCGGCACCCTCGTTTCCTTATATGCCCGTTATTACATGTCGCCGGACGATCCGGTGCCGCGTTTCTTCGCGTTCTTTCTGGCGTTCATGGGCGCCATGCTCGGGCTGGTGATCTCCGGCAACCTGATCCAGATCGTGTTCTTCTGGGAGCTGACCAGCCTCTTCTCGTTCCTGTTGATCGGCTACTGGCACCACCGCCACGACGCCCGCCGTGGTGCGTACATGGCGCTGATGGTTACCGGTGCCGGGGGATTGTGCCTGCTGGCGGGGGTCATGATCCTCGGCCATGTGGTCGGCAGCTATGACCTGGACAAGGTCCTGGCCGCCGGCGATCTGATTCGCGCACATGCCCTCTACCCCATCCTGCTTCCCCTCATTCTTATCGGCGCCCTCAGCAAAAGCGCCCAGTTTCCCTTCCACTTCTGGCTGCCCCACGCCATGGCGGCGCCCACACCGGTTTCGGCATACCTGCACTCGGCGACCATGGTCAAGGCCGGGGTTTTCCTGCTGGCCCGCCTGTGGCCGTCGCTGTCCGGCAGCGAAGAATGGTTCTACATCGTCAGCGGCGCCGGCGCTGCCACGCTGTTGCTCGGCGCGTACTGCGCAATGTTCCAGAACGACCTCAAGGGACTGCTGGCCTACTCGACCATCAGCCACCTCGGCCTGATCACGCTGCTGCTGGGCCTGAACAGCCCGCTGGCCGCTGTCGCGGCGGTGTTCCACATTCTCAACCACGCGACCTTCAAGGCTTCGCTGTTCATGGCCGCCGGGATCATCGACCACGAAAGTGGCACCCGCGACATCCGCAAGCTCAACGGCCTGTTCAAACTGATTCCGTTCACCGCCACCCTGGCAATGGTGGCCAGTGCGTCCATGGCCGGCGTGCCGCTGCTCAACGGTTTCCTCTCGAAGGAAATGTTCTTCGCCGAAACCGTGTTCATCAACGCCACCGCTTGGGTGGAAGCTGCGCTGCCGATTATCGCGACCATCGCCGGTACGTTCAGCGTGGCCTACTCGCTGCGCTTCACCGTTGATGTGTTCTTCGGCCCGACCGCCACCGACCTGCCGCACACCCCGCACGAGCCGCCGCGCTGGATGCGTGCACCGGTGGAGTTGCTGGTCTTCACCTGTTTGCTGGTGGGGATTTTCCCGGCCCAGGTCGTCGGCCCGTTGCTCGCCGCAGCAGCATTGCCGGTGGTGGGTGGCGTGCTGCCGGAATACAGTCTGGCGATCTGGCACGGCCTCAATGCACCGATGATCATGAGCCTGATCGCTATGTCCGGCGGTATCGTGGTCTATCTGCTGCTGCGCAATCAGCTCAAGCGTGGCCGTTTCAAATTCCCGCCGCTGGTGGGCCGTTTCAACGGCAAGCGCCTGTTCGAACGCAGCCTGGTGGCGATGATGCGTCTGGCCCGGCGGCTGGAGCGGCGGATCGGCACCAAGCGTCTGCAAACCCAGCTATTCCTGATGGTATTGGCGGCAGTGCTGGCCGGCCTGATCCCGATGCTGCACAGCAGCCTGAGCTGGGGCGACCGGCCGAAGATCCCTGGCTCGATCGTGTTCGTGACCCTGTGGCTGCTGGCAATCGCCTGCGCCCTCGGCGCCGCATGGCAAGCCAAGTATCACCGTCTTGCCGCCCTGACCATGGTCAGCGTCTGCGGCCTGATGACCTGCGTGACCTTCGTCTGGTTCTCGGCGCCGGATCTGGCCCTGACGCAACTGGTGGTCGAAGTGGTGACCACGGTGCTGATCCTGCTCGGTCTGCGCTGGCTGCCACGGCGGATCGAAGAGGTTTCGCCGTTGCCAAGCAGCCTGCGCAAGGCGCGTGTACGGCGTCTGCGCGACTTGCTGCTGTCGATTGCCGTCGGCGGCGGCATGGCGCTGCTGTCCTACGCCATGCTGACCCGGCAGACGCCGAACGATATTTCCTCGTTCTACCTGAGCCGCGCCCTGCCCGAGGGCGGCGGCAGCAATGTGGTCAATGTGATGCTGGTGGATTTCCGTGGTTTCGACACCCTTGGCGAAATCACCGTGCTCGCCGCCGTGGCACTGACCGTGTTCGCCCTGCTGCGTCGTTTCCGCCCGCCGAAAGAAAGCCTGCAACTGCCGGCCCAGCAACGCCTGCTCGCCCCTGACGTGGTGACCGATCTGGTCAACCCGCGTTCGGCCAGCGACACCGCGCTCGGTTTCATGATGGTGCCGGCGGTGCTGGTGCGCCTGCTGCTGCCGATTGCGCTGGTGGTGTCGTTCTACCTGTTCATGCGTGGGCACAACCAGCCAGGTGGCGGCTTCGTCGCCGGCCTGGTGATGTCGGTGGCGTTCATCCTGCAATACATGGTCGCCGGCACTCAGTGGGTCGAGGCGCAAATGAGCCTGCGACCGCTGCGCTGGATGGGCACCGGTCTGCTGTTCGCCACCGTCACCGGCCTCGGCGCGATGGCGGTGGGTTATCCGTTCCTGACCACCCACACCTGGCATTTCAGCCTGCCGCTGCTGGGTGACATCCATATCGCCAGCGCGCTGTTCTTCGATATTGGCGTCTACGCCGTGGTGGTCGGCTCGACCTTGCTGATCCTCACCGCGCTCGCCCACCAATCGGTCCGGGGCCACAAAACCGCTGCCGCCAAAGGAGCCGTCTGATGGAAGAAGTCATCGCAATCGCCATCGGCGTACTCGCCGCGTCCGGGGTTTGGCTGATCCTGAGGCCACGGACATTCCAGGTGGTGATGGGCCTGTGTCTGCTGTCCTACGGCGTCAACCTGTTCATCTTCAGCATGGGCAGCCTGTTCATCGGCAAGGAGCCGATCATCAAGGACGGCGTGCCGCAGGACCTGCTCAACTACACCGACCCGCTGCCCCAGGCGCTGGTACTGACGGCCATCGTCATCAGCTTCGCCATGACCGCATTGTTTCTGGTGGTGTTGCTGGCTTCACGAGGCCTGACCGGCACCGACCACGTTGACGGAAGGGAGCCCAAGGAATGACGGCGATGAATCACCTGATCGCCGCACCGATCCTGCTGCCGCTGCTGACCGCCGCCATCATGCTGATGCTCGGTGAGAAGCACCGCCCGCTGAAGGCGAAAATCAACCTGTTCTCCAGCCTCCTCGGCCTCGGCATTTCGGTGATGCTGCTGCAATGGACCCAGACCACCGGCGTGCCCGGCTCCATCGGCGTGTACCTGCCGGGCAACTGGCAGGTGCCGTTCGGCATCGTGCTGGTGGTCGATCGTCTGTCGGCATTGATGCTGGTGCTGACCGGGATCATCGGCGTCAGCGCCCTGCTGTTCGCCATGGCCCGATGGGACGGCGCCGGGTCGAGCTTCCACGCGCTGTTCCAGATTCAATTGATGGGGCTGTATGGCGCGTTCCTGACGGCGGACCTGTTCAACCTGTTCGTGTTCTTCGAGGTATTGCTGGCCGCGTCCTACGGTTTGCTGCTCCACGGCTCGGGCCGGGCGCGGGTGTCGTCGGGGCTGCATTACATTTCGATCAACCTGCTGGCGTCGTCGCTGTTCCTGATCGGCGCGGCGTTGATCTACGGTGTGACCGGCACGCTGAACATGGCGGATCTGGCGTTGAAGATTCCACTGGTGCCGGAGGCCGACCGTGGCCTGTTGCACGCCGGCGCGGGGATTCTGGCCGTGGCGTTCCTGGCCAAGGCCGGCATGTGGCCGCTGAACTTCTGGCTGGTGCCGGCCTACTCGTCGGCCAGCGCGCCGGTGGCGGCGATGTTCGCGATCATGACCAAGGTCGGCGTCTACACCCTTTTGCGTCTGTGGACGCTGCTGTTCTCCGGCCAGGCAGGCGCTTCGGCGTATTTTGGCGGCGACTGGCTGATCTACGGCGGCATGGCCACCATGGCCGGTGCGGGCGTGGCGATCATTGCCGCACAACGCCTGGAACGCATGGCCAGCCTGAGCATTCTGGTGTCGGCGGGGATCCTGCTGTCAGCCGTGGGATTCGCCCAGCCAAACCTGATCGGCGCCGCGCTGTTCTACCTGGTCAGCTCGACCCTGGCGTTGAGTGCGCTGTTCCTGCTGGCCGAATTGATCGAACGCTCGCGCACCGCCATCGAAGTACCGCTGGAAGATGAAAACGAACTGCTGCCGCGTCCGCAGGAATGGCAGCGACCGGTCAAGGGCATCAACCTCGACGACGATCAGAAAGCGGTGGTCGGTCAAGTGATTCCGTGGACCATGGCGTTCCTCGGCCTGAGCTTCATTGCCTGCGCGCTGCTGATCATTGGCATGCCGCCGTTGTCCGGTTTCATCGGCAAGCTGAGCCTGATCGGCGCCCTGCTCAACCCGCTGGGCCTCGGCGCCGGCGAACCGATCTCGAAGGCCGCCTGGGCGTTGCTGGCCCTGCTGATTCTCACCGGACTCGGCTCGCTGATGGCGTTCTCGCGTCTGGGGATCCAGCGCTTCTGGTCGCCTGAAGAGCGACCATCGCCGCTGCTGCGCAAACTGGAATGCACGCCGATTTTCCTGCTGCTCGGCCTGAGCATCGCGCTGACCTTCAAGGCTGAACCGCTGCTGCGTTACACCCAGGCAGCGGCCGACGCCCTGAACAATCCGCAGCAATACGTGATGGCGGTGCTCGGCACCCGCGCCGTGCCGAGCCCGGAAGCCAAGGCTGCGTTGCTGGAGGTGCAACCATGAAGCGTCTGTTCCCTGCTCCGTGGTTGTCGCTGGCGCTGTGGTTGCTGTGGCTGGTGCTGAACCTGTCGGTCAGCCCAGGTAACTTGCTGTTGGGTGCCGTACTCGGTTTCTGTGCCCCGCTGATGATGCGCAAACTGCGCCCGCAGCGGATTCACATCCGCCGTCCGGGCACGATCCTGCGATTGTTTCTGCTGGTCGGGCGCGACGTGATCGTCTCGAACCTGCAAGTGGCCTGGGGCGTACTCAACGCCGGTCGTCGGCCGCTTCGTTCACGCTTCATCAAGGTGCCGCTGGACCTGCGAGATGCCAACGGTCTGGCGGCGCTGTCGATGATCTGTACGGTCGTGCCCGGCACGGTGTGGTCGGAGCTGGCGCTGGATCGCAGCATTCTGTTGCTGCACGTCTGGGATCTGGATGACGAGGCGCAGTTCATCCAGCACTTCAAGGTCACTTACGAGCGGCCGTTGATGGAGATTTTCGAATGAGTCCGCTGCTGTCGAACGCGATTCTGCTGACGCTGTTCCTGTTTTCCCTGGCAATGGTCCTCACACTGATACGCCTGTTCAAAGGCCCGTCGGCGCAGGACCGGGTACTGGCGCTGGATTACCTGTACATCGTCGCCATGCTGATGATGCTGACCCTGGGGATTCGTTATTCCAGTGACACCTACTTCGAAGCGGCGCTGCTGATCGCGCTGTTCGGCTTCGTCGGCTCGTTTGCCCTGGCGAAGTTCCTCCTGCGTGGCGAGGTGATCGAATGAACACTGAATTGTCTCTGTGGGTGGAAATCCCGGTGGCGATCCTGCTGGTCCTCAGCGGTATTTTCGCCCTGATCGGCGCCACCGGCCTGCTGCGGATGAAGGACTACTTTCAGCGCATGCACCCGCCGGCGCTGGCCTCGACCCTCGGCGCGTGGTGCGTGGCACTGGCGTCGATCATCTGTTTTTCCGCGCTCAAGTCCGGGCCGGTGCTGCACGCATGGCTGATCCCGATTCTGCTGTCGATCACCGTGCCGGTGACTACCTTGCTGCTGGCGCGGGCGGCGTTGTTCCGTAAACGCATGGCCGGCGATGATGTGCCGGCCGAGGTCAGCAGCCGGCGCACTGAAACCGGCAGCTAGATCCAGGCAACAGCCAACAGCCCGGCTCCCAATATCAGACACAACGGCGAGTAGACCCAAGTGTCGAGCCGGGCGAACCGCGATCCCTTCACTTCCTTGAAAAAACCCACCAGCTCCGAATCGCCAATCGCCCGCGCAAACATCAGCAGCGCAATCGCGCTGATCACCCATTGCAGTGCCCAGTGATGCACGGCGGGCAGCCACCATCCCACCCGCATGCACACCAGTGCGGCAATCAGTAGCAGGGCTGCCGCCACCACCAGCGTGATCCAGCCTGACGGCTTGAACGCCGGCCTGAGCGTCAGCCCGCCGTTGTCCACCGGAACCTGTGGCACCACCGCCACGGCCGCCCACTGCCCACCCATCGCCCAATACACATGCATCAGGCTGATCACCGCAAATATCGTCACCAGCCATTGAGCCAACACAAAGGTCATGGTCGAGAATCCTTTCAAGGGATTTGAACAAAACATCCTAGTCGGCATTTTTCCATGTGCACGACCGGTCGGCGGTGCGGTAAAGTGCCGCCCCATGAAATTCACCCGTACCGATCGCTCACTGCTGGCCTGGATGCTCTATTGCTGCGTCCTGTTCAACGTGTTCGCCTGCAGCATCGGTCACGGACAAATGGTCGGCATGCAGCTTAACGGTATCGGCGGCCAGTTCTGCGCCGTCGACCCGAGCACTCAGGCGCCGCTCGCTTCGAATCCCGCCGAAGAAAAACTGCCGACTCTGGCCAAGGCCTTCGGTTGCCCGCTCTGCTCCACCGGCGGCATGGGCCCGGCGTTCAACTCCAGCCTGACCCTGGCGATCCTGCCGGAACAACACAGCCCGCCGCTGCCGGCCATCGTCAGCGCCGACCTCCCTGCCCGCTTCATCTGGCCTTCGGCCAATCCTCGCGCCCCGCCGCTCGCCTGAGTGTCCTTGCCTTTTTGATTTGTCAGCCCCCTGCGCCAACGCGCGGCGTTCGCCTGTGCGCTGACTCCTAGACAAGCATTCAGGATTCAATCGATGAAACAACTTACCTTGCTGGCGAGCCTGTGCGGCTGCCTGTCCGTCAACGTCTGGGCGCAATCCACCGTGGATCTGGCGCCGATCACCATTGACGGCGAATCCGGTGCCGAACCCGGCCTGAGCCTCGACCAGTCCAGCGGCATGGCATCGCGCCTCGGTTTGAGCGTACGCGACACTCCGGCGTCGGTGGCCATCGCCAACCGCAATGACATCGAACGTCACGGTTCGCAAAACTTTCAGGACGCGGCCAATACCTTGCCGGGGGTGAACGCCAGTGCGCCGCCGGGCTTTGGCGGGTTTGTCTCCTATCGCGGTTTTACCAGCAGCCAGATCACTCAGATGTTCAACGGGGTCAACGTTTCCGGCGGACTGGCGCGCCCCGTGGATTCGTGGATTTATGACCGGGTGGAACTGGTCGGCGGTCCGTCGTCACTGATCAACGGCGCAGGTTCGGTCGGCGGTTCGCTGAACTACGTGACCAAACTGGCCACTCGCGACGAGCAAGCCATCGAAGGTCGGGTCAGTTATGGCACCTACGACACCACCGAAACCGCATTCGGCCTCAATCACGCGCTGACCGAACCCGGCGCCGATGTGCAGCACTACGCACGACTCGACGTCAGCCACAACACCAGCAACGGCTACATCGACCGCCAGGAACGCGATGCCTGGAGCGTGGCGTTCTCGCTGCTCAGCGACCTGACGCCGAACCTGTCGCACACCCTGTCCCTGGAATATCAGGACGAACACGAGGACAGCCCGTACTGGGGCACGCCGGTGCTCAACCCCAAGGCCGGCGAACTGAAGATCGACAGGCATAACCGCTTCAACAACTACAACGTCGAGGACGGGCGCTACGAGCAGCGGACAATCTGGGTGCGTTCGATCATCGACTACCGGATCAACGACAGCACCACCCTGCGCAACACCCTCTATCACCTCGACAGCCAGCGCGACTACCGCAACCTGGAAACCTATCAATACAACGCCGACAACAGCGCCGTGAACCGATCCACCGCGTATCAGGTTCGACATCAGGGCGAGCAGAACGGCAACCAGTTCGAACTGCGCCACGACAACACCCTGTTCGGTCTCGACACCACTTGGTCCGGCGGTTTCGAGTACAAGGTCAACCAGACCACCAACTCGCCGCTGAACGTCAAAGGCGCCAGCACGGTGAACCCGAACAACTACCGACCGGGGCATTTCTACGACATCCCCGGAACGATGCCGGGTTTCGTCAGCGACAAGACCAACGAAGTCACGACCAAAGCGCTGTTTGCCGAAAACCGCCTGGCACTGACCGACAAGCTGTCGCTGCTCACCGGCCTGCGCTACGACGACATCGACCTCGACGTAACCAACCATCGCACGGTGACCGCGAGCAACCCGCGTCATCTCAAGCGCAGCTGGGAACCGGTCACCGGGCGCGTCGGCCTGACATACCAGTTCATTCCGTCAGCCAATGTCTACGTGCAATACAGCACCGCCGCCGAACAACCCAATGGCACCCAGGACTTCGATGTCTCGACCGGAAAACAATGGGAAATCGGCAGCAAGTTCGACTACCTGAACGGTCGCGGTTCGGCGACGGTGGCCGCCTACACGATCGAGCGCAAGGACTTCGCCGTGACGGATCCACTGGACCCGACCAGCAGCATTCCAGTCGGCCAGCAGACGTCCAAAGGCATCGAGATTGCCAGCTCGCTGCGGATCACCGACAAGTTGCTGGCCGAAGGCAACTTCGCCTGGGTCGATGCGCAATACGATGAATTCAATGAGAAGAACGCCGCCGGTGTGGTGGTTTCCCGCAAGGGCAACACACCGACCAACGTGCCGGACCGAGTGGGCAATCTGTGGTTGACCTACGATTTCTCGCCGCAATGGCAAGGCGGGGTCGATGCGCGTTATGTGGCGTCGGTGTTCGCCGACAATGCCAACACCATGACCGTGCCGTCGTACACGCTGTTTGGCAGCTTCCTCAGCTACAAGGTGGATTCGCATACCACCGTGACCGGACGGGTGCGCAACCTGACGAACGAGGTGTACGCCGAGTTCGCCCATGTGTCGCCGGCGTATTACCTCGGCACACCGCGCACATTCGAGCTGGCCGTGCAGACGCGGTTCTGATTCAACTCGGCGAGGGCCTGGTGCCCTCGCCACATTGCTACAGACCTGCCTGAACCTTCTGCGCCACATCCTTCGGCAGCCATGCCTGCCATACATCCGGATGCGCCTTCATGAACGCTACCGCCGCATCCCGTGGCGCCGTGTGTTTCTCGCTCATCTCGGCCAACGCCTTGTTCAGGTCATCAATCGGAAAATCGACCTTGCTGAAGAACTCGGCAATCTGCGGATACTGTTTCTGGAACGGCGTGGACACCCCGATCGACAGCTTGGAGGCCAGTGAACGGGTCGGTTTCGGATTGGGGTTATCGGCGTCGGTCAGGGTTTTCCAGGCCTCGGCATCGAACGGCGGCTCTTCCAGTTGAACCAGCTTGAACTTGCCGAGCAATGGCGTCGGCGACCAGTAATAGAACAGCACCGGTTTGCCTCGGCGGATCGATGAGCTGATTTCGGCATCGAGTGCCGCACCGGAGCCGCTGCGGAAATTGACGAAGTCGTCCTGCAAGCCGTAAGCCGTGAGCTTCTGCTTGTTCACCACCTCCGACGTCCAGCCGATCGGGCTGTTGAGAAACCGCCCCTTGCTCGGGGTTTCCGGGTCCTTGAACACGTCCTTGTATTTTTTCAGATCGCTGACGCTGCGCAGATCCGGCGCCAATGGCTTGATGCCCTTGGCCGGGTCGCCCTTGATCACGTATTCCGGCACCCACCAGCCCTCGGTGGCACCTTTGACTGTGTCGCCCAGGCTGGCGACCTTGCCTTCGGCCTCGGCCTTGACCCACACCGGACTGCGCCCGGCCCACTCTTCGCCGATGACCTGAATGTCATTGTTGGCCAACGCAGTCTCAAGGGTGATGGTGGTGCCCGGCAAGGTATCGGTCGGCAGGCCATAACCCTTCTCGACGATGATGCGCAGGACATCGGTGATCAGGCTGCCGCTTTCCCAGTTCAGGTCGGCAAAGTGGATCGGCGCCTGTGACGCGCTCACCGCAGGCACCGCCGTCATCAAGCCGAAGGTGGTCAGGCCAGCGGCCAGCAACCGTCGAAATCCGTTCATGCTTTTGCACCTCATGCTGTTCACAGCAATAGCAGGATGGCCTGACAGAAGACCGCAAGCCTCTGAATACTCAGTCAACTGACTGTAGACGAGGTTCCTGCTTTTTCAGGGGCATGACACGGATGAGGCTACTTTTCAGAAATTTCCTGCAGGCTCTTCAGCTCGCGTCTGACCATGCTGGCGTATTCCGCAGGTTGCAAGGCGTAGATCTGCGAGGCAACCCAACCCAGCCAGGCCCCCTTCAATTCGGCCTTCGCAGCGAACAATCGACCTGCTTCTTCGCGGGCGCTGTCGAGGTTCTGCAAATGGAAATCGGCGCGGCTCACTCGCTGGCCTTGAACGTCACCAGTTCGCCCTTGCGCCACTTGGCGGCTTTGGCGGTGACGGCTTTCAGGGTCTTGGTCAGGCCTTCCTGCAACTGCTCGTTGGCGGCGAACACGGTGACCGCGCTGTGGCCTTCCTTGAACACGATGGCATGGCCGTCGGCTGTGGTGACGAACGCGTAATCGCCCAGACCGTAGACGGTCATTTTGATTTCGCGAAAACGGATGTCCATCTTGCCGCCTTCACGGCTCGGCAGCACCGACGCGCTGAAATGATCGCCGACCTTGAGCTTGAGGCCAGGTTTGTCATCGACCACCAATGCGCTTTCGGTGTCGATCTCGGCAACGTAAATGCCTTCGGCGTTCTGCTCGGTGATGTAAACAAAACGCGATTGAAACTGTTTGACCAGCTTTGCCCGCAAATCACCCAGCACGAACAAAGCATGCATATCGAGGTTACTGACTGCCAAAGAAACATCCCCACACTTGAAAAGAGTGCCGCACACGAAAAGCGCGCACGGCAGAAAAATTCGGCCTGGCCGAAGGTGTTGCGTGATGACTCGAATATACGCCTGAGCGAGCGAAGTGCTCATTCAACGCGAGTTGCACAAGACTACTGGAATGCCACTCGCGAAACCTGCAAAGACGTTCTCCAAATGTTGAAGGAAAACGCGTCACGGCCGGCCAGAGAAAACGGACTACGAACTTTAGGGAAAAAACTCACCAAGAAAAGCACTTTTCCGACATATCGCACGCAAAAAATTGCTTTAGATAGCGCCATGCCGTCAACAGGTGTTGGCGATTCTAGAGCAGCGATGCTGTTCGCGACTACCCGCAACACCCTGTAAATGCGGGTCAATCCATGAAAAGGACTTCATATGTGCACTATGACGCATTTTGCCGTGACTCACGAACCCGCCTTTGTCTTGAACTCTCCAGTCTTCGAGACTGTTCCTACAATCGAGCCTTGTGGCCGGGAACCGTTGTTTCAGGTGATCCCGGCAGGCAACAGCTTTTTCCATATCAGGGAAAAGTCGACGGGGCTTGTCAGAGGTTTCCGCGAGGATCATAACGCCGCCTGCGCCCTCGCCCGTTCGCTGGAATCGCGGATCGAACTCCTGGCCAGCGAGCACCTCAGATAAAGAGAGTAATCGATCCCGCCATCCTTCAAGGAGTACACCATGGAACTGCCTGCCTACACCCTGACAACCCTGTTCGATCAATTAGGGCTGCCTTCGGAGGAAACGGCGATTGACGATTTCATCGAAGCCCATCCGCTGGAAGCCGATACCAAGTTGATCGACGCCGACTTCTGGAGCCCGCAACAGGCACAATTGCTCAAGGAATGGCTGCGTGCCGATGGCGAAGAAGCGGTGATGGTCGACGAACTGAATGTGCGCCTGCACCGGGGCAAATGATTTCGATCAGTGCAGGCTGTTCCCTGGTCGGGCGCCCAACTGCGCAAGCCACGCTGCCCTGCACTCCTCGGCTTCGTCGCGACTGGCGAAAGCGGTGCCGCGCTGCTCGCCATTGAGCAGCACCACCCAGCAGACACTTTGCCCCATCGCACGCAGTCCGGCAGGTACACCGCTGCCGATCATCACTGCGATATCGACTCTGCATTGCATGCTGACCTCCCAATTTCATTAGCAACCTAACTATGTAGACATGTTAATGATTTGGATCAAGAGGAAACAGCAACGCCGCTGCACAGCTTAATTGCAGTTCCGGCAACAATGCCTCAGTGCGGTTTCTCCGGTTTGTAGCCCAGACGCAACCCGCCCCAGTGGCGACCCTTGACGATGATCGGCACCGACAGATCGTGCATCAGCTCGCCGGTATCGCGGGTGTAGGTCTGCAACAGCACCGGTTGCTGATGGCTGCCGCAGCGGATGCCGGTGCGGTCGGCGAATTTGCGTTTGGTGCGATTGTTGACGGTATCGACCTGCACATCCCCGGTCAGCGGCTGGCTGAACACCTGATTGTGAGTCGGCACGTAACCCTGCTGCGTACAGGCGATGGCAAACACCAAACCTTCGTGGCGCGGCAGCAAAGGTTCCTGAATGGCTGGCAGCACCTGATCGGTGTAACGGTCGAAACGGGTCTGGAACTTGGCCGGCTGGGTGTCGGGAATCGGCTGATACTGGCGGTCGAACAGGTCTTCAAGACTGATGCGCCCTTGTTCGACATCAGCCTCGAAGCGCGCGGCAATCTGGCTGGCCCCTTCGCGGGCGAGGTCGTAGATGCGCTGGTGATAGTCGTCCAGCCCGACTTCGGCCAGGCGTTCGCTGATGGTTTCTGCCTGCCCTTCCATCTGCACGGCGGCCTCGGCCAGGCGTCGAGTCTGTTGGTCACTGATCGCCAGATCGCTGCGCATCTGCTCGATGGCGGTGAACAGGCTGTCGAGCTGTTCACGATTGGTTTCCGCACCTCGGGCGATTTCGCCGACCTGGGTTTCCACGCCGGCCGCCAGTCGTGCGATGTTTTCCAGGTGCTGACCGGTGTGTTCGACCTGCTCGACGCCGGTGTGCAAATCGTCAGAGAGCTGGCGGATCTGTTCTACCACCTGCGCCGTGCGTTGCTGAATGTCGGCGACCATCTCGCCCACTTCGCCAGTGGCCGTCGCGGTACGCGCCGCCAGACCGCGCACCTCATCCGCCACCACCGCAAAACCACGACCGTGCTCACCGGCACGGGCGGCTTCGATGGCGGCGTTCAATGCCAGGAGATTGGTCTGGCTGGCGATGGACTGAATCACCAGCGTCACGCGCTGAATGTCGTCGCTGCGCTGGCTCAAGGCTTCGATCAGTTCGCGGCTGGCATTGGCGCGCTGGCTGAGCTGATGCATGAGCGAAATGGAATCCACCAGTTCAGTGCGCCCCGCCGCGCTGCTGTGATGGGCTTCGCTGGCAGCGCCCAATGCCTCGCGGCTGAGCTGCGAAGTGGCCTGTTCAGTGGCGATCATGACTTCAGCGTTGTTGACGATCTGCGCGGCGGCGTCGAGTTGAGATTGCAGCTTGCCGGCCAGCTCCTTGACGGAAAACGCCACGCCGGCGGCTGACAGTGCGTTATGACTGGTGGTGTAGGAAAGGTCCCGAGTCAGCTCGGACATTGCGCTGCTGCTGTCGACTGGTTGAACATCGGGGATCGCCCGGGAACGCAGGCGCGGCAGCCAGACGATCAGCACTGCCAACGGCATGCCGACGTACAAGGGCCACTCGCCCAGGCTCATCCCGGCCAGCAACAGCATCAGGGCGATGCTTTGCAGGGTTGGCGTCATCCAGCGATTCTTCGGCAAAACAACTGGTGCAGGCAGAGCCGCAACCAGAGATCCATCTCTCGTCATTTTGTTACCCCACGCTTGTTCTCATTGTTGTGGCTGCATTAAACGCCACTACAACGCCATTATCCATGGTCCGTTAGTCGTGGGTCTGTGGCAGGTCAATGGAATGGCGGGCGGGACTTTCCGGCAGACGAGAAAAAGCAAAGATCGCAGCCTTTTGCAGTTCCCGGAGAAACTGCAAAAGGCTGCGATCTTTTCGCGACGACCCACATAGAAGGGATCGCCTCAGGAATCAGGCCTGACGCTGGTGCTTGTCGATCTGCTCGTGACGCTCTTGAGCTTCGATGCAGTACTTGGTGGTCGGGCTGATCAGCAGGCGTTTCAGGCCGATCGGCTCGCCGCTGTCGTCGCACCAGCCAAAGCTGTCTTCCTTGATACGCTCAAGGGCCTGCTCGAGTTGCGGCAGCATGCGCTGGTCGCGATCGATCGCGTTCACCAACCAGGTGCGCTCTTCTTCCACCGATGCGGCGTCCGCCGGGTCAGCCGGGGTGTCCAGGCTTTCGATGGCAATACGGTTCTGCTCAATGCGCTCATGGGTTTCGACTTTCATGTTCTGCAACAGCTCGCTGAAGAAAGCGTGTTGCTCGGCATTCATGTAGTCATCTGCCGGCATGGCCAGCAACTTGTCCTTTGTCATTGATATCTCTATAAAAAAACGTGCATTAAGGCGAATTAGGGAGCGTTCCGGCGAACCGCCTGCGGTCATCGGAAAGGCATCGTTTATTGCAAACGCCACCCGGCACTCAATTTACGAAGGGGCGGCAGTCTAAGGCCCGTTTGAGGCCTCAGCAACTGTAAATACCGGGAATTTGTCCGACAAGGCCCGGAAACTGCTCTGACACAGGCTTCACAGCGCTCATCGGAGTGCGTTTATAGCAAGAAATTCAGTCGAGCGGCTGTATATAGAAGACAAACGTCGGACGAGCGGCGCTTTGTCGCAATTCGTTACAGTCGCTGACCGTAAAACCCGCCGCCTCGCAAAGACTGACAAATCCCCCCGACCTCAGCTACGTTATGCCCTCCCCGGTTCGACTTGAAGGAACGCGTCATGAAACTGATCGGCATGCTGGACTCCCCTTACGTGCGCCGCGTGGCGATCTCCGCCAAATGCCTTGGGATCGAACTGGAACACGACCCGGTCTCGGTGTTCCGCCACTTCGAGCGCTTCCAGCAGATCAACCCGGTAGTCAAGGCGCCAACTTTGGTACTTGATGACGGCGACGTATTGATTGATTCAACACTGATCCTCGACTACCTCGAAGCCCTGTCCGGCAAAACCCTGCTGGCTACCGACCTGCAGCAACGGGTCAAAGCCCTGCGCCTGATCGGCCTCGGCCTCGCCGCCTGCGAAAAAGCCGTGCAGCTCTACTACGAACGCAACCTGCGCCCGGCCGATATTCAATACCAGCCGTGGGTCGAACGCGTCGAAGGCCAACTCGCCGCCGCCTTCACCGCCCTCGAACACGAACTCGAAAAACACCCATTGCCCACCGACGGCCCGCTCCGACAGGACGGCATCACCCTCGCCGTCGCCTGGAGCTTCACCGGTCTCGTCGTCCCAGACCAGATCGACGCCGCTCGCTTCCCGCGCATCGCCCAATACACCGCATACGCCGAAAGCACCCAGGCGTTCATCAGCACCCCGATGACCTGACCATGAGCACCACCGAAACCGCCGCCCCGGCCCTGAAAGAAATCTTCAACGCCGAACGCCTGCAACACGTCGCCACAGAAATGAGCGCCGTGTACCCGGCGTTCAAGGCTAAGGCCTTTCTCAAGCATGCCAACGACGGCCTCGCCGAACTCTCAGTCATGCAGCGCATGGCCCGCGTCAGCGAATGCCTGCATCACGTGCTGCCGCTGGATTACGCAGATTCCCTCGCCGTCCTGCGCGAACTTGCCCCGCGACTGAACAGCGGCTTCGTCAGCATGTGCCTGCCGCACTACGTCGCGAGCTACGGCGCGCACGCGTTCGAAACCTCGATGGAAGCCCTGAAGTACTTCACCACCTTCGGCTCCTCTGAATTCGCCATCCGCCACTTTCTGCGCAGCGACCTGGAACGCTCGCTGGAACTGATGCACGACTGGACCCGAGACGAAAACCACCACGTGCGAAGACTCGCCAGCGAAGGCAGCCGCCCTCGCCTGCCATGGTCGTTTCGCCTGGAACCGGTGCAGGCTGATCCGCTGTTGGCTGCCGGGATTCTTGACCGGTTGAAGGCCGATGAAAGTTTGTACGTGCGCAAGTCCGTGGCGAATCATTTGAATGATGTGACCAAGGAACATCCGGAGTGGGTGCTGGATACGGTTGAGAGTTGGTCGCTGGACAACAAGCACACAGCGTGGATTGCCAAACATGCGTTGCGGAGCTTGATCAAACAGGGGGATTTGCGGGCGCTCGCGGTTATTGGTGCTGGGGCGAAGGCTGAAGTTGAGGTGCTGGATGTGAAGGTGGAACCGGCGGTTGTGCGGCTTGGGGATACGATTACCTTGTCGTTTACGGTGCGGTCGTTGGTGCCGGTGGAGCAGCGGTTGGTGATTGATTATGCGATTGACTATGTGAAGGCGAATCGCGGGACTTCGGCCAAGGTTTTCAAGTTGAAGACGCTGGAGTTGGCAGGGTTTGGGAGTGAGGTTGTTGCGCGGCGACAGGTGATTAAGGATTTCACTACGAGGAAGCATTATGCGGGGCGACACGAAATACGAATGATGGTCAATGGGGAGTTATTGGCCAGAGCCGCCTTTCATATAATTTTTTGATAAAACAAACCCCAAAAATGCCAACTTATTTAAAGATGGCAAACCAAAAAGAACGGCTTACCTTCAACCGCAGGTCACAAAATCCATCAGTAAAAATTGAGCATGACGGCATTATTTCTGGTCGCGGAGCGTGAACTAGTCTGATAAACCTCTGTTGGTTTAGCCTGGTAATAGAACCCGGCCAATTTGTTTAAGAGACGATTTTTCTGGAGAAAACCAGAGTAATAACGCACGGAACCTGGTCGCACGACCATCACAATGGAGTGAAATGGATGTCAACTATCAAGTTTAGCTACAGAGATGCGAAGGGTGAAATGAGTCAACGAGAGTTGATTCAGTGGTCAGAGAATTCGATTTACATTCAAGGACGCTCTGCCAGCGATAAATTCCCTAAAACCTTTAGGAAGGATCGCATTATCGAAGTGTTGCTCGGGGCGGAGCTGCTTTTAAATGAGGCCGCGCCTCCCGCTCCGAGACTTAAGCAACGGCCAAAATCACCCGCGGTTACGGCGTCAGAAGCCGCTTCGCGAGTGCCTGCTTCGAAAACGCCACCCGGGGGGATTAATCAAATTCTTTTCACCGGTTTCTCGGCTGCGCATAGAGCTGAGCTTGAGCAAAAGGCACTAGATCATGGTTTGAAGGTCATGAGCACTGCTGGCAAAACCCTGACATTCCTTGTTTATGGCGATAATGCTGGACCAACAAAAGTTGCCAAAGCGCTTGAAGCCGGAGCATTCATCATCAATCCAGACCAGTTCTTGTCCATGATCACAACGGGCGAAATGCCCTAATCTTCAAGCATTCAGAGCCCGGAAAGACGCCGGGCTTTTTGTTACGCGCCCCTCCTTGCCTGAAAACATATAAGTCTTCATTGGCTTACAGTTACCAACTTCCATACGGAATACCGTACCTATCAATATAGCGCTTGGACTTTTCACTGACTGGGTAGGCATAACGCCCTTCATTTTTGCCCTGACTAGGCCCCAACGGCTCGATCTCTGCTTGGGCGCGCGCGACTATGACCGGGTGATGGCATGAGTCCCTTACCCAAACCTGCACAACACCGCCAGGCGCAAGTCCCAGATAGATCGACGCCATATACCTTGCTTTTTGATCAGGTGTCTTCGGGCAACGCTGATTGGTAGATGACACCATCAGTTGCCTGGCCTCCTCAGGAATGTCCACCCAAGCCTGCCAGGTTTTCTGCTCTACGATGGATTGCCAGCGGACGTAAATACGAATGGGCAGATCGGCGCCCACTACTTTTCTTCCACTGCCGCCAACGCCCTTCCAGCCCCTTGCGGACTCTGTGCCGTCCTCAGGCTCACCGCCAGCGGCAGTGCCGCTGCCAGTCCTGAAGAAGACTTTGCCGTTGATATCTTGCACAGAGCTGTCTTCCACCCAGACCTTCATGTAATCAGGTTCAATAAAGGCCATCTCCCACCATTCGGACTTAGAATCGTTTTTAACGGAAAGTGGATTGGCAGACTGGCAGCCAGTCATGAAAAGAGCACAGATGAGAGTGACGAGTAACTTCATTACCAGAGCGTCCAGTCAGGTACGTGAGGATGTTGCACGCGAATCGCGTCTGCCGTGGGTGCGTTGATGTATACGGCGCGGAGACCACTGCCATCTCTGCGGCCGAGAGGATGATTCCAGTTTGCGGACATGTGAATGTACTTCAGCTTCAGCTGTTTTTCCTCTTGCGGTGTAGTGCTGTAGTCACCTGCTACAAACCGATTGCACAGCGACTGAAGCTCAGAAGGGACGGCTAATTCAGGGGTATCCGGAATGTCGTTGAATCGAACTCCTTTTTCTTTTGCCAAGTGATGCATTACCCGCAAATACACTCGGGACAGCATGCCATTCACAGGACGCTTAAGCTGAACTGCCGCATAAACACGTTTCTTGCGTGGACTGAGCCGATCTTGCTGATCCACTGGAAGGAGCAGCGCAGCTGGAGTGATGATCTCCAGCATGTCGGCCGGCCAACCATTCGCGACCCAGCCATTTTTTACCGCCACCGCATCGCGGTAGATCGAAGTGGTGGAAACATCGGTAAATTGCGAAACCTCAAGAGATTGCATAGGGCTGATGAGCACACACTCCTCAACCTCATCGCGGTAACCACCACCAATATCCGAGTGAACCCCAGGCAGCGTGATTTCCAAATGGTCGGCTTTTACGCGACTCAGGGCAAAATTAGCTCGGCACTCATCTCGAGCCGATAGTTGAACAACATCTGAAAAAAAACGACGGTCGAGGTACAACTTGATACCTGTTGCGATTGGACTCTTGATGTTACCCAGATTCGACCATCCAGCAATCGAAGGCACCGTGTCAAAAAGGCCAATGAAGCCGATGTTTATGCTGCTTTTGAATTGATCAACAAAGGTCCGACTGAGGTGCATTTCATTGCTTCGTAAAACATCGCCCAACGGTCCATGCTTTCCACGGACGACTTCGTTGGCGAAATGCCGAGCGGCAGCAGCTCCACGACTAAAGCCGAACACATCGAATGTCAGCGACGCAATTTCACCATCGGGATGGAGATCCAACACATCCTTTATACGCAGTTCAATCTCTGCGAATGAGCTTTGGACACGACCAGCGACGCCGGTGTCGCCTCGCCCAGTGCCGGCCCCAAACGTGCTGTCCTCTTTTCCAGAGCGGGTGCCAATCCCCTCGATATACACCATGCGGAATGCTTGTTTGTACAAGCTATCCCCTCCGGCTTCCTGAGGTGCGTAATACAGCTCGCTTAGCTTTTGCACATTACTAGTGTCGTTCGCGTAGCTGCTGTCCGGATCTTTCATATACGACTTGCAGCTTGCATCAATATCTTGAGCCGCAATCGGATGATGAGCACCACACAAAAGCCCGGCCGCAGCATTATTGGCATTATTCCCCGTCCCATCGAAGAACACTCCGATTCGCAGGGCAATACCGATTTTTTCACGTGCCGATGCAGGTTCCTTCCCGTGTTTCTCGTACTCCGCCCAACGCTGGGCATGAATATCGACGGGGTCGGTTCCTTTGTTGCGATAGTTTTTAGGCGGGTTTGGAATGTAGCCACTCAATCCTTGATTCCTTCTTCTGATCCTTGAAGAACGGGCCGAAGGGTGACAGCCGAAATCGGGGGGCGCAAGGCGTGGCCGCGTGCCAGCACCTGGCGCTCTTTCCCCATGCCTGCAATGGTGGCGCCGCGCCACGAATGATAAGGTTCAGCCTCGAAACCAGGGACGACACCTCGTGCACAAACAATGTCTGGCAGCAGCAGCGATAACCTTCACCATCAGTTTTTCCGCTCTTGCCTCTCCTGTGCCACAGGAAGAGCTCGAAGAGTGCCAACGAATAGAAAACTCGGCCAAACAGGTCATGAAAACCAGGCAGCAAGGCGTGCCCATGGATTCGGTGTGGGAACTGGCCGAAGCGGCAGGTAAGCAGAACGAGTATGTGGGTGTAGTGTTCAAGACGTTGATCCGCGAGGCGTACGCGATTCCGCAGTACTCAAGCGAGAGTTTGCAGCAGAAAGCGATCAGCGATTTCCATTCCAATTTCTACAAGGCTTGCATCGTGACGGCGGAAAAGAGAGCAAACGCCAACGGCTGAGCTTAACGAACAAAAAAAGGGAGCAGATTCAGGTAATGAATCTGCTCCCATTTACTGAAGGGCTCCGATTCAGTTTCCCGGCCAAAGAGCCCCATCACCTTCGCCAGCAGTAAAATCCGCCCCCTCAATGTGATAAACCTGCGGCTCCTCCGAAAAATACCCCTCCAGCCCCAGCATAAAGACCCTGTGATCCTCCCCCGCCTCAAACTCCGTATGAGCCTCAAGCGACTCCCACCGCACGATCAGATTGAACCGCTCCGGCGTTTCAATCCCCTGCGCAAGCATGTGCCCGCCATACCCCGTTGCGCGGCGTAACAACGGCGCAACCTCGGCAAATGCACGTCTGAACTCATCAACACGTTCTTTATAAACGGGCAGCAAAGCGATCTCATAAATCATGACGCATCCCCCACAGAACCCGCACGAAGCGACGGCTCGACCGCAATCGCAATCTTCCCATGAAGACCGTTATTGGGGCTCTCCAACCGTGCATGGGCCAGTGGAATCTCCGCAAGCGAATACACCGCGCCAACATGTGGCCGCAATTGACCGCGTTCCACCAACGCACTCAACTCATCGAGCTTGCCGCGGTTCTGGCGGGTGAAAACGAAGTGATAGCTCGCATTCTTGCCCCAGGCCTGAACGAGGTTTTGTGGTTTGGCGATGTCGACGATCGAGACCACGCGGCCGAGTTGTGCCAGGGCGTCGGGGCTGCGCGACAGGGTGTCGCCGCCGATGGTGTCGAACACCACATCCACTCCGAGGCCATCGGTTTCGCGCAGGATGGTGTCAACGTAGTCTTCCTTTTCATAGTCGATGATCACATCGGCGCCCATGCGGCGGACGAACTCGGCGTTTGCTTCGCGTGCGGTGGTGAACACTTTGGCGCCCATCGCTTTGGCGAGCTGGATGGCGACGTGTCCGACGCCTCCCGCGCCGCCGTGGATCAGAATGCTCTCGCCGACTCTGAGCGCTGCCCGCACGATCAGGGCTTCCCACGCCGTCCCGCCCACCAGGCTCAGGCTGGCCGCTTCGAGATGGCTCAGCGAGCGCGGCTTTTTGCCGATGATGCTGGCGGACGCCACGTGGTATTCGGCATAGCTGCCGGGGCCGTCGAAGATTTGCGGCGTGTACCAGACTTCGTCTCCGGGCGCGAAAGCCGTCACGCCGGGGCCGACCGCTTCGACTACGCCGGAGACGTCATGTCCCGTGATGGCCGGCAGTTGCACCAGGTCCGGGTAGTCGCCGCGTCGGACCTGGTAATCCAGCGGATTGATCGAGGTGGCGTGTACCCGGACCAGCACTTGCCCCGCTTCCGGCACTGGCTTTGGCACGTCTCGGAGTTCGAACGATTCAGAGTTGCCAAATGATTCAAGCAGCATCGCTTTCATGGTGAATCCTCGCATCGACAATAAGGGATATCGAGATATCTCGATATCATGCGGTAAATTTTTTTACAGCTCTTTCCCTATGACCTCGGCCAAGGCGCTGATGTTGGCTTCATTGCGCTTGTAGTAGGTCCACTGACCGATGCGCCTGACTTCAACCAGGCCCACGCGCTGCAGCGTTGCAAGATAACCGGACACCGTTGACTGCGAGAGTCCGATGCCCTCTTGAATGCTGCTCACACACACGCCCACCGTGTGAACGTCGCCCTCGTCCTGCGGGGGGAAGTTCTTTTCGGGGTCCTTCAAGCCTTTCAGGATTTCAAGCCGTACCGGGTTTGAGAGTGCTTTGAATACTTCGATCAGGTCCATGCCGCGAGAATATCGAGATTGTTCGATATGTCAATACGCTGTTTGACCAACGGAAAACAGTCCGGCCTGTCTTCTGCTGCGTTTCATATGAATCAACGCCGTCCGCCCACCACCCGGCGAAGCGGTTCATCGGTGCCCTGCCCTCACTTCTTGCCGCTTGCCAGATGATGAGCGACCAGCGCGTTCGCATGCCCGTGGCCCATGCCGTGTTCGGACTTGAGCCAGGCGACCAGTTCCATGTGTTTTTTGTCGGTGATGCTGGCGAGCAGATTCAGCCAGTGGTCGATGGGCTGGCCGTACTTCTTTTCGATTGAAGGAAAGTAGGATGCCGGGCCTTTTACTTTTGCGTCTTCGCTCATGCTGCAAGCTCCCTGTTTGCGATGGAATGTCATGACCCCAAAGATTGAAGGCCATGACGTTCATGCAGTCCAGTACGAGCAGGCTGATACGTCAGGGCGCAACCATCGGCGGCACACGTTTTTGCAGCCCGGCGGGTTCAACACCAGACCGCGACACCGTTTCCGGCACCGCCACCCAAAGCAGCAACAGCGCCGCCATCGCCACCCCCGCCAACGTCAGGAACGCAGCGCCATACCCCGCCTCCTGAACCACAATCCCCGCCAGGCTGTTGCTCAACGCTGCCCCCAGACCAAACACCGTCGAAATCGCCCCGAGGCTGACATTGAAATGCCCGGTGCCCAGCGTCAGGTCTTTCACCACCACCGGAAACAGCGCGCCGAAAATCCCCGCGCCGATGCCATCAAGCAACTGCACCGAAACCAGCCACCACGGATCGTTCGACAGCACGTACAACACGCCACGTAAGGGCAGGATCAGAAAACCTGCCAACAGCAACGGCTTGCGCCCCCACAGATCGGCCTTCGCCCCCACCAGCAGCGCAACCGGCACCATCACCAGTTGCGCCGCGACGATGCAGGCGGATGTGAGCGGCGTGGCCATCTGCAGATTGGCCTGCGCCAGTTTCTGACTCACCAGCGGTAACATCGCCGCGTTCGCCAGATGAAACAGCGCGCAGCAAATCGCGAACATCAGCAGCGGGCGGTTGGTGAGTAACACGGAAAAGCCCGAAGGCTGCTTGCCCTGTCCCGTTTCGCTGGGCTCCAGACCTCGAGCGAGGTCGTGGTCGATCGCGTTTGCCGACACAAAGGAAACGGCAATCACACTGGCCAGTGCCATGATCGCCATCAGATAAAACACCGCGACGGGTCCGAACAGGTACGCGGACAAACCGGCCAACAACGCAGCGCAAGCATTGCCGGCGTGATTGAAGGTTTCATTGCGCCCGGTTCTTCGCGTAAACGCGCGAGGCCCGGTGATCCCGAGGGTGATCGCGCAAATGGCCGGCGCGAAGATCGAAGCGGCAGCGGCACTGATGGCTTGCGTCACTGCCACGAGGCTGAATGAAGTCACGAACGGCAGCAGCAGGCAGCTTCCGGTGACCACCAGCGCAGCAATCGCTATCAGCGCCCGTTTGAAGCGCGTGCTATCGACCAGCGCACCTGCCGGGGTCTGCGTGATGAGCGCGGCGATCCCGGCAATGGTCATGACCAGACCAATGCTCGCCGGCTCCCAGTGGTGAACCGCCAGCAGGTAAATCGCGAGATAAGGACCCAGCCCGTCACGCACGTCGGCGAGGAAGAAATTCAGGCTGTCGAGGGACAGGTCATTGCGGCGATCGAGGTGAGTGGCCACGGGTAACGTCTTCGTTGTCGAGGTTCTGCGAAATGACTCAACCTCCGCAAATCGAATGACCTTTTGCCAAGCGTTTTAGTTGCATGAAACAGCCGTCCGTTACGGCCCCATCAACAGTTCGCGTTCGCCCTCACACAACCCCACCACGTAATCCCAAACCACCCGCAACCGCACCGACTTGTGCAACTCGCGCCGCGTACTGATCCAGTAACTGCGCTCGATAGTCTCATCCGGTAACAGCGCCACCAGATCCGGATCCGACGCGGCCATGTAACAAGGCAACACTGCAATCCCTAACCCCGAACGCGCCGCCTGCTGCTGGGCGATCACGCTGGTGCTGTGAAACACCACCCGTGGATTGCGGCAGAAGCTGTTGAGGAACATCAGCTCCTGACTGAACAGCAGATCATCCACATAGCCGATCCACGCGTGCCGTCCGAGATCTTCGCGACTGCGCAGCGGTGGCGCATTGTCGAGATAGGCGCGGCTGGCATAGAGCGCGAGCCGGTAATCGGTGAGTTTGCGGGTGACCAGCATGTCCGCCGCCGGTCGCTCCAGGTGAATGCTGATTTCCGCCTCGCGGTTGAGGATGCTGACGAAACGCGGCACCGCTACCAGTTCCACTTCCAGCCCCGGATAGCGTTCGAACAACCCAATCATGCGACTGGCCAGAAACATGATGCCCAGCCCTTCGGTGACCCCGACGCGGATCTTGCCCAGCGGCGCCGTGGACTGGGTGATTTCTTCCTGAGCCAGCAGCGCGACGTTTTCCATGGCTTCGGCATGTTTGAGCAGCGCCTCCCCCGCCGGGGTCATTTCGTAGCCTTGGGCGTGCTGGACGAACAGCGCGGTGCCGAGGCTTTTTTCGATGGCCTCGATATGCCGGGCGACGGTGGCGTGCGTGGTGTTCAGGCGGCGAGCGGCAGTGAGCAAACGGCCGCTGCGCTGCAACTCGAGAAAGAACCGCAGGTCGTTCCAGTCGAACATGGTTTGTCCTTGTCGGCTATCGTCAGGAAGCGCTGTTTGAAAACGCACAGCGGCTGCGCAAAAACTAACATTCTTTTGACGAAAGCTAACAACTAGGATGACTGACAACAAAAACAATAAGCGAGGTCAGGGAATGCAGACTTCCCTCGATGAATTCGATTACATCGTGGTCGGCGCCGGGCCGGCCGGGTGTTTGCTGGCCAATCGACTGTCGGCGGATCCGCAGCAGCGCGTGCTGTTGCTGGAAGCCGGCGGGCGCGACAACTATCCGTGGATTCACATCCCCGTGGGTTACCTGTTCTGCATCGGCAACCCGCGCACCGACTGGTGCTTCAAGACCGAAGAACAACCGGGCCTCAATGGCCGCGCGCTGAGTTATCCGCGCGGCAAGGTGCTGGGCGGCTGTTCGTCGATCAACGGCATGATCTACATGCGCGGCCAGGCCAACGACTACGACGGCTGGGCTGCCGAGGGCAATCCGGGCTGGGCCTGGAGCGACGTGCTGCCGCTGTTCAAGCAAAGCGAAAATCACTTTGCAGGCGCGGCGGACTTTCATGGCGACAAGGGTGAATGGCGAGTCGAACGTCAGCGCCTGTCGTGGCCGATTCTCGATGCCTTCCGCAGCGCTGCCGAACAGAGCGGCATCGCCAGCATTGATGACTTCAACCAGGGCGACAACGAGGGTTGCGGGTACTTTCAGGTCAATCAGAAAGCCGGGGTGCGCTGGAATGCGGCGAAGGCGTTTCTGAAGCCGATTCGTGATCGGGCCAATCTCACGGTGTTGACCGACGTCGAGGTGGATCGCGTGTTGTTCGATGAGGGCCGCGCCTTGAAGGTCAGCGCCCGTTGGCAGGGTCAGGTGAAAAGCTTCAAGGCGCGCAAGGAGATCGTGCTGTGCGCCGGTTCCGTGGGCTCGCCAAGCATTCTGCAGCGCTCCGGGATCGGGCCGCGTCCGCTGCTGGAAAAGCTCGGCATCGGCGTCGTGCATGAACTGCCGGGTGTCGGCGGCAATCTGCAGGATCACCTGCAACTGCGGCTGATCTACAAACTGGAAAACGCCCGCACCCTCAACCAGATTGCCGGCAGTGTGTGGGGCAAGATGGGCATGGGCCTGCGCTATCTGTATGACCGCAGCGGGCCGTTGTCGATGGCACCGAGTCAGTTGGGCGCGTTTGCCCGTTCGGGGCCGGAACAGACCTCGGCCAATCTCGAATACCACGTGCAGCCGCTGTCGCTGGAGCGCTTTGGCGAGCCGCTGCACAGCTTCCCCGCGTTCACCGCATCGGTGTGTGATTTACGGCCGCAGAGCCGTGGCCGAATAGAGATCCGCTCCACCGATCCGAAAGAGGCCCCACTGATTCAACCCAACTACCTCAGCCATCCCGAAGACCTGCGCGTGGCCGCCGACGCGATCCGCCTGACCCGGCGCATCGTCAGCGCCCCGGCCCTGCAAGCCTTCAATCCGGTGGAATACCTGCCCGGCGCCAGCCTGCAGACCGAGGAACAACTGCACGAAGCGGCGGCGAAGATCGGCACGACGATTTTCCACCCGGTCGGAACCTGTCGCATGGGCAACGACGCGGACGCGGTGGTCGATGCGCAGTTGCGCGTGCACGGCGTGCCCGGTCTGCGGATTGCCGATGCGTCGATCATGCCGCGCATTACCTCGGGCAACACCTGTTCGCCTACGCTGATGATTGCTGAAAAAGCGGCACAGCTGATTCTCAACCCAACCGCCCGGAGTTTTCCCGCCGAAGAAAAAGCACTGACCGCACTCTCTTGACCAAAGGAACAGCGGCGCCCGCCCACAAGGTCGGCGCCGACAGTGGAAACAACAAAAACAATCACTGTGAGGGATACCGATATGTCAGAACACGTTCAGCCTCTGGACGCCGTGCGCAGCGCGGACGCCAACCCCGATACCCGAAAGGTCATCTTCGCCTCGTCCCTTGGGACGGTGTTCGAGTGGTATGACTTCTTTCTCTACGGCGCCCTGGCGGCGGTCATCAGCAAGCAGTTCTTCGCCGGGGTCAACGACACTACCGCGTTCATCTTCGCGCTGATGGCGTTCGCCGCAGGCTTCATCGTGCGGCCGTTCGGGGCGCTGGTGTTCGGTCGGTTGGGGGACATGATCGGGCGCAAATACACCTTCCTCGCGACCATCATCCTGATGGGCGTGGCGACCTTCGCCGTGGGCCTGCTGCCGACCTACGCCAGCATCGGCATCGCCGCGCCGATCATTCTGGTGGTGTTGCGCATGTTGCAGGGCCTGGCCCTCGGCGGCGAATACGGCGGCGCCGCGACTTACGTGGCGGAGCACGCACCGATCGGCAAGCGCGGCTTCCACACCAGCTGGATTCAATCCACTGCCACCCTCGGTCTGCTGCTGTCGCTGCTGGTGGTGCTCGGCTGCCGCTACTTCACTGGCGATCAGTTCGAAGTCTGGGGCTGGCGCATTCCGTTCCTGCTGTCGATCGTGCTGCTGGGCATTTCCACCTGGATTCGCCTGAGCCTGCACGAGTCGCCGGCCTATCTGAAGATGAAAGAGGAAGGCAAGGCCAGCAAGGCGCCAATCCGTGAATCCTTCGGCAAATGGGAAAATCTCAAAGTCGTGCTGATCGCCCTGTTCAGCATCAACGCGGGCCAGGCGGTGACCTTCTACGCGGCGCAGTTCTACGTGCTGTTCTTCCTCACGCAGTTCCTGAAAATGGACCCGGCGGTGGCCAACAGTCTGCTGATCATCAGCGTGGTGATCGGCGCGCCGTTCTTCATCATTTTCGGCTGGCTGTCGGACAAGGTCGGACGCAAACCGGTGCTGATGCTCGGCCTGCTGCTGGCCACGGCGCTGTACTTCCCGATCTTCAAATCCCTGGCCCACTACGCCAACCCGGCCATCGACCACGCCAGCCAACAGGCACCGATTACCGTTGTCGCAGACCCGGCCACCTGCACCTTCCAGTTCGATCCGGTGGGCAAGGCCAAATTCGACAGCCCGTGCGACAAGGTCAAGACCTTCCTGGTCAAGCAAGGCCTGCCCTACTCCAGCGTCGCCGCCCCGGCGGGCAGCGCGGTGCAAGTGAGTGTCGGCGATGTGAAACTCGACGGCTTCGACGAGGCGGCACTGCGCGGCGCCATCACCCTGGCCGGCTACCCGCAACAGGCTGACATGCAGCAGATCAACAAACCGATGATCGTGGCCCTGATCGTCGCGCTGATCATCATCTCCGCCATGTGCTACGGCCCGCTTGCGGCGCTGATGGTCGAACTGTTCCCGACCCGCATCCGCTACACCTCGATGTCTCTGCCATATCACATCGGCAACGGCTGGTTCGGTGGATTCCTGCCGACCGTGTCGTTTGCGCTGGTGGTGTACACCGGGGATATTTTCTACGGGCTGTGGTACCCGGTGCTGATTACCGGGGTGAGCCTGGTGGTGGGGATGATTTGTCTGCGTGAGACGAAGAATATCGATCTGGACAAGAACTGATTGATAGGCGTGTGGCGGGGGCGCAATGCCCTCGCCACCCTGCGGAATTTCAGACCTCCGCCTCCAGCAATTCAAACTTCACCTGATCGGGATAAAACGCGACGTAGTCCTTGATCTGGCTGACCGAAATCTTCGGATGTTCGTACGTCCACACCGCATTTGCCCCTTCATGCCCTGGGACTTGCAGACTGAAATAGTTGGCGTCGCCCTTGTACGGGCAATAACTCGTGTGGTCGGTGCGGGCGAAGTATTTTTCGTCGATATCTTCGCGCGGGATGTAGTAGACCGGCGGGTAATTGGCTTCGAGCAGCACCAGCGCTCGGGCCGAGGCGGCGACTTGTATGCCGTGGAATTTCACCAGGAGGCAGCCTGGCTGCTCGGCGATGGTGATGACGGGACTGGGACCGGAAGTTTTCATCGGTTTCTCCTGACTGCGGCGAAGGCACCGGTTCAGGTATAACTCATGCGAGGGAATCTCGTCGGGTTCGCAGCCGAACGGTTTTTTGCCGAGCAAATAAAATCGTGGTCTGTGGAGACTGTAATTTTGATGGTCACCAACTTGTGACAAAAATAACTCATACCCCGCCGTAGTTCGCCTTGACAGCGCCAGCCACGCGATGGAAATATCCCCTCCGTTATCGAGCAACTTGCAATCTCCGATAACCATGGACGCTCTCGAAAAAATAATGAAATGGAGTTTCAGCATGCCTTGCTTCCGCCAGCTACATTCTCCTTCCTTCATAAATACTTCATATTTCCCGCCCCCAGCCTGATCAATTGATCGCACGCTTTTACCCAGCGCGTTTTCCTGCGTGGCACATCTATCGATGCCAGAGAATAACTATGAAAGTAGTCAACAGTTCCGTCCTGAAAGAATGGTATGACAGGGAATACAGCGCTTGCGACAACGGCACCCTGTTCGGTGAATTGCGCGATGAGTTCAAACAATTTCTGGCGAGTTTACCCGACGGCCCGGGCTGCGCACTGGAATTGGGTTGCGGCGACGGTCGCAACCTCACGGCCTTGGCCCGCAAGGGCTACAGCCTCAGCGGTGTCGACATGGTCGACAGCACGATTCAGAGTCGCAGGCACAACCCTTGGTTACGCGAGCTCGACTTTCAGCAGGCGGACATCCTCGACTATGACCCCGCCCCTGCAACTTACGATGTACTCGTCTGTTCCGAGGTGTTGCACTTCTTCAATCAGGAAGAACTTCGCAACGTGATGCCCAAGATCATCAGCGCGGTAAAACCAGGAGGTTATATATTTCTCGACCTGTTATCCGACCTGACACGTTACTTTCAGGCAAGCGGTGAGCCTTTCATCTGGGACAAGGAAGCCGGATTATCCATTCAAGACAGCGAAGGTTTCTTTGATGCCTGGCTGGGCGACTTTGATATTTACGCCTTCAATAAGTTTTTCGACAAACAGAGTTGGCCATTGAGCAACTCTGAAAACTTGCCGATCGACCCTTACACTTGGCAAGGCACCTATGTTTCGGTGTGCGCAAGAAAACGCCATTAACTCCCCGAAGTGGTGCTTGAAAGGATATTGAGCCATGCAACTTTTTCATCAGGTCATCGCCGATAACGCCCGCCAATACCCGACCAAACCGGCCATTGTTCTGGATGGGGCCGCGACTTCCTATCAGCAACTGCAGCAACGAGCGAACGCCATCGCCTCCCTGCTACCGACCCTGGGAGTCGCCCCGGGCGAACGCGTTGGACTGTATTCGGCCATCTCCGTCGAACTTATCGCCGTCTACCTCGGGGTGCTTCAAGCCGGGGCGATCACTGCCGCCACCCATCACACGTTGAGTCGCGCAAAGCTGATTCATCAGCTCAAGCATTCGGGCGCCCGGGTGCTGATCACCGATTGCACCGACGACCTGACCGGACTGATCGAGTCCGCCGGACTGGACCTGGTCCTGCTGACCGTTCCCGCCCCCGACGCTACGCCGAAGGTCATCCCGCTGGCCGATGCCCTTACCGCGCACCAAGCACAAAATACCTCGGTCACCGCCCCACTGGAGGAGGATCCGGAACGTCCCACCTCGATCTTCTATACCTCGGGTTCGACCTTCAATCCGAAAGGCGTGCTGGTCAATCACCGGATCATGCTGGCGGCTTCCAGCCGGGTGACCACCTACCTGCAGAACACTCCCAACGACCGCATCCTCAGCTACTCGACGCTAGCCTCCGACTACGGCGTCTACAACGTGATGATGCCGCTGTTCGCCGGCGCCACCAGCGTCATCGAAAGTCGGCCCGCCAGCAGCGCCGAAGATGTCCTCAGGGTAGTCGAGCGCGAATCCGTCACCGCCATGCACGTGTTTCCCCCGGTGTTTTTCCTGATGGCCAATACTGGCCCGCAGTGGCAGGCAAGGGTTCCGGGGCTGCGCTATATCTCCAGCAGCGGTCAGGCTCTGCACACCCGGCATATCCAGCGGATCCGCCAGGCACTGCCGCAAGTCCGGATCTTTTCCAACTACGGGCTCACCGAGTGCAAGCGCGTCAGTTACCTTCCCCCTGAAGAGATCGACCGCCGCCCGACTTCGGTGGGCAAACCTCTGCCCGGCGTCAGCCTGTATCTGGTCGACGAACAGGGTCAGGCCATCGACGAACCCGGGCAGGTCGGCGAACTGTTGGTGACCAGTGACTACCTGATGCTGGAGTACTGGAACATGCCCGAGGCTAATGCCAGGGCCTTCGTCCACGATGTATTCGGCCATTCGCGGTTGTACCGCACCGGCGATCTGTTCAAGCGAGATACCGAGGGTTATCTCTACTACGTGGCGCGCAAGGATGACGTGTTCGCGCGCAACATCTGGAACGTAAATCCGAGGGAAATCGAACAGTGCCTGGCCTCCCACCCCGCCGTCGCCGAAGTGCTGGTGGTGCCGGTCGCCGACGAATCGGCCGGGCACGTGCCCAAGGCCTGCATCGTACTTGACGCCGACCATCGCCAGACCAGCGAACAGACCTTGCTGGATTACTGCAAGAGCCGCCTGGACTGGCACATGGTGCCGGCCCAATGCGTATTTCTCGAAGCCTTGCCAAAAACCGATTCGGGCAAGTTCACCGCCAAAGGACTGATCTGACAGCAGGAGCTACTTCATGAACACTTGTGCGCAACCGCCACTGGATGACATCGGTCTGGACCACAATTTGCAACAGAGCGCCATGCTGAAACTGGCCGGGCACTTCCACAGTCTGGCCACGGGCGCCAGTCAGGTACCATTGCAGTCGCTGCACAGCCATCTGAAGTCAGAGATCGAAGACCCAGAGATCCTCGACTACCACGATCGTCTGATCGAAGGTGCGGGTCCGTTGTTCTCGCACTTTCTGGCCAGCGTGCCGTACATCCTCGAAGAACTGTCGAGGATCGGCGTGGCCCTGACCCATCTGGCCCGGGCCAGTACCCGAAGCGCGGACCAGACCTTCAGCCTGTTCGAGGTGGACGCTTTCGATGGCAGCAACGGCCGCGCATTGGCCGGCCACTCGCAGGGCCTGATTCGCAGCTTTACCTCATCGCCCAACCAGGCCAACCGGATTTCGTTCGAGCGCCACGCAGACCCGGCGCTGTCGCTGTTCTATCCGCAATCGGTCTTCAAAGTCACCCCTGCGCTGCTGCAAAGTCCCGACTACGAACGCTTCAGCCAGGGGTTCGATTTCATTTATGAGATGGCCGCGTTCCAGTTCTATACCCGCGATCGCGAGCGGCAAATCGCCCATATCAAGCAGTTTCTCAAGCCTGGTGGCCTGGTGTTTTTCCTGGAAAAGCTCAACCACCCCGACCCGCAGGAATACCTGCGGCGCGAGCGGATCAAGGACGAGGTGTTCAAGACCCGTTACTTCAGCGAGGAAGAAATCCGCTGGAAACGCCAGCAGATGCTCGAGCAAATGCAGAACGGACAGGTCACCCTGGAGGAACTGGTCAGTGCCCTCTCGGGCCGTTTCAAACATGTCCACTTGCTGTGGAGCAGCAGCAACTTCTGCGAATTCGTCGCCTCGGACGATCAGGAACAAATAGAACGCTTCCTTGGTCTGCTGGGCCCGGCGGTACAACCCGCAGCGTTCTGTTTTGAAGGAGTGCGCTTTGGCAACCTGTCAGCGCCCCACGGCGCTGCCGCGGAGTCAGGCGATGATTGACTGCACCGGACAAGCGTTCTACCACGCCGCATCACCTACCCTGTGCCAACGGGCCGTGGAGCACCTTCCGGCCTGGCGCGAACGCGCAGCGGCGGCGGAAAAAAACCGCCGTTTGAGCAGCAGCACCTTCAGCGAACTGTTCGCCGGCGACTGGCTGGACCTGCTCTCGCCACGTGCACCGGTCACCCGCAGCGGGCACTGGCCAACGCTGGTGGAAAGCGCGCGCATCGCCGCCAGAGCCTGTGCCTCCACGGGCTGGATGCTGGCCCTGGTGGGCGGCCACGCCTGCATTGCCCGGCGCCTGCCACCGACCTGTCAGGATCAGTTGTACGCCGAGGGGCCCCGGCAATTGTTCGCCTCGGCATCCGCCAGCGCCAACAGCCAGTTATCGTGGGAGGCCGGCGGTATTCGGGTCCATGGACGGTGGCGCTTCAGCTCGGGTATCGAAGACGCCACCTGGCTGATGCTCAATGCCCCCTGCCCTAATCACCCGGAGGCCGAGCAGACTCCGCGCTTCCTGCTGCTGGTCGCCGCGGATGAGGTTCAGCTGCTCGACAGCTGGGACAGCTTTGGCATGGCGGCGACCGGTTCTCACGATGTGCTGGCCCACCAGTTGCTGGTGCCTCACGAACGGGTGTTCGCGCTGCACGAGGTGTTTGCCCGGCATCCGCCCACGCCCGGCATCGACTACATCGACCACATGCCCCTGGTGCCCTACCTCACCACCTCGATCATTGGCCCGTTGCTGGGTTGCGCGGAAGGTGCGCATGCCGAGTATGTGGCAGCACTCGCCGGTTCGGCTCTGGCCGGCGATCCACGTATCGCCGAGCAGGCAGCCCACTCGGCTGCGCAGTTGTACAGCGCCGGGCTGCTGTATGACTCGCTGGTTTCCCGACTGCATGAGGCAGGTGTCCAGAATCGTCCACTTGACAGCGGGCAGGTGTTACAGCTCAAGCGCGACCGCGCCTATCTGGCACAGCAATGCGTGCAAGTGGTCCGGCGCCTGGTGGAACGACTTGGTGCCTCGTCACTTGTGGCCGGCAACCCGCTCCAGCGTCACTGGCGCGATATCCAGGCCATCGCCGCGCACCGCGACCTGGTGTGGAACGACACGATGCTGGCCTGTGGCGAGGCCATTTTGAACCCTTCCATCGTCGACGCCAAAACAGCCTGACTGATTTTTCACTAGCGACTTTCTCAGCGAGGTTTACATGTTCATTCGCAACAAATCCGATGTAGAAAAAACCCCGTACTTCGTCGAATGGGGCGCTGGCACCAGCCATCGCCTGCTCACCGAACGCGATGCCATGGGTTTTACCCTGTGCCACACCGTGGTCCGCGCCGGGACCGAATCGCTGCTGCACTATCGCAATCATCTGGAGGCGTGTTATTGCATTGCCGGGGAAGGTGAAGTCGAAGACATGCAGGGTAATGTCTACCCGATTCGGCCCGGCGATGTGTATGTGCTCGACCAGCACGATCGCCATTATCTGCGAGGGGGCAAGGAACAGGATCTGATTCTGGTCAGCGTGTTCAACCCGCCCCTGCGTGGCGATGAGCGACATAACCTCAGCGACAGCTCGGGCTCGGCTTACTGATGTTGCGGCAGCCCCGCCAGGCCGCCCACCCACAGGAGTGTCAACATGCGTAAGGATTACCTGGCTTTTTTCATCTCGCTGTTCCTGTCGCGGCTGGCGGATCAGATCCTGTTGTTCATCGTGCCGTTGGTGGTATTCCAGACCACCAACAGCGCGTCCTGGGCGGGGCTCGCATTTTTCGTCGAGTCGCTGCCGCGCTTTCTCGCGTTTCCGCTGTGCGGAGCCCTGTGCGACAAGTTCTCGCCCATCAGGATTCTGCATATCAGTCAGGTCTACCGGGCGCTGCTTTGCGTGTTGGCGGTAGGGCTTTATGCCGTCTTCGGCGGTATCGCGTGGCTGGTGGTGCTGTCTGCGCTGTGCGGCGTTCTGACTACTCAGGGCATCATGGCCCGCGAAGTGCTGATGCCGCATATCTTCCAGCACTACAGCTACACCAAAACCCTTTCCTACTCGCAGATTGCCGACCAGACCGGGCTGGTTCTGGGGCCCTTGGTGGCGGCATTGCTGCTGGAGATTTCGGCCTGGCACTGGGTGGTGCTGTGGGTGGCCGGGCTGTTCCTGCTGGCCGACCTGAGCATGCTGGTGTGGCAACGTTTCAGCCGCATCACCCTGGAGGTGTTCGAGCAGCATCAGGACATCTGGCTGCAGCCTCTGCGCATCGCTTTCAGGCATATCCGCGAACTGGCGGAGCTGAAAAAGATCATCACCCTGGCGGTCGGGGTCAACCTGATTGTCGGGGTCACCCTGGCCACTTCGGCGGCCATGGTGCTCGGTCAATACAGCGCCGGCAAGGACGACTACGCCGTGCTGCAAGCGGCTGGCGCGGTGACCACCATCGTGATTCTGTTTTTCCTCGCCCGGGTGGTATTGCCCTTGCGCGTACTGGGTGGGGTTGCTTATTCGATGCTCGCCGCCGGTGCCTTCATCAGTGCCCTGAGCCCGAACCTGGGGGGTTATGTGCTGGGTTTCCTGCTGATCGTCGGCTTCGACAAGATGTTCAACGTTTACATGCGCAGCATTCGCCAGCGAGTCATTCCACCTCAGGACTTCGGCAAGACCGTGGGCGTGATCACCCTGCTCAACAACTTGTCGCAACCGCTGGCCGGTCTGCTGGTCGCACTGCTCGCTGCGCCATTGGGGACGCAACGTGTGATTCTGATTCTGGCCGTGCTGGCGACGCTGCTGGGCGTGGCGGCTCTCTGGTGGTTTGCCAAAGTACGTAACGCCCCCGCCACGTCGATCCTCGAAACCGAGCAGTAACGGATTTCACTGTCGCAGAGCGATGTCCGAAAACAAAAAAACCGCAGCCTGCGAAGGACTGCGGTTTTTTCGTTTCAGATTTTCCGTTTTCAGATCACGCGACGATATCGGTCGCCACAGCCTGCCCCACCACACCCACGGCGAAGTCCACCGCGCCCTGGCCTGTGAGGTCGATCATCAGGCTGGTCTGGTTGGTCTGTTCGAAGTACGTGAGGATCGCGTCTCCGGCGTGCCCGGTGAAGCCACTGACGAAGTTCAGTGTGGCCGCGCCGGTGGCGAAACCTGCGATGCCCGACAGGTCGATCTTGTCCAGGCCGCTGGTGAAATCCATGATCCAGTCCGGTGCGGTCATGGTCGAGTCGCTGGCCGCGCCAAACACGAAGGTATCCGCACCGTCACCGCCCCACAGCGAATCACCGCCGCCACCGCCATAAATGATGTCGTTGCCGGCGCCACCGATCAGGTCGTTGGCCACCGCGTTGCCGATCAGCAGGTCATTGCCCGCGCCGCCAATGGCGTTTTCCACGGTCACGCCATGAGCGATGGACACGTTGCCCACCAGACCGCCGACATCGGAGAACGAGCCTTCGTTGAGGTTGATCTTCTGGTTCTGACTGAAGCCGGAGAAATCCAGGGTGTCGTTGCCGCCGCCGTCCCACACCGAGAACACCACTTTGGAGGTGTTCGACGTGGCGCTGTAGAAGTCGCGATCGGCGTTGGAGTTGAAGCCGTAAACGGTATCGTCGGCACGGGTTTCGAAGTTGGCGCCGTAGAGTTTCTGCACCGCGACGATGTCATCCATCAACGGTGCCGAAGCGTAGGCGCCGCTGCCGTCCTTGCTGAAGTTCTGGTCGGTGTTGGCCTCGCTCCAGTAGCTCATCAGGCTGTAGCCACGGGTGTCTTCGGCGTATTTGGCGTCGCCGTAGGTCGGGTTGCCGTTGCCGGCGTTGTAGGCGCCCGGGTGCGACAGGCCGAGGGTGTGGCCGATTTCGTGGGTCAGGGTCTGACGCCCGTAGTTGTTGGTGTCCGGGGTCTTGTTGACCTGGTACTGATCGTTGATCAGGTACCACGACTGGCCGTCGTAACTGCTGCCCTGCGGCAGGTAGGCGAACGCCGCGCCGCCAGTGCTGACGTCGTAGTTGCCGAAGGTCATGTGGCCGTCGCCGCCCTTGCCTTCGGTGAAGGTCACGTTGGCCACGTCCGACCACGATTGCATCGCCAGCACGGCCTGGGCCTTTTGCTGGGCGCTGAACTCGCTGAAGTTGCCGAGTTTCGGGTTGTAGTTCGACGGCTTGTCGGTCAGGAAGGTGTAGGTCAGATCAATCTTGCCGTCAGCGTTCTTGTCTTGCCACGACATGCCCTTGCGCAGGATTTCATCCGCAGCCTGGTCGGCGGTGAACGATGGTTTGCCGTTGACGGTCCCGGTGCCACGGTCATACAGATGGCTGAAGGTGTCGACGGCGGTGAAGGCGCTGCTGGCCTGGGAGGAAGGTTGAGACATGGTGTACGTCCTTGTTTCTAAAGAGTCAGTGTCAGACAGAAAAGCGGCGATCCTCTGGCGAGATCGTCCTGTCACTCGCCCTGTTAGGCAGACTGAACCTGCCACAGCCGCCAACCGGGGCGCTAATCAATTTCTCGATAGCGTCCCGGATTGCCACGACGCGCGCTGTCATGACCGGCAATCCTTTTATCTGTATATCCATACAGATAAAAGTTGCCCGATCGCCCGAGTCAGGCCATCCTGTGCGCCTCTTCCGGCAATGATCGACGACGGTAGTTATGCGGCTGTACCTCTGTGAAAAACCTTCCCAGGCCAAGGACATTGCGGCCGTGCTCGGCGCAAAGCGTCGCGGCGACGGCTGCTGGCTGGGAACGGACGTCACGGTGACCTGGTGCATTGGCCACCTGCTGGAAACCGCTCCGCCGGACGCCTACGACGCCAAATACAAGCGCTGGGTGCTGGCGGACCTGCCGATCATCCCGGACAAGTGGAAAATGACCGTCAAGCCGCGAACCGCCAGCCAGTACAAGGCAGTCAAGCGCTTGCTCGGCGAAGCCAGCGAACTGATCATCGCCACCGACGCCGACCGTGAGGGCGAGATGATCGCCCGCGAACTGGTGGAGCATTGCCGCTATCGCGGGCCGATCCGCCGCTTGTGGCTGTCGGCGCTGGACGAAGCCTCGATTCGCAAGGCGTTGGCGGCGCTCAAGCCGGGCGCCGAAACCTTCAGCCTGTATCACTCGGCATTGGGGCGTTCCCGGGCGGACTGGCTGATCGGGATGAACATGAGTCGCCTGTTCACCCTGCTCGGCCGACAATCGGGCTATCAAGGCGTGTTGCCGGTAGGCCGGGTGCAGACGCCAACGTTGCGACTGGTGGTGGATCGCGACCGCAGCATTGCCGATTTCGTACCCGTGGCGTATTGGGCCATCGATGTGCAACTGCTGCACAACGGCACACCATTCACGGCGCAATGGCGTGCACCGAACGATGCCTGTGACGATCAGGATCGCTGCCTCAATCAGGCTCTCGCCCAGCAAGCGGCCGCCGCAATCAGCAGCGCTGCCAGCGCCCGGGTGATCAAGCTGCGCACCGAACGCATGCGCGAAGTGGCGCCCCTGCCCTTCGATCTCGGCACCTTGCAGGAAGTCTGCTCGAAGAAGCTCGGCCTCGGTGCCCAGGAAACCCTCGACATCGCCCAGGCCCTCTACGAAACCTACAAAGTCATCACCTACCCGCGCAGCGATTGCGGCTACCTGCCCGTGAGCCAGCACAGCGAGGCACCGGGGATTCTCGCGGCGTTGCGCCAGGCTGATCCGGGCTTGGAAGCCTTGCGCGAGCATCTGGAGCCACGGCGCCGCTCTCGCGCCTGGAACGACGCCAAGGTCAGCGCTCACCACGGCATCATTCCGACCGCAGCCGCGAAAAATCTGGAACGCCTGACCGGCAAGCACCGCGCGGTCTACACACTGATTCGCGCGCGGTATCTGGCGCAATTCCTGCCCAATCATGAATACGACCGCACCCAGGCCGATTTCGATTGCGCCGGCGAAGCCTTGCGCGCGGTCGGCAAGCAGATCATCGAACCGGGCTGGAAACGCGCGCTGCCCGAAGCATTGGCCCCGGCCAAGGGCCGTGAAGCCCCCGCGCCACAAACGCTGCCGACACTGAGCCAAGGTGCCGAATGCGCCGTGGCGGACGTGAAGCTCAAGGACCTGTGGACGCAGCCGCCCAAGCCCTACACCGAAGGTGATCTGATCAAGGCGATGAAGAACGTCGCCAAACTGGTGGAAGATCCGCTGCTCAAGCAGAAACTCAAGGACACCACCGGCATCGGCACCGAGGCCACCCGCGCCTCGATCATCCAGGGCTTGCTGGATCGCGGTTATCTGGAGAAGAACGGCAAGGCGCTGTCCGCCACGCCCGCCGCGTTCAGCCTGATCGATGCGGTACCCCGGGCGATTGCCGACCCGGGTACAACGGCAATCTGGGAGCAGGCGCTGGACATGGTGCAGAGCGGCGAGATGAGTCTGGAAGAATTCGTCACCAAACAGGCCGCGTGGATGAGCAAGCAAGTGACCCGCTGCGCCGGGCTGAGCCTGACCATCAGCGGCCCGCCGCCTGCCGGCAAGGCCGCTGCGCCGTGGAAGAACAAGCGCAAGACCACCCAACGCAAAACCACCGGAACCAGCAAACGCTCGGCGAAACCGGCAGCCAAATAGCCTGCTGCGCGCTACTGTTTCTGCAGTGATGGTCAGGAGGCAGCGGCATGTCTGTCATCGAACTGCGCGTCGCCCGACGCGACGAACTGGAAACCCTCGAAAACCTGATGCAGTTCTACACCTATGACTTCAGCGAGTGGCTGCCGCTGAAGCTCAGCGGGCATGGGTTATTCCCGATCCAGTTGAAAGACGATTACTGGCGCCAGCCGGCGACCCGGCCATTCCTGATTCACGTCGACGGCGAACTGGCGGGATTCGTGACCGTGGATGACCACCTCCTCATCGAAGGCGCCGACTACAACATCGGCTATTTCTTCGTCAGCCGACGCTGGCGTGGCCAAGGCGTCGCGCAGTTTGTCGCCTCTGCCCTCTTGAGCCACCTGCCCGGTCAATGGCAGATTTTCCATGTCGACGCCAACCTGCCTGCACAGCGGTTCTGGGCCCGGCTCATCCCCGAGCTGAGCGGCGGCGACTTTACCCGCCAGACCAAAACCGTGGACGGCTATCCCTGCACGTTCTACTGCCTGCGCAGCCTCTCTCCCGCTGCCTGAACGCCTCTTTTTTCATTCCAGAATGACTTTGTCCGACAATATGTAGTGCGCAAAAATAATCACTACAAAACCGTTGACGGCGTCGTTTGGCTTTTGCATGATGCAAACGTCTCCCCGATCGGGAGCACTGGCAACACGCTTGAGCAAGCTCGTCTGACCGCCGAGCTGTTTTTTCCGGATACACGCTGCCCACAAGGCAGATTGAAGAAGCTGACCTGGCCTGAACGTCCAGTACAAGGACGAGAAGCGCTGGCGAAAATTCTCAAGACGCTTGTGGTCGACCCTGAAAACGTCGTCAAGGAGCCTCCCGGTTTTCGCTGCTTCTCCTCGTTGTGACGCTATTGCGTAGCAGTTATTCAACACGACTACATGCAACAGACGCATGACCCCGTACTTCACACGGGCGACCGCTGACGTCCTGGTTTCGGTGCCAGGGATCAACTAACCGATGGGCTACCTGTATTAGCGAATCAACTTTGAAAGATCACCAGACTGGTCAAGGGGCAATATCATGAATCTGAACAATCAACCTACTATCGAAGAACTGGCTCGTATGTTCGCTGCGCAAAAAGACAGCCACGACAGCCATATTCTGTGGATCAGCAAGTCGGGTCAGGTCCATATCGACTGCCTGTCGCCCCATGCTGGTGAAGAAGAGTTCGACCGGAACAACCAGAACCTGCTGGCCCGCCTGAAGATGTACCGCCGCGGCCACGGTTATGTCGGCAAGAAAGCCGCGGCCGACAAGGACTTCATCGGTAATGTTCTGCAAACGCTGAAACAGGCGTGGGACTCGATGCAGAACAAAAACGAAGTCCGGGTGATTGATCGGTTCTGCTGAGTTCTAACTTCAATAAACTAAAGGGCCTGCTTCCCATAAGGAGCAGGCCCTTTTTTTGTGTCTGGCTTTAGTTATTTTGTGTGGTCAAGAACCTACCCCCTCATCGGAACGCCGCCCGCCCAGCCCTCCCGAATCGTCGGACCGCCCCCAAGGGGGCGAGGGGGGAAAGGGATCAGATCGGGGGTCGCTTCAAATTCTGAGTACGACTCAATTTTTCAGGTCGATGAAACTCGAACATTCACCTCGGTCAGTCCCCTCTCCCTTGGGAGAGGGTTAGGGTGAGGGGCTTCCCAGGCCTAGCGCGAGATTCATGAACGCCTCCGCCGCTGCACTGTGATAGTTGTTCTGGCGGCGCAACAACGCCGCTCCCCGCTGCGGCGCCTCGCTCTCGACACGCAACCGGCGCAATGCCCGGTCCTCGGTCGCAATCGCCTCCGGCAACATGGTCGCAATCGGCGCATGCCGGATCACTTCCAGCAATGTACTCACCGAGTTCACCTCGATTTGCACCTTGGGCGTGATGCCGTTCTGGCGGAAGTACTCATCGATCGACAGGCGCGTGAAGAAGTCTGGCGCCAGCAAGGCGAAATCCAGCTGTGCAATGTCATCCGGCGTCAGCACCGATGAGCTGTCGTACAGCGGATGCTCACGCCCGACCATCACCCCCAACGTCTCGACAAACGCCGGAATGCATTCAATGTCCGGATTGCGCACCGGCGTGAAGGCAATCGCGATATCCAGCGAGTCATCCGCCAGCCCGGCCTCGATGTCATCCATCGACAGCTCGAAAATCTCCAGATGAATCCCCGGATACCGCGCCACGTAATCGCGCACCAACGGTCCGACAAGATACGCCATGAACGTCGGCGTCATGGCCAACCGCAGCGAACCTCGGGACAGATCCTTCACGTCATGCAACGCGCGCTTGCCTGCCTCCAGCTCAACCAGCACCCGCCGTGCGCACTCGATATAGGCCTGACCGGCATCAGTGGGTTTGACCGAGCGCGATGTGCGATCGAACAGATCCACCCCAAGGCTTTCTTCCAGTTGGCGGATCTGTTGCGACAAGGTCGGCTGCGACACATGCAGCGCCTCGGCCGCCCGGGTGAAACCGCCGTGATCGGCCACGGCCAGCAGGTATCGCAAATGTCGCAGCAGCATGGAACGCTCCATCTATAGGCAGTACTTATGCTTGGCATTGTATATCGGTCTTGGACGCTATGGATCAATCGGCAGAAGATGAATCCCACACAGCAAGCCAACCCCCGAAAGGAGAAGCACCATGCAATCCCAAGCCTACAACGACAGCCGCATCGCCCTGACCACCCGCGCCCTGGATGCCAAGGCTCAGAAAAACCTGTCGTGGCAGGATCTGGCTGACGGCACCGGCCTGAGTCTGGCCTACGTCACCGCCGCCCTCCTCGGCCAGCACCCGCTGCCAAAAGCCGCTGCCGAAGTGGTCGGCGACAAGCTTGAGCTGAGTGCCGAAGATGTCGCCGCCCTGCAAATCATCCCGCTGCGCGGCAGCCTCGACGGTGTGCCGACCGATCCGACCATCTATCGCTTCCACGAGATGATCCAGATCTACGGCACCACTCTGAAGGCGCTGGTTCACGAACAGTTCGGCGACGGCATCATCAGCGCGATCAACTTCAAGCTCGACATCAAGAAAGTCGAAGACCCTGAAGGCGGTTCCCGCGCCGTGGTCACCCTCGACGGCAAGTTCCTACCGCTGCGTCCGTTCTGATCCTTCCGGGCCCGCACCCCGCGTGCGGGCCTTTCCAAACCTGAATTGCCAAGTCGTCACCACATCTGTCTGGAGGCTGCCCCATGCAAAAAATTCTGTTGACCCTGGCCCTGCTCGCCGGCCTTGCCGCCCAGGTCCAGGCTGATGAAGAAGCCGTCGCCTACCGCTACGGCATGTCTCTGGACATCGCTGAAGTCGTGAGCATCACCCCGGTGGCCGACGTCTGCGGCGTAGTGCCGGTCGAGATGACTTACCTCGACAGCCATGGCGCAAAACACCTTCTTCAATACAGCGAATTCGGCACCGGCTGTTCGAACTGAGAGGACTACACCATGAAAAACCTGATCGAAGGCTTCCTGAAGTTCCAGAACGAAGCGTTTCCACAACGCACCGAGCTGTTCAAACACCTGGCGACCACCCAAACCCCGGGCACCTTGTTCATCACTTGCTCCGACAGCCGCGTCGTCCCGGAACTGCTGACCCAGCAAGAACCCGGCGAGCTGTTCGTGATCCGCAACGCCGGCAATATCGTACCGTCCTACAGCCCGCATCCGGGCGGGGTTTCGGCGACGGTGGAATACGCGGTAGCCGTGCTCGGCGTGACTGACATCGTGATCTGCGGCCACTCCGATTGCGGCGCCATGACTGCCATCGCTCAGTGCAAATGCATGGATCACTTGCCCGCCGTCAGCGGCTGGCTGCAACACGCCGAGTCGGCGAAAGTGGTCAACGAATCGCGGCCGCACGCCAATGACGCCGCCAGGCTGAGTTCGATGGTGCGGGAAAACGTGATCGCGCAACTGGCGAACATCCAGACTCACCCGAGCGTGCGCCTGGCCCAGGAGAAAGGCCTGCTGAATCTGCACGGATGGGTGTACGACATCGAGACCGGTTCCATCGACGCGCTGAGTGCCGACCGCCGCACCTTTGTCTCGCTGGCCGAGCAACCGTCGACGTGCGCGGTGTACGGTCAGGCAGTGGATGCTGCTTGAAAACACAACGCCGCGCCCGTCATTGCGACGGGCGCGGCGTTGTTCTGTTCAGCGTTTTACGCCCAGATCGATTTGCGTCATGCGGCTGCGTACGGTGAACACACCGTCACCGGAAAGAATCGCGCTGCGGGCAAACAACCGGCCACTTTCCCAGTTCGAAAGACCCAGTTCCGGCTTGTTCAGCGCGTACTGGCCATCGACCCAGCGGGTGATGCCGTTGCCCACGAACGGCGCGTTGACCGCGCTGTAGAAACGCTCCTGAGCCGCTGCATCTTCGCTGATCAACGACACCGTGAACTGCGGGCTGTAGCGATTGAACAGCGCGATGGCCTGATCCAGATCGTCGACGATCATCAGGCTGGTTTCCGGGGTTTCTTCCCATTCCCACTCGCGGCCCAGTTGAGCTTCCGGCAAAGGTTCGGCCAGGGCTTCAGTCTGATAACCCTCGGCGCGATAGACCTCGACCGTCGCGTTCTGCCAGTCGCTCGGCAGGTAGCTTTCGCTGCCTTCAACGATGTGCAATTTGCAGCCCTGACCGCGCGCCGTACCAGCCTGCTGCAAGGCATCGAGGAACAACGGCACCAGTTCGGCAGCACGGTCGCGCTGGATCAGGCAGACGTTCAGCGTGTTGCAGACTTTGCGATCCAGCGAGTTGCGCACCACGGCGGCGAAGCGCTTGGCGTCGGCATCGCGATCAGCAATCAGCCACGCGCCACCGGTGCCGTGCAGACTGACGGCGGTGCCGGCCTGCTGGGCGATGCTGCCCAACTGACTGACTGCACGGCCCGAACCACGGGCCACCGCCAGCGACAGACGCCGGTCGGCGAACAGCGCCCAACCGGCGGCATGGTTGACGCTCTCCACCAGCGACACCGCACCCGCCGGCAGACCGGCATCAGCCAGCGCCGGGTTCAAGGCGTGGGTGACGATAGCTTGCGCGGTGCCCAGCGCATCGCTGCCAATGCGCAGAACGGCGGTGTTGCCGGTGCGCAGTACGCCAGCGGCGTCGGCGAAGACGTTCGGTCGACCTTCGAACACGAACGCGACGATGCCCAATGGCGACACCACCTGCTCGACCTTCCAGCCGTCATGCTCGACGCTGCTGATGACTTTGCCACGGGTGGCCGGCGCATCACGCCAGGCGCGCAGGCCGGCGATCATGTCGCGGCGCATGCGCTCGTCGGCGAGCAACCGGGTGGTGGAACGACCGCGAGCCTTGGCCCGCTCGATGTCGGCGAGGTTGGCGGTTTCGATCAGCGCCCAGGCGTCCGGGTTTTCCAGGCGTTGAGCGAACAGATCGAAGAAGCGGCTGATGGCCTCATCCGGCACAGCGGACAACGCGGTAAACGCCGACGCTGCACGCTCGATCGCCACCGACGCGGCCTGCTGATCCACCACCGGAATCAGCAACAGCTCGCCGCTCACCTGTTCCACCAGCAGGTGGTCGCCGGGTCGGAAACGCTCGGCCAGTTCGGGGCTGACCACGGTGACGCGGTTACCGGCGAAAGGGATGGGCGTGCCAGCGACGAGACGTTCGAGCGCGAGAGACATGGAGCGGATTCACCATATTGAGGGCGGCCGGAAAATGTATAGGTTGGCCTCCCTCAAAGCAACACGGCCTCAGAACACCGACCAGCCAATCCGCGAACTGAGCATTTCCAGCGCCGCCATCCCCGCCAGCGAGTTGCCCGCCGTGTTCAGTTCCGGCGACCACACGCACACCGTGAACTGCCCCGGCACCACCGCGACGATGCCGCCACCCACACCACTCTTGCCCGGCAGACCGACGCGATAGGCGAAGTTGCCGGCTTCGTCGTAGAGACCGCTGGTGGACATGATCGAGTTGACTTGCTGGGTCTGGCGTCGGCTCAGAATCTGCTCGCCGCTGTGCTTGCAGAAGCCGTCGTTGGCCAGGAAGCAGAAGGCTCGTGCCAGATCGATACAGCTCATGCGCAGCGCGCAGTGGCTGAAATAGCTGCGCAGCACCGCTTCAACGTCGTTGTGGAAATTGCCGAAGGATTGCATCAGGTAAGCCATCGCCGCGTTGCGCGCACGATGCTGGTATTCGGAGTCGGCGACCTTGCCGTCGACCATCACCTGCGGGTTGCCAGACAAGCGCCGCACAAAGTCGCGCATCGACAAGGCCGGTGCGGCAAAGCGCGACTGGTTGATGTCGCAGATAACCAGCGCTCCGGCATTGATGAATGGATTGCGCGGGCGGCCACGCTCGAATTCCAGCTGCACCAGCGAGTTGAACGGCTGGCCGGACGGCTCGTGACCCAGGCGCTCCCAGATCGCCTCGCCGGAATGTTCAATGGCCTGCACCAGGCTGAACACCTTGGAAATACTCTGCACCGAGAACGGCGTCTCGGCGTCGCCGGCGCAATACATCTCGCCGTCGTTGCCATACACGGCGATGCCCAGTTGATTGGCCGGCACGGTGCCGAGGGCAGGAATGTAGTCAGCCACCTTGCCCTGCCCGATCAGGGGCCGGACAGCGTCAAGGATCTCGTTCAACAGCGCTTGCATGCCGGGTCTCGAAGTCTCGCCCCATGGGATTGCGGGGACACCGTGGCTAGACGCTGCGCCCGGCAATCGAATCACACCGGCGCTGTGTATCGCAGTGTGTACGGCCCGATGCCCGACACATCCCGCGCACAAATCCGGCCCTTCGCGACACATCAGCGATACAGCCCGGCGTTCAAATGAACCTGTCGATCGGCAGCCCCGATCAAGCCTTTGAACTCACACATCGCATCGGAGATTCACCATGACCAAGCTTTCGAAAACTTCCCTGACTCTGGGCCTGCTGCTTGCCGGTGGCCTGGCCCTGTCCAACGCCGCTTCGGCTTCCGAAGCGTTCAGCGTCAAGCAACTGGATCACGGCTACAGCCAGTCCCAGGCCAAGGCCGACACCACGGAAAAGTCCTCGGAAGGTAAATGCGGCGAAGGCAAGTGCGGCGCCGGCGAATAAACCTTTTTACGGGGCACGTCGGTGCCCCGTTTTCTTTTGAATGAATGGAGCCTTCCCATGACCACAGCTCTCTCGTCGGCCGTCAAAGGCCTGCATGTGAACCTCGACCGCGCCGGCCAGTGGCTCGCGCCGCTGACCTTGCGCCTGTTCATCGCCTGGGAATTTTTCGAATCGGGGCTGGAGAAATTCAACGGTCAGAACTGGTTCGAAGACATTCAGGAGCGGTTCCCGTTTCCCTTCGACCACTTGCCGGCGACGCTGAATTGGGAGCTGTCGATGTGGGCCGAGCTGATCTGCGCGCTGGCGATCCTGATCGGATTCGGCACGCGGATTTCGGCGGTTTCGCTGATTGTCGTGACCGTCGTTGCCACCGCTGCTGTGCACTGGCCGGCGGACTGGTCGTCGTTGAGTGAGCTGGCCCAGGGTTACGCGATCACCAACAAGGGCTTCGGCAACTTCAAGCTGCCGGCAATTTATCTGGCGGCGCTGGTGCCGCTGGTGTTTGCCGGAGCCGGCAAGTTGAGCGTGGATGCGTGGCTGGCGCGGTTTTTCTGGAAACGCGCCAGCCGCTGAAGATCAATGCGCCCGGTCCAGCCCCGCCAGCAACGCGCTGTCTCGGCTGTAAATGTCCGGCGCGTAAAGCACGCGACCCTGGCCATCGACCTGTGCCGTCCAGTAAGTCATGAGGATCGGCACCGGATTGCTCAGGCGGAATTCATGGGTGGTTCCGGTAGCGAGCAAGGTGTCGGTGCGCGCCTTCTCCGCCGGGCTGAGCAGGAAGTCGCGCAGCTTCATCGGATGCTCGACCCGCACACAGCCGGAACTGAACGCCCGTGGCCCCTTGTCGAACAGCGCCTTGCTCGGCGTGTCGTGCAGGTACACCGAGAACGGGTTGGGGAAACGAATGACCATTTGCCCCAGCGGGTTACGCGGCCCGGCGTCCTGACGCAGGAGAATGTTGCCGGGGTTGTCCCAGTCGATGTCGGCGGCGGCCAGTGGCTGGCCGTTGGCGTCGAGCACTTGCAGGTTCTGGCGGCTGAGGAACGTCTGGTCCTTGCGGATTTCCGGCAGCTTGTCTTCCTTCCAGATGGTCGGCGGCACGGTCCAGGTCGGGTTCAGGGTCAGGCGCGTGACGCGGGATTTGAGCAGCGGGGTCTGGCGTTCGGCGCGCCCGACCTGGGTGCGGGTCTGCCACACCGGCAGGCCACCCTGATAAAGCGTCAGTTCGGCAGCGGCGACGTTGACCAGCAAACCGTCCGGCTCCATGTCCTGGGCCATCCAGCGGAAACGTTCAAGATTGACCCGCAACTGTTCGCGACGGGTCAGCGGACTGATGTTGAGTTCGGCAATCGTCCCCGGCCCGACCACTCCGTCGGCCTGCAACGAATGGTTGGCCTGAAAGCTCTTCACCGCCTCTACCAATACACCGTGATAAGCGTTGTCCGGCGTGCCGACCACACTGGTCAGATAGCCTTCGCTATACAGCCGGCGAGCCAGTTCCGGTACGCGTTTGTCTTCCATGTCCGGACGCAGCAACGGCCCGTTGCCCACTGACGTCCATTGGGGCAAGGCTTTCAGGCGTTGAGCTGCGTAGAGATGACGCAGGTTCTGGTACTGCGCCAGCTGCGGGCGCGCCAGATCGAAGGCGGCTGGCACGTTGCGCACGCCCGGTACGGCGATGGCGAGCAATTCGGCCTGACGGTCGCGGGGCGTTTCGTCGGAATGCCACAGCGGTTCGAAGTGCGATTGCAACAGGCGGCCGTAATGCAAGTCCTGCAAAGCTTGCAGGTAATAACGGCTGATCTCGATGTCGGCGCACAGTTCGCCGTCCTGCGGGGCGGTGAGCGCCACCGGGTAGCGTTTCGGGTTCAGGCCATCGTCGGCCAACAGCTGCAATTGCGCATGCAAGGCCGGCAATTGTCCGCCATCGGCCCACACCGGCAGCCAGTCCTGCTGCTGGTAGAACGCGCGCAACTGATCCAGCGCCGGACCGTTGAGGCTGGTGCCGATCGTCGGGCACGCCTGGGGCAGACTGATCAGCGCAGCCTGCAACGGGCTCTGCGGTTCGATGGGCATTTCCGTCGGCACGGGCGGCAGCGTCGGGAGCCCCGGCAACGGCTCTTCGGCGCAAGCGACAAACGGCGCAGCGAGCAAACAAATGCTCAAGTAGCATGCGTACTTTTTGAACAACTGCTTTACTCCAATCCATGGCCGTCCTGATTGACGGTCAACCTTACCTCAGGTGCGGTGAACAGTCAGGCCCGATTCGCGGGCTTGCCGGGAACGACTGGACGTCAGGAGCCTAAGTGCCAAACAAGTAGCAAGTGGAGACTCACTTTAAATGTTGACGTTTTTGCGCCGACTTCTGCTGACTGCCACCGCCATTGGCGTGCTGACCAGTCCAGCCTTTGCCGCCGGCACCACTTCGCCGGTTCTGTACACCAGCCTCGCGCACGCCGCTCCGGAACTCAATCCCCAGGCGCTGAAAGGTGCCTTGAACGCCATGCAATGTGCGATCAACAACGGCGCGAAGCAGTCTCGTCACCTGGCGATCATCGATTATTCGCAGCCGTCCACCGAGCGCCGGTTGTGGATCTTCGACCTGACCCGGAAAAAACTGGTGCTGCGCGATCTGGTCGCCCACGGTTCGAACTCCGGGGAAAACTTCGCCACCCGGTTCTCCAACCGTGAAGGCAGTTTTCAGTCCAGCCTCGGCCTGTTCCGTACTCAGGAAAGTTACCAGGGCACCCACGGTTACTCGCTGCGTATGGACGGTCTGGAACCGGGCGTCAACGACATGGCCCGTGACCGCGCCATCGTGATCCACGCCGCCGACTACGTGAACCCGTTCTGGAGCAAACGCACCGGCCGTCTGGGCCGCAGCCAGGGTTGCCCGGCCGTGCGACCGCAAGTCGCCAAACGGGTGATCGACAGCCTGAAGAATGGCCAATTCATGTTCTCCTGGTACCCGGATCAGCAGTGGCTGAAATCCTCGCCGTACCTCAACTGCCAGCCGCAACAGATCGCGAGCATTCTCAGCACTCACGCCAGCTGAATACTCTGTGGGAGTGCGCTGGCTCCCACAGGTTCGGTTTATTACAGATTTGTCATCGAGTTGTCGGTTTGCCGAGCGGATCGCCCGGTAGCTTGAAGTTGTCCCGGCCAGAACGCCGATCAACTTCAACGACTCGAGTGACCCATCATGAAAACCCTGATCCTCGCCTTCACCGCCCTCCTCGCCACCGGTTCCGTGTTCGCCGCTGAAATGCCCGAGCGCACCGTCATTCACGACACCAACGGCTTCTATGTGCACCTGGATGTCGACAAAGTCCTCTCCAGCACCGATATTTCCCAGGCTTGCGGCGTGATCCCCGCGCGACTCAACTACCTCGACCACCAGGGCCGTGAACATGTGCTGGACTATCAAGTGCAAGGCAGCGGCTGCATCAATGACAATTGAGGCACAGTGCCCATGAATATCCTTGTTGTCGAAGACGAACCCAAGGCCGGCAACTATTTGCTCAACGGCCTGCAGGAACTGGGCTACAGCGTGAGCCTGGCCCGGGACGGCGCCGACGGTCTGCACCTGGCGCTGGAGTTCGGCTTCGACGTGATCGTGCTGGACGTGATGATGCCGAAAATGGACGGCTGGGAAGTCCTGCGCCGGCTGCGCAAGGAAGCCGACACGCCGGTGCTGTTCCTGACTGCCCGCGACGACATCGCCGACCGGGTCAAGGGCCTGGAACTGGGCGCTGACGATTATCTGATCAAGCCGTTTTCCTTCGCTGAACTGGTGGCGCGCTTGCGCACCCTGACCCGACGCGGGCCGATCCATGAAGAAGAGCAATTGCAGGTGGCCGATCTGCAGATCGACGTGCTCAAACGCCGGGTCAGCCGCGCCGGCAATCGGATCACCCTGACCAACAAGGAATTCGCCTTGCTGCTACTGTTCGCCACCCACACCGGGCAAGTGCTGTCGCGTTCACTGATTGCCTCGCGGGTGTGGGACATGAATTTCGACAGCGACACCAACGTGGTCGATGTCGCCGTGCGCCGCCTGCGGGCGAAGATCGACGATCCGTTCCCGCTCAAGCTGATCCACAGCGTGCGCGGCATCGGCTACCGCTTCGATACCCAGCCATGAAAATCGCCGGCACTTATTCCCTGACCTTGCGTCTGGCGCTGGTCTTCGCCGTGCTCGCCTTCGCCGCGCTGGCAGGCCTGGGCGCGGCGCTTTACAACCAGTTGGAAGAGCAACTGACCCGCCGCGATGACATCCAGTTGGTCAGCCGCATCGATCAGTTGCGCACCATCCTCAACGACAGCAACACGCTGGAGTTGATCAAGACCAAACCGGCGCTGTTCCAGAACATGCTGGGCAACCGCGAAGCGCTGCTGACCATCGGCGCGCCGGGGCAACCGCCCTTGTTCGTGGTCAACCCCAGCGACCTGGCACTGCCGAGCGTGCCCGCCGTACCGATCGACCATGTGATGGCGCTCACCGACGTGCAGCATCTGCCGAGCATCAACGGCGTGCCGTTTTCGGCAGTCGCGGCCAGTATCGACTCCGGTGACCAGGGCAATCTGCAGGTGCTCATCGCCAAGGTGATGAGCGAGCGTACGGCGATGCTCGCCAATTACCGGCTCAGCGTGTACGGCCTCGCCTCACTGGCGGCGATCGTGCTGGCGCTGGTCGGCTGCCTGCTGGTGTATCGCGGCTTGCTGCCGTTGCGGCGGATTGCCCGGCATGCCCACGGGATCGGCATCGCCAACCTCGGCGAACGCCTCGACAGCCAAGGCACGCCCCGGGAATTGCAGCCGATGATCGAGTCTTTCAATGCGATGCTGGACCGGCTCGACCGAGGGGTTGCCCAACTGAGCCAGGTCTCCACCGACATGGCCCACGAACTGCGTACGCCGATCAACAACCTGCTCGGTGAAACCCAGGTTGCCCTGCAACAGAACCGCAGCGTCGACGCCTATCAACAGCTGCTCGCCTCCAACGTCGAAGAACTCGAACGGCTCGCGCGAATGCTCGACAACATGCTGTTTCTCGCCCGCACCGACCCGGCCAGCGCCCTGGCCCAGCGGCAGGAGCTGGATGCCTGCGATGAGATGCAGCGCATTGCCGATTACTTCGAGGGATTGGCGGCGGACGTCGGCGTCACCATCGAGGCCAGTGGCAGCGGCGTGATCTGGGCCGAGCCGATGCTGCTGCGTCGGGCGCTGGCCAATCTGTGCGCCAACGCGATCAAGTACGGTGCGGCGGATTCGACGTTGCAGGTCGAAGCCATCGCCGAAACGGACGGCAGCTATCTGCGGGTACGCAATCAGGGCGCTACCATTCCGGCGGAACATCTGTCGCGACTGTTCGAGCGTTTCTACCGCGTCGATCCGTCCCGCGAGCGCTCGGCCCAATCCAACGGACTGGGCCTGTCGATTGTCGCGACCATCATGCAGTTGCATCAGGGTCGCTACAGCGTCAGCAGCGCCGACGGCATCACCTGCTTTGAACTGTTCTTTCCGGCACGGGAGACGCGAGACGCAGGTGCGTGAAAGCACCGAGCGCAAACGCCGCGAACATCAACGCCGTGGCCACACCGAAGGTCATGTGCAAGCCGGCCGCAATAACTTCGGCCGGCGCCTGAGTCGGATCGTCCGTGGCCAGGGCGAACACCGCGCCCATCGCCGCCGCCCCGGTGATCAACCCCAGATTGCGCGACAGCCCGAGCATGGCCGAAACCACGCCGCGCTGATCCTGAGCAACGCCGGACATCAACCCGGTGTTGTTGGCGGCCTGGAACAGCGCGTAACTCAAGGCCACCACCGTGATCGGCAGCACGTATGCAAGCACTCCAAAACTCACCGGAAACAGCGCCAACAAACCGCAACCGCAAGCCAGGCCGAACAACGCACCCGGCACCATCCGCCGCGCGCCGAAACGATCCACCAGCCGCCCGGCCGGTACGCCGCTGAACGCCGCCAGCAACGGCCCGATCGATAGCACCAGTCCGACCTGCGTGCTGGAAAGACCCAAACCTCGACTCAGGTAAAACGGCCCGACCACCAGCGTGGTCATCATCACCGTGGTCACCAGCAAGGTCAGCGCCAGACTGCTGCTGATTCGCGTATCGGTGAACAATGACAGGTGAATCAGCGGCGCCTTGCTCCGCTTCTCGACCAGGATGAACAACCCAACGCCCAACAAGCTGAGCAACAGCAACGTCGGGGTAAGTCCTTCAATCGTCATCGCCAGTGCGTAGGCCGCCAGCGTCAACATCAGTACGGCGGTGCCGGGATAATCGAATGCAACACCCGAGCGCACGATTCGATCCTTCGGCAAATACCGATACACCAGCCACGCATTGAGCAATCCCAACGGCACGTTGATCACAAAGATCGACTGCCAGCCGACATGCGCCATCAATAGCCCGCCGAGCGACGGCCCGAGGGTGGTGCCGGTCGCCGACATCGTGGCCAGCAACCCCATCGCGCTGCCGGCCCGGGATTTGGGCACCGCATCGGCCACCAGCGCCACCGTCAGCGCGAACATGATCGCCGCGCCCAGGCCCTGCACCGCCCGCGCACCGATCAGCCAGGCAAGGCTCGGCGCCAGTGCGCACGCAAGGGACGCGGCGGTAAAGATGCCGATGCCGATCAACAGCAAGCGCCGCCGACCAAAGCCGTCACCCAGCCGCCCGACGCTGACAATCAAAGTGGTGACCGCCAGCAGATAGGCCAGGACGATCCATTGCACTTGTTGAAACGTCGCATCGAATGCAGTCGCCAGGTTCGGCAGTCCGGCGTTGGCAATACTGGTGTCCAGCGACGGCATCAGCATCGACAGCGCCAGACTGGTCAGCGCCCAGCGGGCTGAAGGGCTCAGGGGTTCTCGGTGCATGGGGGGCTCACAGTGCAAAGGTCATGGGGCATAGCCTGAGCCTCGACAATACAGGGCGCAAGACGCATGCTTTGCACTTGATACCTGCATGGAACGCCATGTCATGAATGCACCGGATCTGAACCTGTTGATCACCCTCGACGTGTTGCTGAGCGAAGGCAGCGTCGTCCGCGCCGCCGAGCGCCTGCGTCTGAGCCCTTCCGCCATGAGTCGGGCACTGGCCCGGCTGCGCGAAACCACCGGGGATCCGCTGCTGGTGCGCGCCGGTCGCGGGCTGGTGCCGACCCCACGTGCGCTGGAGCTGCGCGACCGGGTCAGTTATCTGGTGCAGGAAGCCGAAGCGGTTTTGCGCCCGGCAGAAGTGCTCGATCCCGGCCAGTTGCGGCGCACCTTCACCCTGCGCAACACCGACGGGTTTGTCGAAACCTTCGCCGCCGCCCTGCTCGCCCGCATCGCCGAAGAGGCGCCTGGCGTGCGCCTGCGCTTCGTGCAGAAGGCCGACAAGGACAGCACGCTGCTGCGCGTAGGCCGGGTCGATCTGGAAACCGGCGTGGTCGACGACAGCACCGACCCGACGCTGCACAGCCGCATCCTGTTCCGCGATCAGTGGATTGGTGTGGCGCGTGAGGGGCATCCGTTGAGCAGCGGCAAGGTCAGCGCCAAACGCTTTGCCGCAGGCCAGCACATTCTGGTATCGCGACGCGGACGCAGCAGCGGCCCGGTGGACGAAGCGTTACTCGCCTTCGGCCTTACCCGGGACATCGTCACTTCGTTCGGTGGATTTTCGGCAGCGCTGACGCTGGTCCGTGAATCAGACCTGATCGCCACCGTCCCGGAACGTCACACCAGCAAACTGCGCACGGGCCTGCACAGTTTCGCTCTGCCATTCCGCATGCCGGACATCAGTGTGTCGATGCTCTGGCACCCGCGCATGGACGCCGATCCGGCGCACCGCTGGCTGCGCAATTGTGTGCGGGAAGTCTGCGCCTAACGCGCGTCCCCGCCAGCGGGTTTATAGAACAGGAATTTCTTGGTCTCGGCGGTCTTGGTGTATTCCTTGGCCCAGCTCGGATGAACGTTGCGGTCGTGGAAATACAGCGCGCCGTGGGTGCGGTCGGTGAGCTGACGGTTCAGCGCCTTGCCGGCGATTTCCTTGGCCAGCGCGTATTCGGCATCTTCCTTGACCTGATCCGGACGCCCGTCGCACCACCAGGAAAACTGGCAGCTTTTGCTTTCCGAGCCCTGCTTGACCACCTCGCACACCGTGCCTGGAAAGCCGTCATGCCCGAGGCGATTCATCACCACGCTCGCCACGCCTTCCATGTCGGCATTGTCCTTGCCCTTGGCTTCCCAATAGATACTGCGCGCCAGACAGGTGATCGGATCGTCCAGCGGTGCAGCGCCGGCGGGGTCGACCGCCTGCGCTTCGGTCGGGGTGATGGCTTCGGATTTGGGTGCCGGTGGCGCGTCGGGTTTGTCGGCGGCCTTCTCTTCCAGAACCTCGGCTTTCGCCTCGGCCTTTTCCTTGATCGGTGCCTGATCGGTGGCCAGTGCCGCGCCGCTCAGCAGGGTCAACGCAAGACAGCAAAGCAACCCGTTCAATCGCATGATCGATTCTTCCGAAAGCGCCCGTCGCGGGCAAAGTGTTACGTGGTTGAGACGCCCGGTTTCCGGGGTCTTCGCAGAGTGTAGACGGCAAATTGCACGGAATCGTTCTGTAGAAAAATCCGCGCGATGAAGAAAAAGACATTGCACGAACCGGGGCCCTTTCGCGCATGATGTGCGCACTCAGCCCAAGGGAGATTTCCATGCGCTTCATGCCATCCGTTCTGCGACTCGCCGCGTTGTCCGTGGGCCTGGCGCTGGCCACTTCGGCCATGGCCGCCGATGAGTCGCAATTGATCGAATCGATCAACAGCTACCGCAGCCAGCCGCAGCGTTGTGGCAGCCAGGCGTCCAGCGAATTGCCGCCGCTGTCGGCCGATCCGCGCCTGATTCTGCCGGCCAGCGGGGCGGTGGATTTGCAGCAGGCGATGTCCAGCGCTCGCTACCCGATGGTCAACGTGCAGGCGATTACCCTGAACGGGCCACGGGATGCGGCGTCGGCGATGAAGGCGATCCAGGAGAGTTTCTGTCAGGTGGTGCTGGATCCGCAGTTCGTCGATATCGGCGTCAGCCGCGCCGACCGTGACTGGCGCATCACCCTCGCCCGGCCACTGCTGTCCGCCCGCCTCGGCGACGGTCAGGCTGAAGGCCAGAAACTCCTCGAACAACTCAACGCCGCCCGCGCCCAGCCGCGCCAGTGCGGCGGTCAGGCCTTCGCAGCGACTGCGCCGCTGGCGTGGAACGCGGTGCTCGGCGGCGTTGCCCAGGAACACAGCCGCGAGATGGCCAACAACAATTATTTCGACCACAAGGACCGCGACGGCCGCACCCCCGGCGACCGCGCGGAACTGGCCGGTTACAGCGGCCAGCAGGTCGGCGAGAACATCGCCGCCGGGCAGGACACGGTGCAGAAAGTAGTCGCCGGCTGGCTCGCCAGCCCCGGCCATTGTGCCAACCTGATGAACCCGCAGTACCGTGAGCTGGGTGCTGCCTACGCAGTTGATCCGAAGAGCAGCGCCGGCATTTACTGGACGGCGATGTTTGGTGGGGAATAAACATCAAGGCAGCTCCTCCCCCAAAAGGGAGGAGGTAAATCGCAGGCAATAAAAAACCGGAGCCAGGCTCCGGTTTTTTTATGGTCAGTGGGTTCTCATCCCCGCCGCATACATCGCCAGCTTCAGCAGACTCGCCACCACCGCCAGCGAGACCACGCTACCGGACCAGATCAGCAGCAGCCAGCCCAGGCGTTTGTACCAGCGACTTTTCACTTCACGCATCTCAATGGTAGCCATCGCCAATCCTCACTTTGCCGCGGAACACGTAGTAGTTCCAGAAGGTGTACATCAGGATCACCGGCAGGATGAACAGCGCGCCGATCAGGGCGAACAGCTGGCTGGTGGCCGGTGATGCCGCCGCCCACAGGCTGACCGACGGCGGGATGATGTTCGGCCAGATGCTCAGCGCCAGGCCGATGTAACCGAGGAACATCAGCACCAGGGTGAACACGAACGGCCAGTGGGTATGGCGCTGACGCAGCGAACGCAACAGCCCGAACAGCGCCAGCACCGCCAACACCACCAGCCCAGCGAACACGGTCAGGTGCGCATGGTTGAACCAGCGCGTGGCCAGTTCCGGGTGCAGTTGCAGCGTCCACGCGCCGATCACCAGCACCATCGCCAGCAACAGCCACGCCAGCGGACGGCTGTAGTGACGCATCCGCGACTCGAGCATGCCTTCGGTCTTGACCAGCAGCCAGGTGCTGCCCAGCAAGGCATAAGCAACTACCAGACCGACGCCGCAGACCAGCGGGAACGGTGCCAGCCAGTCCAGACCGCCACCGGCGAACTGCCGATCCACCACTGGAATCCCCGCTACATACGCGCCGATCACCACGCCCTGGGAGAACGTCGCCAGCAGCGAGCCGCCAATGAACGCCCAGTCCCACAGATGACGTTTTTCAGCCGGTGCCTTGAAGCGAAACTCGAACGCCACCCCACGGAAAATCAACCCCGCGAGCATGAAGATCAGCGGCAGATAAAGCGCCTCCAGAATCACCCCGTAAGCCAGCGGAAACGCGCCGTACAACGCCGCACCGCCGAGCACCAGCCAGGTTTCGTTGCCGTCCCACACCGGCGCGACGGTGTTCATCATCACGTCGCGTTCCTGCTCGTCGCTGATCATCGGGAACAGGATCCCGAGACCCAGATCGAAGCCGTCCATGATCACGTACATCATCACCCCGAAGGCAATGATCACACCCCAGATCAACGAGAGATCGATACCTTGAATACCCATGACTCAACGCTCCTTTATCAGTGGATCCGGGTCGCGGATTCGAGGTTGTCGGTAACCGCCGAAAGTGGCCGGCGCGGGGTCTGCACCTGAGTGCCTTCGGGCGGATGTTCGTGGTGCGGCTGCGGGCCTTTGCTCACGAGCTTCATCATGTAGCCGATGCCCACGGTGAACACCGAGCAGTAGATGACGACGAACAGCGCCAGTGAGGTGCTCATCTGCGCCACCGAGTGATGAGACGCGGCGTCGTGGGTGCGCATCAGACCGTAAACAACCCACGGCTGACGCCCGACTTCAGTAGTGATCCAACCCGCCAACAGCGCGATCAGACCGCTCGGCCCCATCAGCAGCACCAGACGCTGGAAGCCGCGATGACGGTAGACCTTGCCGTTGCGCCGCAACGCCAGGCCCAGCACTCCGACCAGAATCATCAACATGCCCAGCCCGGCCATGACGCGGAAGCTCCAGAAGATCACGGTCGAGTTCGGCCGATCTTCTTTCGGGAAGCTCTTGAGCGCCGGGATCTGTTTGTCGAGGCTGTGGGTGAGGATCAGGCTGCCGAGGTACGGAATCTCGATGGCGTATTTGGTCTTTTCCGCCTGCATGTCCGGGATGCCGAACAGCACCAGCGGGGTCGGCCCGTTGTCGGCGTTTTCCCAGTGGCCTTCGATGGCGGCGATTTTCGCCGGTTGGTGTTCCAGGGTGTTCAAGCCATGGGCGTCACCGACCACCGCTTGAATCGGCGCGACGATCAGCGCCATCCACAGCGCCATGGAAAACATCTTGCGCACCGGTTTACTGTCGTTGCCACGCAGCAAATGCCACGCCGCCGAAGCGCCAACGAAGAAAGCCGTGGCAACGAACGCGGCAATCGCCATGTGCGCCAGCCGGAACGGGAACGACGGGTTGAATACGATCGCCAGCCAGTCCAGCGGCATCACTCGACCGTCAACGATTTCGAAGCCTTGCGGAGTCTGCATCCAGCTGTTGGAGGCGAGAATCCAGAAGGTCGAGATCAGCGTGCCGATGGCGACCATCACCGTGGCGAAGAAGTGCAAGCCACGGCCCACGCGGTTCCAGCCGAACAGCATGACGCCAAGGAAACCGGCTTCGAGGAAGAATGCAGTCAGCACTTCATAGGTCAGCAACGGCCCGGTGACGCTACCGGCGAAGTCGGAAAACCCGCTCCAGTTGGTGCCGAACTGGTACGCCATGACCAGCCCCGAAACCACGCCCATGCCGAAGTTGACGGCGAAGATCTTCGACCAGAAATGGTAGAGATCGCGGTAAGTGTCGTTGTGGGTTTTCAGCCACAAGCCTTCGAGCACCGCGAGAAAACTCGCGAGACCAATGGTGATCGCCGGGAAGATGATGTGGAACGAAACCGTGAACGCGAATTGAATTCGCGCCAGGTCCAGTGCCTCCAGGTTGAACATGATGATGTCCTCATCCAGGCTGAAAAGCGGCAGCACACGGCCGGGCCACCGCCAGGCGCGAACGCCTGCAGCCAGTCAAAATGCAAAAGGGTTGGATCGCGTGGGTCGGTTACGCCACCGACGACGGGATCAGGTTGCTCGCCTCGGCCGCTTCGAGGCGGATCGCCACGAATTTGGAGGTCGGCGTGTAAGTGCGGTCACCGTAGCTTTCCAGCGGCACCAGCGGATTGGTTTCCGGGTAGTACGCAGCAGCCTGCCCGGCCGGAATGTCGTAGGCGATCAAGGTGAAACCGCTGACCCGACGCTCGCGCTCGTCGCCCCACAGCGCCACCAGATCGACCTTTTGCCCCGGTTCGAAACCGAGTCGGCGGATGTCCTGCTCGTTGGCGAACACCACGTCGCGCATGCCGTAGACCCCGCGATAACGGTCGTCGAGGCCGTACAGCGTGGTGTTGTACTGATCGTGGGAACGCATGGTTTGCAGGATCAGATGCGGTTTGACCGGCAGGTTGCGCACGCCTTCACTGATCAGATGCTCGGGCAGCACGCACGGGGTGAACTGGGCCTTGCCGGATTCGGTTTTCCAGACCCGGTCGGAAGCGTTGTTGCCGAGGTGGAAACCACCGGGGATCAGCAGCTTCTCGTTGAAGTTCTCGAAGCCCGGAATCACATCGGCGATCAGGTTGCGGATTCGCCCGTAGTCGCCCACCGCCCATTCCCAGTCGATCGGGTGCTTGCCCAAGGTCGCGGCGGCGATCCCGGCGATGATCGCCGGCTCGGATTTCAGGTGCGCCGACTTCGGCTTCAGTTGACCGAACGACAAGTGCACCATGCTGAAGGTGTCTTCCACCGTCACGCCTTGCGGACCTTCGGCCTGGACGTCAATGTCGGTACGGCCGAGGCACGGCAGGATCAGCGCGTCACGCCCGGTCACCAGATGGCTGCGGTTTAGCTTGGTCGAGATGTGCACGCTCAGGTCGAGTTTGCGCATCGCCGCGTGGGTGCGCGGAGTGTCCGGCGTGGCTTGAGCAAAGTTGCCGCCCAGACCGATAAACACCTTGGCTTCGCCGCGCTCCATGGCACCGATCGCCATCACCGTGTTGTGGCCGTGCATGCGCGGCACCTTGAAGTTGAAGCGTTTTTCCAAGGCGTCCATCAGCTCGGTCGGGGCCAGTTCGTTGATACCCATGGTGCGGTCGCCCTGCACGTTACTGTGGCCGCGGACCGGCGACAGCCCGGCGCCCGGACGGCCGACGTTGCCGCGCAGCAGTTGCAGGTTGATGACTTCCTGGAGGGTCGGCACCGAGTGCACGTGTTGGGTCAGGCCCATGGCCCAGCACATGATCACGCTCTTGGCGCGGGCATACATGCGCGCGGCCAGTTCGATGTCATGCAAAGGCACGCCGGACTGCTCGACGATGTGCTCCCAACTCGTGGCATCGACTTCGGCCAGATAGCTGTCGAGACCCGACGTGTGCTCGGCAATGAAGGCGTGATCGAACACCGGTTCGCCGCCCGTGGCCTGAGCTTCGCGCTCCCACTCCAGCAGGAATTTGGCCATGCCGCGAATCATCGCCATGTCGCCGCCCAAGGCTGGACGGAAGTACGCGGTGTTGGTCGCTTCCCAGCCGTTGCTGAGCATTTCGATCGGGTTCTGCGGGTTCTGGAAACGCTCCAGGCCACGCTCCTTCAGCGGGTTGATGCACACCACCTGCGCGCCGCGTTTTACCGCTTCACGCAACGGTTCGAGCATGCGCGGGTGGTTGGTGCCGGGGTTCTGGCCGATCACGAAAATCGCGTCGGCGTGGTGCAGGTCTTCATAGACCACTGTGCCTTTGCCGACGCCCAGACTCTCGCCCATGCTCACCGCGCTGGCTTCGTGGCACATGTTCGAGCAGTCCGGGAAGTTGTTGGTGCCGTAGGCGCGGACGAACAACTGGTAGAGAAACGCCGCTTCGTTACTGGCACGACCCGAGGTGTAGAACTCGGCCTCGTGGGGCGATTTCAGGCCTTTGAGGTGTTTGGCGATCAGTGCGAAGGCGTCGTCCCAGGTGATCTCGACATAGCGGTCGACCCGCGCGTCGTAGCGCATCGGATGGGTGATCCGGCCCTGATACTCGAGCCAGTAATCGCTTTGCTCGGCCAGCGTCGACACCGTGTACTTGTTGAAGAACGCCGGATCGACCAGGCGGCCGGTGGCTTCCCAGTTCACCGCTTTGGCGCCGTTCTCGCAGAATTTGAGCATGCTCGCGCCGGGTGCTTCACCCCAGGCGCAACCGGGGCAGTCGAAGCCGCCGTTCTGGTTGGTCTTGAGCATGGCGCGGATGTTTTTCAGGGCGTTTTCACTGCCCAGCCAGTTCTTGGTGAGGCTGATGACAGCGCCCCAACCCGCAGCGGCGCCCTTGTAGGGTTTGTAACGGTCGACTTGTGACATGGGACTTCTCCATGACGATGCACACAGGCAATAACCTGATCGGGTTTAAACAGCGACGACTGACTTTCAAGTTAAAAAGCGGTCGTTTCGTTTGACGGGGCCAAGGATAGAAACCGCTGCAAAAACTTGTCTAATCGCTATTAATGACTGCGTTATCGAAAGCATCTATCACGGCGTTAAACCCTTTAAATCCGGGGACTTACAAAACTAAGAAGCGATAAATCCGGAATAATTATTTCATCATCGACAGCATCAATCGGCCGGTCATTAAGAGTGATTGGACGCTGCCTCAAGTTGCTCATAACCTGCGCCGACCCAATCCCTTCAATAGCGAATTTCACCCAAGCGAGGCTGTCATGTCCGAGCGCGTCTTGATCGATGGTTACAACCGCCGCGTCGACTACTTGCGCATGTCGGTCACCGACCGCTGCGACTTTCGCTGCGTGTATTGCATGGCCGAAGACATGCAGTTTCTGCCGCGCCAACGGGTGCTGACGCTGGAGGAGATCTATCAACTGGCGCAGAGCTTTGTCGCGCTCGGCACCCGCAAGATCCGCCTGACCGGCGGCGAGCCGTTGATTCGCCCCGGCGTCGTCGGCTTGTGCACTCAGATCGCCACCCTGCCCGGCCTGCGCGAACTGTGCCTGACCACCAACGGTTCGCAGCTCGGCAAACTCGCCAGTCCGCTGTTCGACGCCGGGGTCAAGCGCCTTAACGTCAGCCTCGATAGCCTTGACCCGGTGCTTTTCAAACAAATGACCCGCACTGGCGACCTGGCCCAGGTGATCGACGGCATCGACGCCGCACGCGCCGCCGGATTTACCCGCACTAAACTCAACTGCGTGGTGATGCAGGGCCGCAACGATCACGAGATCAACGATCTGGTGCAGTTCGCCATTGAACGGGATCTGGATATTTCCTTCATCGAGGAAATGCCGCTGGGGATCATCAGCGAACACAGCCGCGCCGAGTCGTTCTTTTCCAGCACCCAGGTGCGCGAAAAGATCGCCGAGCGCTACACCCTGATCGACTCCGCCGAATCGACCCAGGGCCCGTCGCGCTACTGGCGGCTGGCCGAAGCGCCGCACATTCGGCTGGGGTTCATTTCGCCCCACAGCCATAACTTTTGCGGCACCTGCAACCGGGTGCGGCTGACCGTCGAGGGGCGTTTGCTACTGTGTCTGGGGAATGAGCATTCGGTGGATCTGAAAGCGGTGCTGCGTGCTCATCCGGGTCAACCGGAACGGCTGGAGAAAGCCATCATCGAAGCAATGAAACTCAAGCCTTACCGGCACAACTTTGAAGTGAACGACGACGTGCAAGTGGTGCGTTTCATGAACATGACCGGCGGCTGATCCGCCACGTTTTCAAGGCAGAGAGCCGCATGATCATCCGACCCAAGGTCAATCAGTTCGCCATCCTGTTCACCCTCAAGGGCTCGATTGCCAAGCGCATCGCCCTGCGCACCCTGATGGTCACGCTGCTGGCGTCGGCCATCGTGCTGGTGGAAATCCTCCACCCGAGCAACTTCACCAAGGTCAACGCCACGCCGTTCACCTTGCTTGGCCTGTCGCTGTCGATCTTCATGAACTTTCGCAACAACGCCTGCTACGACCGCTGGTACGAAGCGCGCAAGGCCTGGGGCGAGGTGATCGTGCATGTGCGCTCGGTGATCCGTGAGACTCATGTGATCCGCGAATCTGCCCAGCGCCGGTTGTTGCTGCTCAACCTCGCAGGTTTTGCCCACGCGCTGAATGCGCGCTTGCGCCGGGAAGACGAAGCCGCCGCCAGCGCCCAATGGATCACCCCGCAACACGATGCGCAGGTGCCGGATTACAGCGGGCGGATCCTGCAAACCGTCGGCCAGCAATGCTCTGATCTGCGCGAATCAGGCGATCTCAGCGAATGGCGCTACATGCTGCTGGCCAATCATCTGACCAGCCTGACCCAGGCGCAGGCGGTGTGCGAGCGGATCAAGAACACGCCGCTGCCCTTCCCCTACACATTGCTGCTGCACCGCACGATTTACCTGTTCTGCATCCTGCTGCCATTCGCCATGGCCGAACCGCTGGGCTGGCTGACGCCGCTGTTCACGGCAATTGTCAGCTACACCTTTTTCGGGCTGGATGCGATTGCCGATGAACTGGAAGACCCGTTCGGCCGGGATGAAAACGATCTGCCGACCGATGCACTGGTGCGGGGTATCGAGCGGGATATTCTCTCGGAGCTGGGGACCGAGCCGTTGCCGCCAGTACTGAAACCCGTGGACTACGTACTGAGCTGATCCGACTCCTCCCCCTTCGAGGGAGGCAATTCAATCAATCCAGATGCGCCCAGGTCATGCGAAACGACGCGCCGCCCCACGGTGAATCACCGACCTCGACCTGCCCGCCATGGGATTGCGACACCCGCCGCACCAGCGCCAGACCAAGGCCGAAGCCGCCCGTGCGGCGGTCGCGGCTGGCGTCCAGGCGCGAGAACGGTTCGAAGATTTTCTCCCGACCTGCCAGCGGCACGCCCGGCCCGTCGTCGTTGACCTGCACTTCGTATTGATCGCCGATGCGCACCAGCGACACCTCGACCCGTTGCTCGGCATAACGAATGGCATTGCGCAGCAGATTGATCACTGCCCGCGCCATGAAGCGCGGTTCGATCCGCACTTCATCCACCCGGCAATCTACGATCAACAGCTGCACTCCGGCAGCCTCGGCCTCCAGCGCCACACTGCCGACCACGCTGTCGAGCCAGTTGGCAGCCTGGATGTTCTCGCGGGTGATCACCGTCGCGCCCCGTTCGAGGCTGGCGTAGGTCAGCAGTTCGGAGACCATTTCTTCCAGCTCGCCGAGGTCGGCGTACATGTCGGCGATCAGTTCGCGGTTCTGGCTGGCGTCCGGTTGCTGCTTGAGCTGATCGAGTTCGAACGACAACCGGGCAATCGGCGTGCGCAGTTCGTGGGAGACCGCGTTGGTCAGTTCGCGCTGATTGGCGATCAGGCCTTCGATGCGCGCCGCCATCAGGTTGAAGTGGCCGGCGAGGTCGCGGATGTTCGAGCGTTTGGAGAGCTGGATCCGCACCGAAAGGTCGTTGTCGCCAAAGCGCTCGGCGGCCAGGCGCAGTTTTTCCAGATCTCGCCAATGGGGGCGCACCCAGAAAAACAGCACGATGCCGATCATCACCGCAATCATCAGGTACGCCCCGGCAATATAGAACGGCATCAGGCTCGGCTCGGCCGGCAGTTTGATACTGAGCAGTTGCGGCCCTCTGTCGATCGAGGCGATGTATTGCGTGTATTTTTCGCGGATCACCAGTAAGCCTTGGGCGAGCTCGGCTTTCTCCTCATCGTTCAGAGCCAGTTGATCGGCCTGAACCAGCGTCAGCCCCAGTCCATAATGCGGTCGGATCGCTTGCAATTGCTGCTCGCGATCCTGGTTATCGTGATTGCGCAATAGCTCGGTCAGACTCCAGGCTTGGCCACGCACGGCTTCGCGGTTGTAGTCCTGCATCTGATAGTCGAGCAGCGCGTCGAACGTGTGCTCGACCGTTTGCAGCGCCAATACCAGCCCGACTGTCATCACCAGAAACAGCCCGAGAAATAACCGCAGCATCTACAGCTCCCACGCGAACGGATTGAACAGGTAACCCTTGCCCCACACGGTCTTGATGCAGACCGGCTCGCGAGGGTTGTCCTTGAGTTTGTTGCGCAACTTGCTGATGTACACGTCGACGCTGCGGTTGAGGCCATCGAAGGCGATGCCGCGCATGCGGTTGAGAATGTCATCGCGCGACAGGATCTTGCCGGCGGCGCTGGCCAGCAGCCACAGCAGCTCGAATTCCATGGTGGTCAGCTCGATCATCTCGCTGGCCAGACGCACTTCGCGGCAGCTGCGATCAATGATCAGGTTGCCGAACTCCAGCGAACTGACCACGCCGCTTTCCGGGACTTGCCGGCGTTGCAGGGCCCGCAGGCGCGCGAGCAAAACAGGTGGCTTGATCGGTTTGATCACGTAGTCGTCGGCCCCGGACTCCAGGCCCAGAATATGGTCGAGGTCGTCTTCCTTGGCCGTCAGGATGACGATTGGCGTGTCCGACACGCTGCGGATTTCCCGGCACACGTGCAGGCCGCTCTGCCCCGGCAGCATCAGGTCGAGCACCACCACCTTGGGCTTGAATTCGAGAAACGCGGCCACGGCCAGATCGCCGCGATGCACCGTGCGCACCTCATAGCCGTGTTGTTCGAGAAAGTGGGCGATCAGTGCGGCCAACCGCTCATCGTCTTCCACCAGCAGGACTCTGCCAAAACCCAGGTTATCCATAACGACCGCCGCCAACCGCTTTGTGAAGTGGGCGACATTATGCGGGCATTCAATGCCGAGACGTTTATCGCAGGCAGCAAAAACCGGCCTTTGGGGCCGGTTTCCGTTGATCTTTCATACTCTTAAGAGTTTTTAACAATTCATGCCGCGACAGGTACGCCGCTGTGGAAACGGAATTCTTCGTCCGGCGACTCGATCAGATCCTGCTCGGCGGCGCGGACTTTCTCGATCACCTGGGCGATGTCCTTGGCGTCACCGTACTGGTAGGCCAGTTTCAGATAACCCTGGAAATGCCGGGCCTCGCTTTTCAACAGGCCGAAGTAGAACTTGCCGAGCTCTTCATCCAGATGCGGTACCAGCGCTTCGAATCGCTCGCAACTGCGCGCTTCGATGAAGGCGCCGACCACCAGGGTGTCGACCAGTTTCACCGGTTCGTGACTGCGCACCACTTTGCGCAGGCTGGAAGCATAACGGCCGGCGTGCAGCTGGCGCAGCTCGATCTTGCGCCGCTTCATGATGCGCATCACCTGCTCGTGGTGCACCAGTTCTTCCCGGGCCAGACGCGACATCATGTTGATCAGATCGACATGGGAGTGGTACTTGGCGATCAGGCTCAACGCTGTGCTGGCGGCCTTGAACTCGCAGTTCTTGTGGTCGATCAGCAGGGTTTCCTGATCGGCCAGCGCGGCCTGGACCCAGGCGTCTGGCGTGCGGCAGCCAAGGAATTCGTGGATTTCGGGAAGGATCATGGGGCTCACGGTCAAAGGTGTTCGAGCGAAGGGCGCCGATTATACCGGCCTGCCCGCAGACCACCAGCGCCAGCCCTTGATATGCATCAAGTCGCAGGCGCATCAGCAGCAACTATAGTTGTGCAACGCCGTGCCTTTTCATTGCTGGAGACTCACTCATGCAAGCCATTCGCAGCATTCTGGTGGTCATCGAACCCGAACACGCGGAAAGCCTGGCGCTCAAGCGCGCCAAGCTGATCGCCGGGGTGACCCAGGCCCATCTGCACCTGCTGGTCTGCGACAAGAAGCACGATCACGCCGGCATGCTCAGCGTGCTCAAGGCCGCGCTGCTGGCGGACGGTTACAGCGTCACCACCGAGCAGGCGTGGAACGAGAGCCTGCACGAAACCATCATCGACGTGCAGCAGGCCGAAGGCTGCGGGCTGGTGATCAAGCAGCACTTCCCCGACAGTTCGCTGAAAAAGGCCCTGCTGACCCCGGCGGACTGGAAACTGCTGCGCCACTGCCCGACCCCGGTGCTGCTGGTGAAAACCTCCGCTTCCTGGAAAGACCGGGTGATTCTGGCCGCGGTCGATGTGGGCAACGCCGATGGCGAACACCGTCACCTGCACACCACCATCATCGACCACGGCTATGACATCGCCAGCCTGGCCAAGGGGCATCTGCACGTGATTACCGCCCATCCGTCACCGATGCTGTCGGCGGCTGACCCGACGTTCCAGCTCAAGGAAACCATCGAGGCGCGCTATCGCGAGCAATGCCGGGCGTTTCAGGCTGAATTCGACATCGATGACGCTCACTTGCACGTCGAGGAAGGCCCGGCGGACGTGCTGATTCCGTTCATGGCGCACAAGCTGCAGGCCGCCGTGACGGTGATTGGCACCGTGGCGCGCAGCGGCGTATCCGGGGCGTTGATCGGGAACACGGCTGAACAGGTGCTGGATCAGTTGGAGAGTGATGTGCTGGTGCTCAAACCGCAGGAGGTTGAAGACCACCTGGTGGAGTTGGCGGTGAAACACTAAGCATTGCGGCGTTTGTCACGCCCCCTTCGCGAGCAAGCCCGCTCCCACAGGAGAATGCATTGCAATTGCGCGATTGCATTCAAAATGTGGGAGCGGGCTTGCTCGCGAAGCTTTTGACCTTCAGTCGCCGAGGGCATCCTTGAGGAAACCGGGTGCGATGTAGCGCTGATAGTGCGCTTCCGACAGCAGGAAAAATTCCCGATCAATGGCATCGCGCAGTTCCGGCAGGTTCCAGTCACGAAACTCCGGCAGCAATACCATCCCGTAGGCTTCCAGATTAATGATCACCCGCGCGCCCCGGGCGATCAGCTGATATGCCCAGCAATATTGCGACTGATGCGGCACGAAGCGGATCTTGCGCTGTTCCAGCTGCAGGCGCAGGCGCGCCGGATCGAAGACCTCGACCTTGCTCGCCATCACTTGTGACAGCAATTGCTCAAGACGCAACCACACCGCGCGCTTTTCCTCCTCGTTGTAACCGTTCCAGTGGATCACTTCGTGGTGGAAACGCTTGCAGCCACGGCACACCAGATCACCGTAAACAGTGGAGCAGAGGCCGACGCAGGGGGTCTTGATGGTCTGATTGGGCATAAATGGGCAGAACACTTGAAACGCGGAACAGGTCGGCATGTTAGCCCTTTGTCCGGCATTCATCACCCCTCAAACGTCAGGGGCAAGCGCTGGATCAAGGTTTGCCCCACCCACGCACAACGCCACCAAAGTCCAATAGAGCCCGACTTACCTTTAAATTTTTTTTGCCGTAGAATCAGCCAGCCTTTTTAGGCGCCAATGTCCGTTAGAAGCTGTTTTCAAAGCGTCACGAGCACAGTCGTTCCTTCAGAGCGGTGTTGGCGAAGGGTTTTTCCAGCGGGGAAAAGCCCAACGCCAACCCTCATCAGCTCCCCGTTCTGCAGGCGTAAAACTTTGAAAGCAGCTTCTGTAAGGAATTGCCGGTAATTCTGGCCGAACGACCCACAACGTCGTGAGGAGCATGAGTACGGCAATTTCGGGATGAGCGTCCCGGACACCCATTTGGGACCACTGATGAGGGTAATAACTGTGCTTGAAGCCTACCGCAAACATATCGAAGAGCGTGCAGCACTGGGTATCGTTCCCCAGCCGCTTAACGCCGAACAAACTGCAGGCCTGGTCGAGCTGCTGAAGAATCCTCCGGCTGGCGAAGAAGCTTTCCTCGTTGACCTGATCACCAATCGCGTACCACCAGGAGTGGACGAAGCCGCCTACGTCAAGGCCGGTTTCCTCTCCGCACTGGCCAAGGGCGAAGTCTCCTCCCCTCTGCTGGACAAGAAACGCGCTGTAGAACTGCTCGGCACCATGCAGGGCGGCTACAACATCGTGACCCTGGTCGAACTGCTGGACAACGCCGAGCTGGCGCCAGTGGCCGCCGAAGAACTCAAGCACACCCTGCTGATGTTCGATGCCTTCCACGACGTGGCTGAAAAAGCCAAGAACGGCAACGTTCACGCCAAGGCCGTGCTGCAATCCTGGGCTGACGGCGAGTGGTTCAAGAAGCGCCCTGTGCTGGCCGACAAGATCAGCCTGCGCGTCTTCAAGGTCACCGGCGAAACCAACACCGACGACCTGTCCCCTGCCCCAGACGCCTGGTCGCGTCCAGACATCCCGCTGCACGCCCTGGCCATGCTGAAAATGGCCCGTGACGGCATCGTTCCGGACGAGCAAGGCAAGACCGGCCCGATGAAGCAGATCGAAGAAATGCGCGGCCAGGGCTTCCCTATCGCCTACGTCGGTGACGTGGTCGGTACCGGTTCCTCGCGTAAATCGGCGACCAACTCGGTGCTGTGGTTCTTCGGCGACGACATCCCTTACGTGCCGAACAAGCGCGCTGGCGGTTTCTGCTTCGGCAGCAAGATCGCTCCGATCTTCTACAACACCATGGAAGATGCCGGCGCACTGCCAATCGAGTTCGACGTATCGAACATGAACATGGGCGACGTGATCGACCTGTACCCGCACGCAGGCAAGGTCTGCAAGCACGGTACCGACGAAGTCATCACCACCTTCGAAATGAAGACCCCGGTTCTGCTGGACGAAGTCCGCGCCGGCGGCCGTATTCCGCTGATCATCGGCCGTGGCCTGACCGAGAAGGCTCGCGCCGAACTGGGTCTGCCAGCATTCGACCTGTTCAAGAAGCCGGAAGCTCCGGCTGAAAGCACCAAGGGCTTCACCCTGGCGCAGAAAATGGTCGGCAAGGCCTGCGGTCTGGCAGAAGGCAAAGGCGTTCGTCCTGGCACCTACTGCGAACCGAAGATGACCACCGTAGGTTCTCAGGACACCACCGGTCCGATGACCCGTGACGAACTGAAAGACCTGGCGTGCCTGGGCTTCTCCGCTGATCTGGTGATGCAGTCCTTCTGCCACACCGCGGCTTATCCGAAGCCGATCGACGTGACCACCCACCACACGCTGCCTGACTTCATCATGACCCGCGGCGGTGTTTCCCTGCGTCCGGGCGACGGCATCATCCACTCGTGGCTGAACCGCATGCTGCTGCCGGACACCGTGGGTACCGGTGGTGACTCGCACACCCGTTTCCCGATGGGCATCTCGTTCCCGGCCGGTTCCGGTCTGGTCGCGTTCGCCGCTGCCACCGGCGTCATGCCGCTGGACATGCCGGAATCGATCCTGGTGCGCTTCAAAGGCAAAATGAAACCTGGCATCACCCTGCGTGACCTGGTTCATGCCATTCCTTACTTCGCCATCCAGAACGGTCTGCTGACCGTCGAGAAGAAAGGCAAGAAAAACGCCTTCTCCGGCCGCATCCTGGAAATCGAAGGCCTGGAAGGTCTGACCCTGGAACAGGCGTTCGAACTGTCCGACGCCTCGGCCGAACGTTCGGCTGCCGGTTGCACCATCAAGCTGTCGAAAGAGTCGATCACCGAGTACCTGCAGTCCAACGTCACCCTGCTGCGCTGGATGATCGGCGAAGGCTACGGCGATGCACGTACCCTGGAACGTCGTGCTCAAGCGATGGAAGCCTGGATCGCCAACCCGCAACTGATGGAAGCCGATGCCGACGCCGAATACGCCGAAGTCATCGAAATCGATCTGGCCGACATCAGCGAGCCTGTACTGTGCGCGCCGAACGACCCGGACGACGCCCGTCTGCTGTCCAGCGTTGCTGGCGAGAAGATCGACGAAGTGTTCATCGGTTCGTGCATGACCAACATCGGTCACTTCCGCGCTGCCGGTAAACTGCTGGATCAGGTCAAGGGTCAGCTGCCAACCCGTCTGTGGCTGTCGCCGCCGACCAAGATGGACGCTCACCAACTGACCGAAGAAGGCTACTACGGCATCTACGGCAAGGCCGGCGCCCGCATGGAAATGCCAGGCTGCTCGCTGTGCATGGGTAACCAGGCACGCGTTGAGCCGAACAGCACCGTGGTGTCGACTTCGACCCGTAACTTCCCGAACCGTCTGGGCGACGGCGCGAACGTCTACCTGGCTTCGGCTGAGCTGGCGTCCGTTGCTTCGATCCTGGGTCGCCTGCCGACCGTCGAGGAGTACATGGAATACGCTGGCAAGATCGACAGCATGGCGGCCGACGTTTATCGCTACCTGTCCTTCGACCAGATTGCCGAGTTCCGTGAAGCTGCTGCGAACGCCAAGATCCCTGTCGTTCAAGCCTGACGCTGCAACGCAATGAAAAACGCCGCCCATCGCGAGATGAGCGGCGTTTTTTTATGCCTGCTGAACGGCTGGCGCTGATCATTCCCACGCTCTGCGTGGGAATGATCACCTGGCGGGAGTTGACCTGCCCGCGAAGATCGCAGGCACAAAAAAGGCCGACCTGCGAGGCAGATCGGCCTTTCTTTTTCACAAGATCAATTAGGACCTTGTTGCTGAACCTCAAGCCGTCAGCGAGTAGATCAACGCCGAAATCGCCACCAGCCCCACTGCGGTGACAAACACGTTCGACATCTGCCCACGATAGCGGGCCATTGCCGGCACTTTGCGGATCGCGTACATCGGCATCAGGAACAGGATCGCCGCGATGACCGGACCACCGATGGTTTCGATCATGCCGAGGATGCTCGGGTTCAGGGTCGCCACGATCCAGCACACCACCAGCATGAACGCCGCAACGATGCGATCCAGCGCCTTGGCGCCCGGACGCTTGCCGCTCTTGACGATCAAGCCCTTGAGGCCTTCGCTGGCACCGATGTAGTGACCGAGGAACGACTTGGAGATGGCCACGAACGCAATCAGCGGTGCCGCGAAAGCGATGGTCGGGTTGCTGAAGTGGTTGGCCAGGTACGACAGGATCGACAGGTTCTGCGCCTTGGCTTCCGCCAGTTGCTCCGGCGACAGGGTCAGCACGCAACTGAAGACGAAGAACAGCACCATCACCACCATCAGAAGGTGCGCGCGAGACAGGATCTGCGAGCTGCGCTCATCCGCGTGAACGCCGTAACGACGCTTTTGATCCACCGCGAATGCCGAGATGATCGGCGAGTGGTTGAACGAGAACACCATCACCGGAATCGCCAGCCACAGCGTGTGCAGCAGCGCCGAGGGTGCCGGCACTTGCGAAGCGGTGGTCAGGATGCCGCCGTTCCAGTGCGGAATCAGGTACACCGCCAGAAACAGCAACGCGACGATGAACGGATACACCATCAGGCTCATGGCCTTGACGATCACTTGCTCGCCGCAGCGCACCACGGCCAGCAGGCCGAGGATCAGCACGAACGACAATACCGCGCGCGGTGGCGGCGTGATGTGCAGTTGATGTTCGAGGAAACTGGCGACCGTGTTGGTCAGACCGACGCTGTAGATCAGCAGGATCGGGAAGATCGCGAAGAAGTACAGCAGAGTGATCAGCGCGCCGGCCTTGATGCCGAAATGCTGTTCCACCACGTCAGTGATGTCGGCGCCTTCGCGACCGGAGAGCACGAAGCGGGTCAGACCGCGGTGTGCGTAGAACGTCATCGGGAAGGCCAGCAGCGCGAGGATCACAAGGGGCCAGAAGCCACCCAGACCTGCATTGATCGGCAAAAACAGGGTACCGGCGCCGATGGCCGTCCCAAACAGTCCCAACATCCAGGTTGTGTCATGGCGATTCCAGCTCGACAGTTCAGCTGGTGCTGCCGCTTCAAAGCGTTGTTCGACGCTATTGGCCTGATCATTCATCCGGTCGGATCTCCGCATTCCGGTCACTTGCCACTCGGTCAGGACGCGTCGGAAAAAACCGACAGACATGCTCCGGCCGAAACAGGGGCGCGATTCTCCGCGATAAATGAGCAGAAGCAAAGACTTAGCTGAGGAATGGTTGTACGGAGCAGATCGGAGACTTGTCGTTTTCAGGAAAAAGCCTGTCGGCGCCAGATACGCGACATGTCGTTTTATGACATGCACCGGCGCCGAATGAGCCATGGGAAAGCCCGATCAGATCGATCGGGCCAATATGAAGCCAAGGGACATGCAGAAGATGCCGAAGCCAAACAACCCCAACATCGGAAGCATTTCACCTTTGTGTTTGATGCGCATTCTTTCGACCCACTCATCGTGCTCTCGCTCTGAGCGTTCCATTCTGGCCTTGCGGTCATATGTACTCATGTTGATCTTCCTTTGGGGTTCATGGGCCTGACTGTTTTGAAAGGCGAACACTTAAAATTTGAAAAAAAATCCTGCTACTGCAGTAAATGCGGTCAACACCCCACCAAATACCGCGACTGGATACAGGTTCGCCTCCCACCTCAGCTTCTTTTCCTCCGCCAGCAGCTTTTGTCTTTCAGCCACGAGCTTTCGTGACTCATGTTCCAACCTGTCGAGTTCCAGGCTTTCACGATCGTTATGAAGCATTGGCCTTCCTTGGCTGATGGCAATTTCCGTCCGGATTACTGCTTCGTCATGAAGAACGCATCCCGCCCTGCTCTCTATAATTCCGCGCTTCTCACCCCGCCGTATAGCGGATGAATCCGGCAGCACTCGTAGGCAACATCCGTAAATCCCGCAGGACGGTGCGTCCATTTCCTAACGTTTTTAAACAACCTCACCGACTGGTATTTTTCGGCTATACCCAATGGCGAATTGACTGACATCCCCGTCCAGTCCCCTCGCCTGTGGAGCCATCCCATGCCTCTCGTCCGCGTCGACATCAAGAAAAACCCGGACCCGACGTTCGCCAAACGCATTGGCGAAGTGATCTACGCCGCCCTGCGCAGCGAGATCAATGTGCCGGAACACGACAACTTTCAGGTGCTGGCCGAGCACGACGACCAGCACTTCGTCTATGACCCGCAATACCTGGGGATCCAGCGCAGCGACGGCATCGTGTTCATCCAGTTGACCATCAGCGAAGGCCGCACCGTGGAGATGAAACAACGGCTGTTCCAGACCATCGCGCGCAATCTGAACCAGCAACTGGCCGTGCGCCAGGAGGACGTGTTCATCAATCTGGTGGAAGTGAAAAAAGAGAACTGGTCGTTCGGCAACGGCATCGCCCAGTACGTGACCTGATCCTGTGACCGTCAGCGCCGCCGTCACCTTCTGACGAAGCACCCGCGCGCTCCCCGCATCAGCTCCTACACTGCCTGATGCGGGGCCGTGCCAGCCATTGCCAAACCGCTCTGGAATCAGCACTCTGAACCGACTTTTGCGCCCGAAGACCGACGATCACAGGAGCCGAGCAATGCCCGCCACCGTTCTGGTACTGGTTGAAACCATCAATGACTATTTGCCGATTCTCGAACGTCAGGGTTTTCACCTGATTCTCGCGCCGACCCCTGCCGAGCGCGCGCAAGCCATCGCCACCCACGGGGCACGGATCGACGCGGTGCTGACCCGTGGCCCGCTAGGCTTGTACGCCGAAGAAATCGCCACATTGCCCGCGCTGAAAATCATCTGCGTGATCGGCGCCGGTTACGAGCAGGTCGACCTGCAAGCCGCCAGTGACCGTGGGCTGACCGTGACCAACGGCGCCGGCGTCAACGCGTCGTCGGTGGCCGACCACGCCATGGCCATGTTGCTGGCGCTCGTGCGTGACATTCCGCGCTGCGATGCGGCAGTGCGTCGGGGCGAGTGGCCGAAGATCATGCGTCCGTCGCTGGCCGGCAAGCGCCTGGGGATTCTCGGACTGGGCGCGGTGGGGATGGCGATTGCCAAACGCGCGGGCCTGGGCTTCGACATGCAGATCAGTTACCACAACCGTCAGGTGCGCAGTGACGTGCCTTACGCATTCTGCTCGACCCCGACCGAACTGGCCCGGGCCTCGGACTTTCTGGTGGTCGCCACGCCCGGCGGCATCGGCAGCCAGCATCTGGTGACCCGCCCGGTGCTCGATGCCCTGGGGCCCAACGGTTTTATCGTCAACATTGCCCGCGCCAGCGTGATCGCCACTGCCGACCTGATCAGCGCGCTGGAACAACGGCGAATTGCCGGAGCGGCGCTGGATGTGTTCGATCACGAACCACAAGTACCCGATGCACTGAAGGGCCTGAGCAATGTGCTTCTGACCCCGCACGTCGCCGGGCTGTCACCGGAAGCCACCCAAGGCACCGTTGAGCTGGTGGGCAAGAATCTGGTGGCGTTCTTCTCCGGGCAACCGGTGCTGACACCGCTCCAGCTACCGCCAAAACTCAACAACCAGCGCGTGCACTAAAGCACGCCGAGCAAAGTCCATAGACGCCGGGATTCGGCGTCTGCCGAAATCAGCTCGCCGAGCAGTTCGCTCAACGGCTTGTTGCCCCACTCCACTCCGCGCCGGATCAGATACGGCACCGGGCTGTGGGGCTCGGTGCGGGCCAGGTACTCGGCAATAAGCAGTAATTGCCGATAAGCCTCTTCGCGGCTGGCCGGTTCGCGCGGTACTGGCGCAGCTTCGGGCGTGGCCGTGACCGACGCTTCAACCGGCGAGACCGCGACCGGTGCAGGCGGCGGTGCCGACAGTGGTTGCTGTGGGTGCATGGCGATGAACTCCTGAACCAATGTCAACAACGCTTGAAGGGTGTCCTGCAACGGTCCGAGCCCCGGCCCCTGATCCCCCAGATACGCATCGCACCAGCCATCCAGACGCTGCAGGTGTTGCAGGCTCAGCAGCAGATTTCCTTGATGGCGCAGCCAGAACGCCATGGGCGTGGCCCGCACCTGCTCAATGAGTTTCTTGTGTTCGCTGCGCGCAGTTTCGGCCGACGCTTTCGCGCCTTTGGAGTCGTTGGCCTGCACCTGCTGCACCTGAATCCGCCGCCAGGTTTCGAGGGTGTAACCCTCAAAGTCGCTGTTGTGCGTGCCGAATAAAGGCACCCGGGTCAGCAGCACTTCACTGTAGCGACGCACCAGCCACTCCAGCGGAATCGCCCGCCACGACTGGTCGCCGTCGTCGGCCTGCGGATGCAACTGTTCGGGATAGCGCTCACACAGACCGGCAATCAGCGCCAGACTGCCCGGCAGTCCATCGAGCGCCTGCAAGTGCAGCCAGGCTTCACCCAGCCAGGCACTGAGCATCAGGTCCTTGCTGCGTTCGAGCAATAACGCGGTGGTCAACCGCTCGACTTCTGGCCAGTTGGCCCGTTTCAGGGTCGATTGCCAGACACCCGTGGGCAGACTCGCGTCATCCTCGCGACGCAGGTCGCGCAATTGGTCGTACTCGCGCTCATAGCGTAGATCCGCACCACAGGGCGCATCGTCACTGATGGGCGCGAGTAACTGATCGATCAGGTCCGGCAACGGGGTCGAGGGCAGGCTCACAAATCCTCCTTCTGCGATTCAAGGGCGGCGGTGGTGCCGGTCACCTGGAACGGTGAACGCGGCGCGCGGGTCGGCAACGGCGGAATCGACAACGGCAGTTTCGAGCCCTGGCTCATCAGCGAAACGCGTACGAACATCCGGGTGAATTCGCTGGTGACGCTGTCGTTCTGCGCGGTGACCGGCAGACGCAGGCTCAGCGGAAAATCGGTGTAATCCATGCTTGGCTGGCGCTGCACCGAGAAGTGCGCGCGCATCAGGCGCAGCAGCGACCACGGCCCGCCATACTCCCAACCGGCCTCCAGATCACGCACCACCAGGTTCGGTTGCAGCGGGTCGTTGACCGGACGCTCCTTGCCGTTGCGCGCCCAGCGCAAGGTCAGGCGAATCGGTTGACCAGGCATCCAGCGCAGGTTCGGCTGATCGGCGGCGGGATAGCTGATCTGCTGATTGCCGGCCAGCAAGCCCCAGGCAATCACCTGATCGGCGCCCTTCTCTTCCTCGCGATCGGTACGCCAGCGCACGTCCAGCTCGACGCCGAGAATACCGCTCTTGTCCCGCACGAACAGCGGGGTCAGCCAGACGCTGGCCTGCTTCACCCGGTTGAGAAAATCTTCTGCCGCCAGCCGCTCCGGGGTCTGGCTCAGGACCAGTCCGGCCTGGGCCACCGGCAAGCGCTTGTCGATGATTTCCAGAAAGTGCTGAACCCGCGCCGGGTCGGCATCCTGGGCCTGCACGCCGTTGGCAAACGGAAAGCGGTCGGCCAGGTATTGATTGAAATAGGTGGCCAGCTCGTTCCACGCGGTGGCCGCCTGTTGCTGTTGCAGAAACTGGCAGCGTTGCAGGGCCGATTGTTGCAACTCCACCGCGCGCATCGCCAAGGTGCCACGCCCGCCGTTCACATTGGCCGTCTGCAACATCTGCACGCAGGAGCCGGTGTCCATTTCAATGAAATCACGGCTGACCAGTTGTTCGATCTGCGCCGGCGAACTGGCCGGGTTCGACTCCTTGTACTTGAGCAAGTCATCGTTCAGCGCGCTGAACTGGGTCACGCGCTCGTAGTCGAGCGCCGACAGATTGCCCTGCTGGGTCTTCAACCATTCCAGGGCCGGGGCACGACGCTCGATGATGCCGAGCATGGTATTGAATTGCTGCTTGAGACTCAGCTTCAGCTCCTGCACATCGCTGGCGCCGTAGAGTTGCAAACCGAGGTTTTTCGAACCGTCCCACTGGCTGATTTCCGTACGGCCTCCGAACAACGGCTGCTCGGTAATTTCATTCAGACCGCCGACAATCTGCGCCATGGCGCGGCGGTTCAACGCGCCCTGCAAAAGCGCCGCCAGATCGGCACGATGCACCTCGACAAAAGCCTTTTGCAGGTTCATTGCCTGCACGGCCTGCACGTTGAACACCTCGTAGGGATGAGTCTGGTCATCGTGATCCTTGAGACTCAACCACATCGCCTGCGCGGCGGCGGTTTCGGCCGCTTTCAGCAATGCGTCGCGATAGTCCGGCGGAATGCGCGGCAGCTCTTCGGCGACGTAGCTCTTATAGCTGGCGAAATAATTCAGTGACTCATTAAGGTCATCACTGTCCACGGTCTGGCCTTGCCGGTTGACGCTGTCCTGGCTCGCCCGCAGCGCAATCGAAACGAAGTCACGCTTGAACAGCGCCTGTACGGCATTGTCGAGCTTGACGACCTGATCCTGCAGCGCCAGTTGCCCGCTGCCCTGCTGCACCAGCAAATTGCCCCGCGAGCCCACCTGGGCGATCCATTGATCGCGAAAGCTCTGTTGCAACTTGCCGGCCTGTGCATCGAGCTGCTGTTCGACCGTCGGGCCGAGCAATGAACTCTTGCGCACCTTGTCGAGAAATTCGCGATAACCCGGCACCAGCTCCTGGCCCTTGCCGCGACTCCAGGTCGAGTTGGTCAGGGCAATCGCCGCATGCAGGTCATCGATCAGCGCTCGCAGCTCTTCCAGTTCGGGCAGGCTATTGCCACTGCCGGCTTCAAGTTGTTCCAGGTGCAATTTCAGGTAGCCGGCCTTGCTGACGAAGTTGTCCGCCAGAAAATACTGATCGAGCCAGCGCTCCATCAGCCCGGTGAAATTGCTCACGATCAGCGGTCGTTCAACGCTCAGATCCAGCGCCTGCAAGTCGCCGCCATCACTGGCCACGAGCAGCCGGTTGTAGTAGGCGGCGTGGGGCAAAGTGCCGGCGTTGAGGTTCAGCGACAGCGCGCTGTTGCTCAGTTGCGCCAGATCCTCCAGCGGCGCCCGCTGATTGTTCTGCACCTGGGCGAACAACTGGTTCTGTTGTTCCAGACGCAAGGCTCGCTCGACCAGATCCGTGGCCTTCTGATAATTCTGCCACTGCGCCGGGTCTTCGCTTCCGACGCTGGTGCGCCGGTCGGTTTCGCGGATCGCCTTGATTTTCGCCAGCTCCGCGACCAGCAGTTCGTGCAGCGGTTGCAGCATGTGGCGCTGGGTCGACCTGAACACTTCCTGTTCGAGTCGCACGTCCAGCGAGGAAAACCACGACGTCGGAAAGGCCAGCGAAACGTAGTGCCAGTGCGGCGCCCGTTCCAGCACCCGCCAGAAATTCTGCACGTTGCGCCGGGTCGGCTCGACCCGATGTTCGTCGTCGATGACCGCGACGTAATTCTTCTGCGCGCCGTGCAGCAGCCGCGCCAGCTCATGGGCGTCCTTGACCGACGCCTGCCAGACCCAGAGCATCGCCACCGCCCACACCACGCCGACCACCAGCGCCACCCCGGCGGTCACTCGCTGCCAGCGCTGACGCAGGCGCAACAGTCGCGGCACACCCTGGGCCAGTCCGCGTTCGCCGACTATCCGCTGGCGCCACAATTGACGGACAAACGCACTTTGCTGCAGGCCGCTGTCATCGGCAGAAAAACCATCCAGCGCATCCTCGGCCGGCTGATTGGCCGTCAGGTAAACCCCACGAAAACACGGTGCCTCGCCCTGGGCGTTGCCTTGAAACACCGGCTCGAGCACGTTCTGCAAACCACGGCGCAGGGTTTCCAGACGCTCTGGCAAGGCGTACAGGTCAGCACTCAGTTGCCCGGACAAGGTGCCGATTTCGATCACCGCTTCCGCCACCGCGCGATGCAGCCGATCCAGCGCCTGATCGCTCCATTGCCCCTGCCACACCGCATCGCGGGCGTAGGGCGACGACCAGCCCAAGGTGCGATCGCGAGCCTCGTCCGGCAAGGCGCTGATCAGTTCCTGAAATCCCGGCAGCTCTTCAAGCCCGGTGATGACCACGTACACCGGCAGGCTCAGACCAAAACGCTGCAACAGATCGATAAAACGCCGACGTGCCGCCAGCCCCAGTTGCGTGGCCTGTTCCAGATTGCTCAACCGACTGACCGGCACCGCCCAGATCACCCCGTCCAGCGGACGCTTGCTGCGCAGGCGCAGGATCAAACCCAGCAGACGCCACCAGCCACCGCGTTGCAGGTGCATGCCGTCTTCCGGCAGAAACAGTGCCTGCGGCACCACCAGCACCGCGCCTTCGGAATCGGACCACCAGCGACCGAACCACCCCGGTTTGTCGGTGGGCTGCAAATGCCATTGAGTGGCGAGTTGGGTGCCCTGCGTCTCATCGCCGAGCATCAGCAGCCACGGCATCTGATACCGGTCGTGGGCGCCCTGCTCCTGTTCCATGTGCCGCACGGCAGCGTAGAAACTGCGAATCGCCGCACCGCTCTGTGTGCGCAGCCACCACACCGCCACCGCGATGATCACCAGCAGCAAGAGGATGGCGACCACCCAGGCCACGATCGTCAGGGTACTCATGAGTCTTGCTCCGGCGCCGTCAGCGTATCGGGCGCCTGCAACACCGGCTCGAGCTCCTGACGGATGTCACGCCACAGAAATTGCCCGAGCCCGGTCAGCAGCAGAATCATCGCCAGAATGCCCAGCGCCAGACGAAAGCCGTCGGGCAACGCCGTGCGCACCGGCAACTGCAAGGGTGTCGCCAGCGAGGGCTGTACCAGTCGCTGGCTGACAGCGGCGTAATCGGCCTCGTCCTGCCAGGCAAACATGAACAGGGCCCGCCGCCATTTTTCCCGTTGCACCTGGCCCAGCTCACCGCGCAGGCGTCCATGGAAACCGAGGATCAGGCACTGCAAATAGACGTTGGCCAGATCGCGGGTAGTGGGCTGTTGCTCATCGAGCAAGGTCTGGATCGCCGCCGGCACTTGCTCGCCGGCCTGACGGCTGGAATACAGCCGCGACTCCAGGGGTTTTTCCTGCCAGGCACTCTGGCCCGGCCACGGGCTGAACAGCAGGGTTTCATCGACCAGCGCGACAAAGGCATACACCAGCGCCTTGACCTGCTCGGTCGCCGAATCGCCGACCCGGGCAAACGCGGTGCGCCACAGCCGTTGCGACGCCTGGGTCGAAAGCTCGACCACGGTTTCGACCAGCGCCGCCTCGTCCTCGCTGTCCTTGGGCAACTGGCTCCAGTCCTGCGACCACTGCTGCCAGGTCTCGCGGAACGCACTGCTCAGCGGAGCGTCCTGCAACCCGAGGCTTGCGGCACTTCCTTGCGACATACGACGTTCCTTGTGTGGTCAGGCACGTTCACTGTTCTGGGCGACAAACAACACCACTTGCCACGGACTGCTGGTCAGTTTGGTGGCCGGCGCGGCGATCATCAGCGGCAGTTGCGCGTCGAACCAGCTACCTTCGGCGGTCACCACGAACAGCCGGGTGTCGTCGCCGACGCTGTAAGCCACCTGCTCGCTGCGGCTCATGGCCTGATGCGTCAGACCGCTCATGCGCTGTCGGCTGAGCAACGCGATGTGCGGCGCCGAAGCGATGATCGCGCCGCGCAGCCATTCGCCGGCGGCCTGCTCGCTGGCACCGTTGGGCATGCGCAGGCCGATGACCAGACGCTGGCTCGGTTGCTCGTCCGGCAACTGAATGGAAAAACTCTGCTCGCCGCGCTCGAACGCGATGCTGCGATAACCGGCGCGGATCAGTTCCAGAGTGTTTTCCAGCCAGTCGAGCAGCGGTTCGTAACCGCGCTGCAATTCGAGAAAATCCAGTGGCGCAAAAGCCGGCACACCCGCCAGCGGATCCAGCGCCGACCACGCGCCAGCAAGTCCCAGCAGTTGCACATAAATACTTTGCGGATGAGCGACACGACTGATCAGCGCCCCTTCCACTTCCGGCAAACGCGCCCACAGCGCCGTCATCTGCCGACGGATTTCCAGCGCGTCATCCTGATTGCCGGCCTGTTGCGCCTGACGCAATCGCCCGCCAAGAAACAGACACTTCTCCCGCGCTCGCGCACAGAGTCCGGCCACCCGCCGACCCAATGGCGACTCCGGTAGCAGGACCGGTGTCGGCGGCGTGTACGGCAATGGCAGGAAACCGCCGCCCTCCTTGCGGATTTTCAGCAGCGGCAGGCAGATTGAATCCGCCTTGTTGAGTTGCGTACACAGCCGTGGATTGGGACGCCACACCGTGATCGATTCGGGAAATTCGCCGCTGGTGAGATCCGGCAATGCCTCACCAACCACCGATTGCAGACGTCCCTTGAGCGGCAGCAACTGACCGGCGCGCCACAGCGGACTGATTGCCAGATAAACCGTCACCGTCGCATCGTCCGTGGCGTCGATCGCCGGGCCGACATCCAGTTCCAGCGTCGGATCGACGCCGACTTGCAGATTGACCGGCAGACCGTCCGGCATCGTCCCTTGCAACGACAACACCCGCACTACTCCGGCGCTCATCGCCGACGGGTCGAACTCCATGTGGCTGACGCCGAAAAACCACGGATTGCACGCCTGGGCCAGATGCGCACCGAGCGCCTCGGCCCGCAGGCCCTGCAACTGAAAATGCTGTGGCAGCAATTGCATGCCTTCATGCCAGCAGACCGCGTCAGGTAGCAGACTCATACGACTCCCTTCGACTGCACCGCGAACCGGCGGCGGACGGTGTGTTTCAGTTTTCCTTGCTGACCAGGCTCATCTCGCGACTGTCGAACTTGAGCCATGCGTCGCTCTGATCGTCCAGCCGCAGGCGGTGCGCTCCGGGAGTGTTATAGCTGGCGAAGACCAAAAGTCCAGCCGCCCGCTTGCCCCCCAAAGGGAACGGCTGGCGGTCGATGAATTGCCCCGGCACCAGCTCCAGTCCCCACACGCTCATCAGCTGACGATAGTCGCGCTGGTACTGCTCGCGCCCGGCGAACCACTGCTGGGCGCTGATACCCGACAGTTGCTTGAGCAGATCCGGATCGTTGACCGCGATGAAATCCACGGCGATCGGGGTGTCGTCATTGGCCTTGGGAGCGACGTCGAGGGTCAGGCTGTCGAGATCGACTTTCGGCCCGAAAAACGAACAGCCGGCAAGCAGCGCAAACCCGATCGTTAAAAAAAGTCGTGCAGACAAAATGAATTTTCCTTTTCGCCAATCAGTCCAAAAAAGTTTTTCGCTTGCATTTTTATAGACCTGTTCTAGCGTCTTGGGTAGTTCGGTTCCTACAGCCGAATGAGGAAGGTTTGTCAAAGGAACGACAGGTCATCTGCCACCCTTTCTAACCTGTGGTCCAGCAAGGGAAAGCGATGAACGGGCCTCCCCGATGCATTGCGCCCGCTCATCGCATCGGAGTCCGCCGACATGGCAGAAAGTACCCAGCACAAGCTCGACCGGGTTCGCCCGCCCCGAGTGCAAATCACCTATGACGTCGAAATCGGCAACGCTATCGAGAAAAAAGAATTGCCGCTGGTGGTCGGCATCCTGGCCGATCTCTCGGGCAAGCCGCTCGAACCATTGGCAAAACTGACCGAACGCCGTTTTACCGAAATCGACCGCGACAACTTCAACGACGTCCTCGCCTCCATCGCTCCCCGCGCCACGCTGCAAGTCAACAACACCCTCAGCGGCGACGACAGCAAGCTCAACATCGAACTCAACTTCAAGCACATCGACGACTTCGACCCGGTCAAGGTGGTGGAGCAAGTCACCCCGCTGCGGCGCCTGTTCGAAGCCCGCCAGCGTCTGCGCGACCTGCTGACCAAACTCGACGGCAACGACGATCTCGACAAGCTGCTGCGCGACGTGATCGCCAATACCGAAGGCCTGCAAGAGATCAAGTCGGCCCGCCCGGACACCGCTGTCCCCGCCGCTGATGCCGAAGCTCCGGCCGAACCGCAAGCCTGATCGTCCACCTGACCGAGGAAGAATTCGCCATGCCCGCCGCCGCCCAGAATCAAGCCAGCGAAAATGCTGCTGCCGAGACTTTATCCCTGCTCGACCGGATCATCGCCGAGGGCCGCATGGCCCATGACGACAGTCAGCAGGACTACGCCCGCGACATGCTCGCGGAATTCGCCACCCAGGTGCTCGACGAAGGCATGGCCATCGACAAGGACACCGTGGCGATGATCAACGACCGCATCAGTCAGATCGACGAGCTGATCAGCGCCCAGCTCAACGAAGTGCTGCACCACCCGGACCTGCAAAAACTCGAAGCGTCCTGGCGTGGCCTGCACATGCTGGTGCAGAACACCGAAACCAGCACCCGGTTGAAACTGCGCCTGCTCAACGTGACCCAGAAGGAGCTGCAGAACGATCTGGAAAAAGCCGTCGAGTTCGACCAGAGCGCGCTGTTCAAAAAGATCTACGAAGAGGAATACGGCACCTTCGGTGGCCACCCGTTCAGCCTTTTGGTCGGTGATTACACCTTCGGCCGGCACCCGCAGGACATCGGCCTGCTGGAGAAACTGTCGAACGTTGCCGCAGCCGCTCACGCACCGTTCATTGCCGCCGCCAGCCCACGGTTGTTCGACATGAACAGCTTCACCGAACTGGCGGTGCCGCGTGACCTGTCGAAAGTGTTCGAGAGCCAGGAACTGATCAAGTGGCGCTCGTTCCGTGAAAGCGAAGACTCGCGCTACGTCTCCCTGGTGCTGCCGCACTTCCTGCTGCGCCTGCCATACGGTCCGGACACGTCGCCGGTGGAAGGCATCAATTACGTCGAAGACACCAACGGCACCGACCACAGCAAATACCTGTGGGGCAACGCCGCGTGGGCGCTGTCGCAACGCATCACCGAGGCCTTTGCCAAATACGGCTGGTGCGCGGCGATCCGTGGTGCCGAAGGTGGCGGCGCGGTGGAAGGCTTGCCGGCGCACACCTTCCGCACCAGTTCCGGCGACCTGTCGCTGAAATGCCCGACCGAAGTGGCGATCACCGACCGCCGCGAGAAGGAACTCAACGACCTCGGTTTCATCGCCCTGTGCCACAAGAAGAACAGCGACATCGCGGTGTTCTTCGGCGGCCAGACCACCAACAAGTCCAAGGTCTACAACACCAACGAGGCCAACGCCAACGCACGGATCTCGGCGATGCTGCCGTACGTGCTCGCGGCCTCGCGTTTCGCCCATTACCTGAAGGTGATCATGCGCGACAAGGTCGGCAGTTTCATGACCCGCGACAACGTGCAGACCTACCTCAACAACTGGATCGCCGACTACGTGCTGATCAACGACAACGCGCCGCAGGAAATCAAGGCGCAGTACCCGTTGCGTGAAGCGCGGGTGGACGTCACCGAAGTCGCCGGCAAGCCCGGTGCCTATCGCGCGACAGTATTCCTGCGGCCGCACTTCCAGCTCGAAGAGCTGACCGCGTCGATCCGTCTGGTCGCGACCCTGCCGCCACCGGTAGCCGCCTGACCCGTACACGCCCGCAGGATCCCTTGCGGGCGTTTCCCTGTTTGCCTGGCACGACACCTTTCAGGAGTTTCAAGCGATGGATGCAATCATTCTCGACCTCGGCGGCGACATCAAAGGCGACAGCCTGCTCGAGGGTTACGCGGACAAGATCGAAGTCATGTCCTACAGCCACAACGTGGCGATGCAGGTGACCAACGACGTCAGCAACTCGGAGCGCACCTCCGGCAAACCCCACGTCGGCGAGTTCACCCTGACCAAATTCGTCGACACCTCCACACCGTCGCTCAACGAATACTGCTGCGCCGGCAAACCGATTCCGGAAGCCAAGATCACCATCGGCCGCAACGCCGCCGAAGGCAGCGGGCAACTGCTGCCCTTCATCATCTACACCCTGACCAACGTGGTGATTTCCAACGTCAGCGTCAGTGGCGGTACCGGCGGCAAACCGGTGGAAACCCTGTCCCTGAACTTCACCAAGATCAAATGGGAACTCACCGCGCAGAAAGACGACGGCACCAAGGAAGGCACGGCTGCCTCGACCTGGGACATGGCCGCCAACAAGCTCGTCAGCTAACCCGGCGGCGCGGCCATGGCAGGCACCGGCTTACTTCCACCGCTGTTCGAACGCCTCGCCTCGAGCGAGAGCGACGGGGCGCGGGAGTTCGATCGGCAGGATTTGCTTGACTCGGTGCACACCGAGCTCGGGCGCCTGTTCAACACCCGCCGTGGCCCGCGCACCCTGACCTCCCCGCCCAGCGTCATCGACTACGGCATCGCCGACTGGAGCGCCCTTCAACAACAGCGCAGCGATGACCGTCGTCGGCTGGCGCGGGACATTCGCGAAGCCATCACCCATTTCGAACCGCGCCTGTTGCTGGGCGAGGTTCAGGTCAATCCCCTCCCCGAACAGCCGCAACGATTAAGCATCCGCCTGCTCGGCGAGTTGCGCAGCGGCCAGCAACACTGGCCGGTGGCGTTTGTCATCGAGCCCGGCAACGAAGGGCTGGAGGTGCGCCATGAGCGACTCGATTGACCCGCAACTGCTCGACTACTACCAGCGCGAACTGACCTGGCTGCGACATGCCGGCGGACAGTTTGCCGAGCGCTATCCGAAAGTCGCGCGGCGGCTGGAACTGTCTCCCGGCGAATGCCCCGACCCGCACGTCGAACGCTTGCTCGAAGGATTCGCCCTGCTCGCCGCACGCCTGCAACGACGGCTGGATGACGACTACGCCGAATTCAGCGACGCGCTGCTCGAACAGCTTTATCCCCTGGCCATGCGCCCGCTGCCGTCGTGCGCGATCGTGCAGTTCGAGCCGGATCCGAGCAAAGGCAACCTCGACGGTGGCTATCCCCTGCCCCGGGACACGCCGTTGTTCGTCACCACCAGCAAGGGCGAAAGCATCCACTTTCGCACCAGCGCCGCCGTGCGTTTGTGGCCGGTCGAAATCAGCGAAGCCCTGTTGCTGGGCAGCGATGAAGCGCAGGCGCTGACCGGTGTGGCGCAGTCCCGCTCGGCGTTGCGCCTGAGTCTGCGTTGCCTCGGCGACAGTCAGTGGTCGGAACTTGGCATCGAACAACTGCGCATTCACCTGGCCGCGTCACCGGTGGTCAACGCCAGCCTCTATGACCTGCTCGGCGCCCACGCGGTGCAGGTGCTGGCCGGCTCGCCGGGGAACATTCCCGCCGGCGTCAAAGGCCTGCCGAAGATCGTCGGTTTCGCCGACGACGAAGTGCTGCTGCCGGACGAAGACGGCGTGCATCCGGGCATGCGTCTGCTGGCCGAGTACTTCGCGTTCCCGGACAAATTCCACTTCTTTGATCTGCCACTGTCCGGCGTGTCCAGCGACAGCCAGACGTTGTATCTGTACATCGTTTTTGATCGTGCGCCGGCCGGTCGCCTGCATTTGCAGGCCAGCGATATCGCCCTCGGCTGCGCGCCGGTGATCAACCTGTTCCCGCGCACCTCGGAGCCACTGCGCCCGGACGGCACCCGCAGCGAGTATCGACTGATTGCCGACAGCCACCGGGAAAACAGCGTCGAAATCCACAGTATCCGCAGCGTGCGCGCCAGTTCCGCCAGCGGTGTGCAGCGGCTGCCGGCGTATTTCGGCAGCCAGCACAGCAGCGGTGACCGGCAACGTTACTGGCATGCGCGACGGGTCAACGGACAGACGCCTAACCGGCTCGGCAGCGATCTGCTGGTCAGCGTCGTCGACACCCGTTTCGAACCGCAGACCGACCTGCCCGATTACAGCCTCACCGCCGAACTGCTCTGCACCAATCGGCATCTGGCCCAGAGCCTGCCCGCCGGTACGCCGCTGGGTTTCGAACGGCCGGGCCCGGTGGCGTGGGCACGTCTGCGCAATCCACCGAGCCCGCAAAGCCTGCCGCGTCTAAACGGCGATTCGCGCTGGCGACTGGTGTCGCAACTGACCCTCAATCATCTGTCGCTGGTCGAAGGGCCGCAGGCGCTGGATGCGCTGAAGGAAATCCTGACCCTGCACAATCTGCGCGATGAGGCCAGCGCCCTGCGTCAGATCGAAGGTTTGCTGAGCCTGGGTTGCGAGCGGGTGATCGGCCATGTCGGCGCCGATGCCTGGCGCGGCTGGCGCAACGGACTTGAAGTGCAGTTACAGCTCGATCCGCAGCATTTCGTCGGCAGCAGCGCGGTACTGTTTTCAGCGGTGCTCGCGCAATTCTTTTCGGTGTACGCCACGGCCAATCGCTTTGTGCGCACGGTGCTCATACAGGCAGACAAGGAGGTCAAGGCATGGCAACCCCAAGCCGGCATGCCCCTGTCGCTCTGACCCTGAGCCAGCGCCTGCGCCGCGATCCGCAGGCGTTCGAATGGTTGCAGGCATTGCTGTTGCTGGAGCGCGAACAGCCCCAGGCCGACACCCTCGGTTCGGGTACATCGCCACAGGCCGAAGCGCTGAAATTGCGCGGGCCGCTGACGCCGTTGTTCGCCGCCAGCCAGATCGAAAGCCTGGAGGAAAACCCCGGTGAACCGCTGACCCTGAACTCACCGATGTTCGGCCTCGGCGGCCCCGACGGCCCGCTGCCTTACGCCTATCAGGAATGGCTGCAACAACGGGCACGGGCCAAGGATCACGCGCCCGCCGAATTCCTCGACCTGTTCCAGCATCGGTTGCTCAGCCTGCTGTACAAGGTGATGCGCAAACACCGGATCGCCCTCGGTTTCACCACGCCCGGCGCCTCGCCGGTGCAGGCGCAACTGCGGGCGCTGACCGGGTTGCTGCCAAAATCCTTGCAGGAACGCCAGGCGATTCCCGACTGCGCCGTTCTGGCCTGCACGGCGTTGTACGCCGATGGCCGCCGGTCGTTGGCGGGGTTCGCGGCGATTGTCCGCGAGCAGTTTTCCGTGGCGGTGGAACTGAGCGCCTATGAAGGGGCGTGGCGTGAGATTCCACGTGCCAGCCGCAGCTTCATGAAGGCTGGCGGACGCAATCTGCAACTCGGCCGCAGCGCTGTCGCCGGGACTCGGGTCTGGGATGAACATGCCGGCATTCGTCTGACGCTGGGGCCGCTGCCATCGACGCAGGCCTCGCGCTTCTTGCCGGACGGCGAAGCGCATCCGGCACTGGCCAGCCTGGCAGCGTTGTATTTCGGCCCTGATCTGGACGTGAAACTGGTGCTGCTGGTGCGCGGCGCCGGGCCTCTGCAACTCGGCCGACAATCCCCGGCCCTGCTGAGCTGGAACGGTGGCCTGCAGCGGCAGCCCAGCCTGGCCGTGCAACGGATCGAAACCCGCCTGCGTCAGCTGGAGATCACCTGAAATGGAACTGGCCAGCCTGATCGGACGCCTCAACCCGGACAACCGCCGCGCCCTCGAACGCGCCGCGCAACGGTGCTTGCAGCGCGGGCATCACTTTGTCGAGATCGAGCATTTGTTGCTGGAGTTGCTGGATATCGAGGGCGGCGATTTTGCGTTTCTGCTGCCGCGTTTTGGATTGGAACGGGATGCGCTGACGGCGGAGATCAACAAGGCGCTGGACCTGTTCAAGGCTGGCAGCACGCGCACACCGGCGTTGTCTTCCCACACCCTGGGATTGCTGGAAGACGCCGTGGTGCAGGCCAGTGTGTTGGGCATCGACAGCATTCGCTCCGGGCTGCTTTTATTGGCGTTGATCGACCGTGACGAGCGCCGCAGCCTGCTGCTCAACAGCGCGTCGTCTTTGTTGCGAATTCCGAAAGAAGCGCTGCGCGCAAACCTGCTGGAGTGGACGGAAAACTCTCGCGAGCATGTCGGCCCGCGCTCCGTATCTTCAGGAAGTCCAACGCCACGGCAAGACTCGGTGCTCGATCAATACACCCAGGACCTGACCGCCGATGCTCACGCCGGGAGCATCGACCCGATCGTCGGTCGCGATGGCGAGATTCGTCAGTGCATCGACATTCTTTTAAGACGTCGGCAGAACAATCCGATTCTGGTCGGCGCACCGGGCGTCGGCAAAACCGCCGTAGTCGAAGGCCTGGCGCTGCGCATCGCCGCCGGGGACGTGCCGCCGTCGTTGCAGGAAGTCAGTTTGCGGGTGCTCGATCTCGGTCTGTTGCAGGCCGGGGCCGGGGTCAAAGGCGAGTTCGAACAGCGGCTCAAAGGGGTGATCGACGCGGTTCGCAGCGCCGACAAGCCGATCATCCTGTTTATCGACGAGGCCCACACGCTGATCGGCGCTGGCGGTGCCGAAGGTGGCAGCGACGCGGCCAACTTGCTCAAACCCGCGCTGGCCCGAGGCGAGTTGCGCACCCTCGCCGCAACAACCTGGATGGAATACAAAAAATATTTCGAGAAAGACCCTGCCCTCGCCCGCCGTTTTCAACTGGTGCAGGTGGAAGAACCGGATGAAATCACCGCCGTGGAAATGCTCCGGGGCGTGGCCGCCAAACTCGAACAGCATCACGGCGTGCAAGTGCTGGATGCAGCAATTCACGAAGCGGTAAAACTCTCGCACCGCTATATCTCTGGCCGCCAGTTGCCGGACAAAGCCATCAGCGTCCTCGACACTGCCTGCGCCCGGGTCGCCCTAGGCCAGCACGACGTACCGCCACCGCTGGAGAGCCTGCGCCATCGTCAGCAAAGCCTCAAGGAAGAAGTCGAACGCCTGCGTCGGGAACAGGCCACGGGACTTGATCACCGCGAGCGCATCACCCTGCTGGAAAGCGAATCGAAGACCAACGTCCAGGCCATCCGCGAACTGGAAACCCGTTGGGGTGAAGAGCGCGTCGCCGTGCGCGAACTGCTCGACACCCGCCGCGAATTACTGGCGTTGAGCGAAAGCGCCGACAGCGACAAGCCGGACGAAGCCATCGACAGCCGCATCGATCACCTCGCCGCCGAACTGCTGCGCCTGGAAGCCGGCCTCGATGCGATTCGCCAGGACGATCCGCTGGTGCCCGAACAGGTCGACGGCAAAACCGTCGCCGCCGTGATCGCCGGCTGGACCGGCATTCCCGTCGGCAAAATGCTCGCCGATGAAGCCCACGCCGTGCGCACCCTCGGCACGCGCATGGGCCAACGTGTGATGGGCCAGAGCACCGCACTCAACACCATCGCCCAGCGTTTGCAGGCCTATCGCGCCGGGCTTACCGATCCGCAAAAGCCGGTCGGCGTGTTCCTGCTGGTCGGCCCCACGGGCGTGGGCAAAACCGAAACCGCGTATGCGCTGGCGGATGCTTTGTACGGCGGCGAACGCAATCTGATCAGCATCAACCTTTCCGAGTATCAGGAAGCCCACACCGTCAGCCAACTCAAGGGCGCACCACCCGGCTACGTCGGTTACGGCAGCGGCGGCGTGCTGACCGAAGCCGTGCGGCGCAAACCGTATTCGGTGGTGTTGCTGGATGAAATCGAGAAGGCGCATCCAGATGTGCTGGAAGCGTTTTACAACGTGTTCGACAAGGGCTTGATGGAAGACGGCACCGGGCTGGTGGTGGATTTCAAGAACACCGTGATGCTCGCCACCAGCAATGTCGGCGCTGAGCTTTTACTCGACACGCCGGTTGCACAACTTGGTTCCGAGGCGTTCAACGAAGCGCTGCACAAAGTCCTCCTGCAAGCCTTCCGCCCGGCGTTTCTGGCGCGCATGACGGTGGTCGCGTATCGGCCGCTGGATGAGCAGACGCTGGAAGGGATTGTGCTGGCGAAACTGGAGAAATTGCGTGGCCGCTACAAGGCGGCGACGGGCAAGCAGTTCGAATTTGATTCGGGAATCGTGAAAGCGGTGCTTGCCAAGTGCAGCGCGGCGGGTGCGCGGGATGTCGAGAACGTGTTGATGACGCAGGTGACAGGGAAATTGGCGGAGTGGGTGTTGGAGTAAGTGACGTACTGTCATTGAAAGCTAAAAAAAATACAGGAGTTAATGGAATGCCGTTACCCAGCGCGCCTCAACAGAGACCTGTTATCAACGTTTTGTCACCGCACAATCCCAACCATCTCTGCATCCTCAGTGTTGTGCTGGGTGTCATCGGGCAGCATGTCACCACCAAGAGCCCGGAAGAGGTACAGGCCTACACTCACCCTGGTGAAAGTACCATCTATGTGGCAGCGAACAAAAATGGCGAGTCATTGATTGCCGCCTGTGAGGTGCTTCTAACCGCCATACACCCCGGTGGTAGTAATGCACTCATGGAAGCGGCCAGAATTCTCCATGTGTTGTTCTCGGAAACGGACCGAGTGATCAATCAGAACATCCCGGAATACGAGTTGCAGGAAAGCTGGCTGAAGAGCAATCAGGTTGGTAATAAAAATGGCAATTGGGCGACAGACGAAAACTCCAAACTGGTCAGATGGAAGTTTCTCGATCGCGCGCCGATCATTCCTGACACCAAACTTTACGTTACCAACATGCCCAGCAAGACCGCGAAGGAAAAGGCAAAGGTCGCCGAAAAAATTCTTGAATTGACCTACAACCCCCGCCTCAACACCAAACAACTCAATAACCTCTTGAATTTGGTCAAGGCATTCAAAGAGCAGAAACCATTGCCACGTACGGTGGTGCTGAGCCCGATAACAAAAATAACCAACACTCCTCCAACACCGCATGCCCTGCAATATGTAGAGAATGATGGCTACCATGCGGAAATTTCTCTGATGCGAGCTTTGATTATCGGCAGTGGCTTCAAACCCGTTATCAAGGGAAATCTGGGCGGTAAAAAAGCCGCATGCGCCAAGTGCAGTGCCTGGTTCAGCAAGGTTAAAACGCTGTCGGCAAACCAGATTGATCCTTCTTTTCCAAACGAAGCTGAATTCGGTAATTTGCGGCCACAACGACAATCACCTACCAATTGGGCGGCGCCAAAGTTCTCCCCCCACGTTTTTTCCTCGACTGACTTCACTGTTTTCAAAACGGTGTATGAAGGCGCCGGCAAGGTCACGACAAGCGCAGAAGAGGAACTCATGGAATTCACTTGAGGCTGGTCAGCCCATCACAACAGAGTCGCCAACGTCTCTGTTCAGTAACGATTTAAGGGGACAACGATTTAAGGGGACAAATTTATTTATGCGAAACAGATAAATCCGTCCCCTTCAGGAGAGCAGCAAGCCTATTGGTAAATTTTCAAGATTGCAGGCCTTTAAACGGGACTAACGCCAATGCCATTGAATCCGGAATACAAATCCACCACTGTCAACGTAAACGGTAGCAACGTCACGGTGCCTCTGTATGCAAAGGCAACTTTGACATCGACCAACATGACCGGTGGCTCGGGCCCGGATCAGTCCTTGCGACCACCGGGATTCGTGTCCGGTACTTGCCCGGAACATCATCAACGAGGGCATCTGATTGGAAACAAGCTGGGCGGCAGCGGAACCGATCTTCGGAATCTGGTAACACTGACCGAAGGTAGCAACCATCCAATCATGTATGAGTACGAAGCCATGGTTTACGAGTACGTGAAGAAGAATCCCGGGATCGAGTTTGTGTATCAAGTCACCGCACAGTACGACACCTCGCGCTACTTGGTTGCGCAAGTTGCACCCGGTGGTTCGACATCCGGGGCTGCCAACAATCCTTACTGCCCGCTTCCCTGCCCTGAATCTTTACGAATCGACTTTTTCTACGCAGAAGCACCTGGAAAGTTGAATTACCCATTGATATATCGGGTTTTGACGGAGCATGGTGAAGGCTGGAGCACTGGACCGCTCTATATTCTCAACGGCGTGTACAAGTTTCACGAAGGTAGCCCGAAACATGTCGCCCAAGGCTGCTGGGCATCGTGAGGTGACTATGAGCTTCGATATTTTCCCGACACTCGAACACGAGATAAGGCTGAGCCCTCCTGAGCGCGCGGTCACACTGATCGCTGCCTGCAATACCAATGAAATCGGCCGATTCAATGTTCGTGAAACCGTCTATCAAACACTCATTGGCTCCAGACCCGAACAACGGAAAACTCAGTCCTGGATATTTACTTCCAGTGTGATCCGCGCACAGACGGACAGCCGCGATCGGGTCATGGTGTTTGTCAGCGTCAAGAAAAAATATTTGAAAAAAGTATCTGACTCACTCAATGGGTGGAGCTGCCCCCACGGGACGCCAATGCAGGTCATCAAAGTTCAACATGGCATCGCATCCTCACAACTTGTTTTTGCGAATTCCTGATCGGAGGCAATGCGGATGCCCCGCTCCACCGACAGCAACACTACGCTCTCCCTCACCGCCACCTCGCTGTCGGCGCTTTACCCTGAGTCGCTGTCCGGTGAAGAAGCCCTCAATGTACTGGGTTCACAGATCCTGAACGGCCTCAACGACGGCACCACCCTCACCCTGACCTCCGCCATCGCCACCCACGTCACCACCACCCTGCACAACGACGCCCAGCTCCGTCCCTTCGACGCGCTGGTCGCCGAAATCCGCCAGCTCCCCGCTGACGCCAGCGCCGAGCGCTATCAACTGGTTCTGAGGTCATGGCTCTGGTGGCTGACCCTGGCCAGCAACAACCGCGTGTTCCAGAACCTCGCCACCTCCGACATCGTCACGACGATTTTCAAGGCCCACGGTTTCACCGATTTCAAACTCTCGCTGACCGGCAGCTACACCCCGCGCGAATACTGCGTGCAGTACGGCGAAACCGATTTCGCCTTCGTCTCGCGCTTGCTGGAAGAAGAAGGCATCTTCTGGTTTTTCACCCACGACGAGGGCAAGCACACGCTGGTGCTGGGCGACAGCAACGACGCCTTCGTGCAGATACCCAACGGGCCGAAGGTCAAGTATCTGGGCCAGCAAATGGGTGATCGCGAGTTACATGGCATCCGCTCGGGCCAGGTCTGTCTGCAAGCGGTGGCCGGGGTGTACAAGGCGACGGATTACGAATTCACCACGCCGACCACTTCACTCTATGGCCAGGCCGAGGCCGTGGCCGGGCCGCGTTCGATCTACGAGCATCCCGGCGGTTACAACGCCAAGGCTCGGGGCGATGAGTTGACCAAGCAGCGGGTCGACGGTTTGCGCAGTGAAGAGAAACGCTTCGTCGGCGAGAGCGACTGCCGCTGGCTGATTCCGGGCCACTGGTTCACCCTCGACGGCCACGAAGATGCAAGCCTGAACATCGACTGGGTCGTCACGCGGGTGACTCACGACGCCAGCCACGAAAGCTATCGCAACCGCTTCGAAGCGATCCCCAAAGCCACGCCGTTTCGTCCGCAACGCCTCACACCCAAGCCCCGAATGCACCCACAAACCGCCATCGTCGTCGGTAAGTCCGGCGAAGAAATCTGGACCGACGAATACGGCCGGATCAAGTTGCAGTTCCCGTGGGATCGCGACGGCAAGAATGACGAAACCAGTTCCTGCTGGGTGCGCGTGGTGTTGCCATGGAGTGGCAAGGGTTTTGGCATGCAGTTCGTGCCGCGTATCGGACAGGAAGTCATCGTGACGTTTATCGACGGCGATCCGGACCGGCCGCTGGTCACCGGTTGCGTGTACAACGGCGACAACGCCCTTCCCTACGCCTTGCCGGCGAACCAGACCCAGTCGGGGATCAAGACTCAATCGTCCAAGGGCGGCGGCGGGTTCAACGAGCTGCGTTTCGAGGACAAGAAGGACGCCGAGGAAGTGTTCCTGCAGGCGCAGAAAGACCTGAAGATCAACGTGCTCAACGACACCACCGCCACCGTCGGCCACGACGAAACCCTCACGGTGCAAAACGCCCGCACCCGCACGGTCAAGGAAGGCGATGAAACCGTCACGCTGGAGAAAGGCAAACGCAGCGTGACGATCCAGACCGGCAGCGACAGCCTCGATGTGAAGGACAGCCGCACCGTGAAGGTTGGAGCCGACCAGAACCACAGCACCGGCGGCAACTACACCGACAAGGTCACAGGCGATTACAGCCTGACGGTTGACGGCAACCTGACGATCAAGGTCAGCGGCACCCTCACCCTGCAAAGCGGCGGCAGTTTCACGATCAAGAGCGGCGCGGATCTGGCCACGTCCGCCAGCACCTCGATCACCCAGAAGGCCGGCACCGCCATGACCAATCAGGCCGGGACTTCGCTGGACAACAAGGCCGGAACCACGCTGACCAACGACGCCGGCATCAGCCTGACCAACAAGGGCGCGGCCTCACAGACCGTGGACGGCGGCGGCATGCTGACCATCAAGGGCGGGCTGGTGCAGGTCAACTGACAAGGAGAAGCCATGGCGATCACACCGCTGGATCTGCAGCAGGATGACAAGCAACTCAAGGGGCGATTGCAGGACGGCCAGCTCGACGGCCCATTGAACATCAAGGATGACGGCCGCCCGCAGGCGGATCTGAATTACAGCCAGGGCGAATTGCAGGGCACGTCCCTGCTCTACCATCCCAACGGCAAGGTTTCGGCGCAGATGCCGTTCGTGCGTGACAAGCTGCAAGGCATCGCCAGTTTCTACGCGCCCGAGGGCTGGTTGCAGCGCAAGGCCACCTACCGGCGCGGACTGCTGCATGGCGAGGCGTTCAACTACTTTCCCGACGGGCAAGTGGCTGAGGCGGAGTTCTATCGCGATGGCGTGCGAGAGGGGCGCTACCAGCGCTTTCATCCCAACGGCAAACCGGCGGTGGATGCGCGTTATCTGAATGGGCAGCTGATGGAACCGGAGCAAGGATTTGCCGAGGACGGGCGGCCGCTGGATGCCGATGGCAAGCCGATTTCCCGGGTGCGCTGGTGGTTTCGCAAGTGGACGGATCCGCAACAGGCCTGAAAAGCCCCCTCACCCTAGCCCTCTCCCGGAGGGAGAGGGAACCGACCGAGCCGTCTTGCTTCATACATCGACCTGCAAGACCGAGTCGATTATGGATTCACAGCAAGACTTTCACGTCGGCGTAGTTCATCAATATCCCCCAATCGGCTCCCTCTCCCTCCGGGAGAGGGCTGGGGTGAGGGGCGACGGTACTCGAATAAACGCAAAAACTCAGGGAATCAACATCTGCATCTGCCCCGGCATCACGATCTTGATCACCCCCGCCCAGTTGCACATCAACGTGCTGTTGGCATCGATCGCCGGCATCCCGCCCAGCAGCAACGTCGGCGCGCCTCCGGGAATCCACGGCGTGGCGGTCGCCGGAATGCACGGCATCGGCGTCAACACGCCCAGCGCCGCAGCCGTGGCAGCGGCGACCATCGGGTTGGCCATGCTCATGCACATGCCGAACGTGGTGACGTTGACCAGCGGAATGTGATCCATGATGTTCGCCGCCGGCATCCCGCCGGTCAGCGTGCGGTTGACCGGCAGCACGTTGAGCACCGCCGGCGCGGCGCCGAAACTGCATTGCAGGGTGGCGCTGGCACAGACTTGCGGGCAGCCCATTTCAAAGCTCCTTCGTGAACAAGGCATACGCGCTAAACCTTAGTCGCCAGCGGCCTGCCGCGCACATTCCCAAAGGTGATTATCGTCCAACACGCTAACCTATAAGACCGAACCGCGCTTGTGACGACCCGAGCGCGCCATTAGATTAGCCAATGATGTCTGGCCTCCAAAATAAGCAGAAGGGATAAGCATGGCGCTTACTGACCAGTCCACCCGTATCCGCTCTGGCGAAGAACTCGATGCCAGCCTGATCGATCCGTACCTCAAGGCGCACATTCCGGGCCTGACCGGCACGCCACAGATCAGCCAGTTTCCCGGCGGCGCGTCGAACCTGACCTACCTGCTGGAATACCCGGACCAGGAATTCGTCCTGCGCCGTCCGCCGTTCGGCCACAAGGCCAAGTCCGCCCACGACATGGGCCGCGAGTTCCGTATCCTCAACCAGTTGCGCGACGGCTTCCCGTATTGCCCGAAAGCCTACGTGCATTGCACCGACGACTCAGTGATCGGCGCCGAGTTCTATGTGATGGAACGGGTCAAAGGGATCATCCTGCGCTCGGACCTGCCACCGGAACTGGGCCTGGATTCGGCCAAAACCGAAGCCCTGTGCAAGAGCTTCATCGACCGTTTCGTCGAACTGCATCGGGTCGATTACAACGCCTGCGGCCTCGGTGATCTGGGCAAACCGGAAGGCTACGTCGCCCGGCAGATCAAGGGCTGGAGCGAACGCTACGAGAAAGCCCTGACCCCGGATGCACCGCATTGGGAAAAGGTCAAAGCCTGGCTCAACGACAAGATGCCGGCCGATCACCCGACCTCCAGCATCGTGCACAACGACTACCGCTTCGACAACGTCATCCTCGACCCGAACAACCCGATGCAGATCATCGGCGTGCTCGACTGGGAGCTGACCACCCTCGGCGATCCATTGATGGACCTGGGCAACACCCTCGCCTACTGGATCCAGGCCGACGACCCGGCCCCGGTGCAACTGATGCGCCGCCAGCCGAGCCACGCGCCGGGCATGCTGACCCGCCGCGAATTCGTCGACTATTACGCCGAGCGCTCGGGCATCCAGATCGACAATTTCGACTTCTACTACACCTACGGCCTGTTCCGTCTGGCCGGCATCGTGCAGCAGATCTACTACCGCTTCTTCCATGGCCAGACCCAGGACAAACGCTTTGCGCAGTTCATTCACATGAACAAACTGCTGGAGCAGATGAGCCTGCAGGTCATTGCCAAATCCAGCCTCTGATGACGGCGTTATAACAAGGCTCACTACAAGGGAATCCCATGTCCAAGACTCAGTTGTTCGACCTCGACGGCAAGATCGCTTTCGTCTCCGGCGCCAGCCGCGGCATCGGTGAAGCCATCGCCAAACTGCTGGCCCAGCAAGGCGCCCACGTCATCGTTTCGAGCCGCAAACTCGAAGGCTGCCAACACGTGGCCGACGCCATCATCGCCGCCGGCGGCAAGGCCACAGCGGTCGCCTGCCACATCGGCGAAATGGAACAGATCAGCCAGGTCTTCGCCGGGATCAAGGAACAGTTCGGGCGCCTGGACATCCTGGTCAACAACGCCGCGACCAACCCGCAATTCTGCAACGTGCTGGACACCGACCTCGGCGCCTTCCAGAAAACCGTCGACGTGAACATCCGCGGCTACTTCTTCATGTCGGTGGAAGCCGGCAAGCTGATGCGCGAAAACGGAGGCGGCAGCATCATCAACGTGGCGTCGATCAACGGCATCTCGCCGGGGATTTTCCAGGGCATCTACTCGGTGACCAAGGCCGCCGTGATCAACATGACCAAAGTCTTCGCCAAGGAATGCGCGCAATTCGGCATCCGCTGCAACGCCCTGCTGCCAGGCCTGACCGACACCAAATTCGCCTCGGCCCTGGTGAAGAACGACGCGATCCTGAAGCAAGCGCTGACGCAAATCCCGCTCAAACGCGTAGCCGACCCAAGCGAAATGGCCGGCGCCGTGCTGTACCTGGCGAGCGATGCGTCGAGCTACACCACCGGCGTGTCGCTGAACGTGGACGGCGGTTTCCTGTCCTGATCCGCTTCTGACGCAAAAGAAAAGGCAGCCCAAGGGCTGCCTTTTTCATGCCTCCAGAACCTTCGGCAACTGCCAGCCGAAATGCACCGACAACAACCGCAACAACAGACACGCCGCCCCCGCCAGCAACGCAGCCGCCACCGGCGGAACACCCAGCCTGCGCCCGACAATCAACACCGCCGCGCCGACAAACGCCGAACTGGCATACAGATCCGCCTGCAACACCACCGGCACCCGCGCCAGCACAATGTCACGCAGCACCCCGCCACCGACCCCGGTAATTGTGCCCATCAGCATGGACACAAACGGCGAGATCCCGTAATTCAACGCCTTCTGTGCCCCGGCCACGGCAAACAGCGCCAGCCCCGCCGCGTCCAGCACAATCAGGGTCGAACCGGACCAGCCCAGCACCCATTCATGAAAAACAAACGCCACCCCGCCCATGGCAAACGCCAGCGCCGGATAACGCCAGTCCGCCACAGCCTTGGGCGGCGTCGCACCGATCAACAGATCACGCGTCACCCCGCCGCCGAGCGCAACGATGAAGGCAATCACCATCACCCCGAGCAGATCGAGCTGACTGCGCATCGCAGCAATCGCGCCTTCGACCGCAAACACCGCCGTGCCGACCAGATCGGCCACCAGCACAATCCACTCGACCCGCGCCTTCAACGGCGCGTGCGTTATTGAGTGACGCAACGAGTCTTGGTGATGTGTCGAGTCACTTGCCCGTCGGCATACGCATCACCGGCGACCTCGGTATTTTCCATGACCTGACAAGTCCGCTCAGGTGGCGGAGGCGGCGCTGCCGGCGGAGGGGGTGGAGGACTGGCACAGCCACTGAGCAGCACCAGACCGAAAGCCGACAACAACGAAGAACACACGCGTTTCCCAGGATTGTTCATAGGATGACCCGCGATGAATGGAAGAAAACTCCCGTCGCCGAGCAGGACAACGCCCGGTTATGGAAACCGAACCACTCATTCCTTATAGACCAGTGGGGGGTGAGTGCCAGTGGAATGGTGGGATTGGGGGGAATTGGCTGTCGATTTTGGGGTGGGGTTGTTGATTGGATCGTGGGGGCCGACGAATCGAGGACACCCTTGAGAACCAGCCCTCACCCCAGCCCTCTCCCGGAGGGAGAGGGAGCCGATCGTAGTGACTATTTGAATTACATCGACCTGAAACACCGAGTTGAACTCAGGTTTTGAAGAGCACACAAGTCGGCCTTATGCTCCTCACTCCTCACTCCTCACTCCTCACTCCTCACTCCTCACTCCTCACTACCCGCCCCTCACCACTCAAAACGATGAGCGTTAGCTCGAGTACCGCTTTTGATCGCAGGGCCCGTCGGCAGGCTGAGTGGAGGGATTGATCCGGGGGTGGGAGCGCAGCGACCGTGCGGCGCAGCCGCATGCATCGAGAGGAGGTGCAGCGAAGCAAACCGTAGGCGATGCCCCCGGATCGATCCCGGAGCGAAGGAACCCGAGCCACAGCGAGGGCCGAACGTCAGGGTAAAGCCTTTTGGGTTACCTTTTCGGCGTTTGGAAAAGGTGACTCGCCGTAAGGGCGAAACCGCCAGCGGCAGCACCCGAAACAACGGATATTCACCCAAAAAAACCATGAACCTGGTCGGCCCAGAGGCCGCCAAGTTCACCCGGGCGACCGCAAAGAATTACTCTCAAGCTCATACCGCAATTCATCAATCAAGGCATCCACCGCTTCCGGCGTACGCAAGGCACCAAGACTCAACCCACTGATCACCAAATCCACCCGCCCCGAAACCGGCTCATACAGTTTCACAGTAAGGGAGTGATCCCCATCCACCACACACTCACAAGCCAACGGCGAAAAACTGCGCTCAAGCCGAGCCCGCAACTGCGCCAGATAAATCATCGCGCCAGCTCCACACAACGAGACTCGACAACCAACAACACATTCATAAAGGGCTGATCCATTAGCAGGTTCCAAAGAGACACGATCACGAAAAAACGCGTCGCCCCCCAACAGACTAAAAACACCCCGCCCGATCAAACACCCGAATTTGCACCCCATGAACTAGTGCATTTGCACCTTACCGCTGCCCCCGACTGCCGCCCGAAAACAACCCACGCTCCCGAGCCCAGACAATCGCCTCACTGCGACTGTGCACGTCGAGTTTCGAATACACCGTCGCCACATGATTGCGCACGGTATTCGGCGCCAACTTCAACCGCGCAGCAATCTCCTTGTCCGCCAGCCCCTCACAAATCAACCCCAGCACATCACGTTCGCGAGCCGTCAGGTCAGTGAACGACACACTCGGCAGTTGCGGCGAATTGACTTTCTTCACATTGGCCAGTTTTTCAATCAGCGTCCGACTGAACCACGAAGCATCCTTCATCACCTCTTCAATCGCCGCCACCAGCTCAAGCTCGGTGCGCTTGCGCTCGGTGATGTCCATCAGCACCAGCAGATAGCAAACGGTGTCCTGGATGTTGACGGTGTCTGCGGATACCGCGCACTCCAGCAATTCGGCGTCTTTCCTGCGGATCCGCATATCGACGCGATCAACCCGGCCGGTCTTCTCCAGCGCCGCCAGCAAGCGGGCGCGCTCCGCCGGCTCATCGATGAAATCCAGTTGCGCGACGGTCTTGCCGAGAACGTCGTCGCTCTCGTAAGCCAGGGCATCGAGAAAGGCCTGATTGACGTCGATCAGCCGTTGCTCGTCGGCGCTGCAGATCAGGATCGGCACCGGGGTCAGGCGAAAGGCCTTGGCGAAGCGTTCTTCACTCTGACGCAAGGCGACTTCGGCCTTGTGCCGCAATTCCATGTCGACGAACGAAAACAGCATGCAGTCTTCGTCGTTGAGCACCAGCGGCTGGCCGGCGACGATCACTTGCTTGCTGCCGCCGTCCGGCAGACGCAATTCAGCCTGCATCTGCGGAATGGTCGCGACATCGCGCAGGCGCTGGATCGCCAGCTCCTTGCGCTCGGCCTGTTCGAGAATATCCAGTTCATAGGTCGAGGCGCCGATCACCTGATCGCGGGTGTAGCCGGTCATTTCCAGAAACCCCGGATTGACCTTGATGTAACGCAGGTCGCTGAGACGGCAGATCACCGCCGGCGCCGGGTTGGCATTGAAGGTTTTTTCGAAGCGCTGTTCGGCGTTGGCCCAGTCGGTGACGTCACTCATGATCAGCACCAGCGACTCGGTATCGCCGTCGCGATCGGTCAACACCATGCTGCGCACGCTGTGCACCCAAGTGCGTTCCTCGTCACTGTGTGGGGTGACCTCGACCAGCACGTCGCTGAAGGTTTCGCCGGCGGCCACTCGGCTGATCGGATACTGATCGGGCGTCAGCGTGTGGTTGTTGCGATAGCGCAGGTTGAAGCGCTCGGCATACTCCCCGGCATTGTTGCCCAACTCGCCGATGCGACTGACGCCATGCATCGCCAGCGCGGCTTCGTTGGCCCAGAGGATGGTCTGGTCGAGTTCCAGCAGAATCACCCCGTCGGACAGACCGGCGATGATCTGCTGCAACTGACGGCGATTGGTTTCGGTGGTCAGGACGTCCCGGCTCATTGGTTCTCCACAAGTTCGCGCATGTGAAGATTACGACCGCAGGCCGTTGTGATCGTGCCGGGCAACTTTGCCCCTGATTACCGAGCGCCGTGATCGACCAGTTCGCGCAGCGTATCGAGAAACAGCTTGAGCACCGGCGAGGCATCGTCGGCCCGATACGTCGCGTACAGCGGCACTTGCGGCAGCGCCGGGGTCAGGCGCCGGAACACCAGCCCGGCGGGAGCCAGTTGCTCGATCGATGCGGGTAACAGCGCCACGCCAAACCCGGCGCGCACCAGACTGAGCAAGGTCTGCACCTCGATCACTTGCTGGCGGATCTGCGGGGTGAACCCGGCCTGAATGCAGCACTGATAGAGAAAATTGGCGAAGCGCGACTGCTTCAATTCCAGCGCTACAAACGGCTCCTGCGCCAGATCAGCCGGCGCCAGCACGTCGCGCCGGGCCAACGGGTGATCCGCCGGCATCACCACATGGATCGGCTCATGGATCAACAATTCATTGCGCAATTGCGGGTCGTCATAACCGACGCGGAACACGCAGGCGTCGATGCGTTTTTCCTTCAACGCCTTGACCTGCGCCGCCGGGGTCATTTCATGCAGGCGCCAGGTGACCTGCGGGTAGCGCTCGCGAAACAGGTGCAGCGCCTTGGGCAGCACGCCGACCATCACCGAACTGATCATGCCGATTTCCAGCTCGCCCAGTTGCCCGCGCCCGGTCTGGCGGGTCAGGTCCAGCGCCCGCTCGAGTTGTTCGAACACCAGCGGCGCCTGTTCTTTGAGCATCTGCCCCGCCGCCGTCAGCTCGACCCGATGGTGGCTGCGCTCGAACAGCGGCGTACCGAGCTCTTCCTCCAGCAAGCGGATCTGCTGGCTCAGCGGCGGCTGGCAGATGTGCAGCCGCTCGGCGGCGCGGCCGAAATGCAGCTCATCGGCCAGCGCCATGAAGTACCGCAGCAAACGCAGGTCCATGGCGGCTTACCCCAGGTTCAGTGGCGTGGAACGCTGACGCACTCCGGTCAGGCTGAACAGCGCATTGGCAATTGCCGGGACCACCGACGGGCTGCCCAGCTCCCCGACGCCGCCCGGTTTGTCCGGTTGACCATCGAGCACGAGGATGTCCACGGGCGGCATGTCCGACATGCGCGTGACGCGATAGTCGTGGAAATTGCTCTGCACCACCCTGCCCTGCTGAATGTCGAGGCGATCGAACAACGCGTGGCCGAGGCCCCACATCAAACCGCCGTAGATCTGCTCTTCGACACCGCCGGGCGACACCGCCAGACCGCAATCGACCACGCAGGTCAGCTTCTCGACCCGGGCCTTGCCGTCCACTTTTTCAACCCGCGCCACCACCGCGATGAAACTGGTGTAACCCTGATTGGTGGCGATTCCCAGCGCCGTGTCCGGCGGCAGTTTCTGGCCCCAACCAGCGCGTTCGGCTGCCTGTTTCAGCACCGCCACATGCCGTGGCCGCTCCTGCATGTTGGCCAGCCGGAACGCCAGCGGATCCTCGCCGGCCGCATGGGCCAGCTCATCCATGAAGCTTTCCACGGCGAACACGTTGGGAATGAAACTGACCGAGCGATACCAGCCGCTGGGCACGTTGCTTTCGTGTTTGACCCAGTTCAGTTCCAGGTGCGGCGGACGGTAGGCGAAGTCCCACGCGGTGATCGCTTCAGTGGTGCTGTAATCCATGTGATCCGGACGCTCGAAATAGCCCGGCTCCCACTGTTCCGGAGAGGCTGGCGACACCGCATGCAGTTGCAGCGCGGTGAGTTTGCCCTGGGCATCCAGTGCGCCCTTTGCCCGATGCAGCGTGGCCGGGTGATTGAACAGCGCGTGCATTTCGTCTTCGCGGCTGTTGAGCAGTTTCACCGGCACACCGGTTTTCTGCGCCAGATACGCCACTTCGAACAGCCAGTATTTGGCTTCCCGCGCACCGAAGCTGCCGCCGGAAACCAGTTCATGAATGGTGACCTTGTCCTTGCCGATGCCGCACACGGTCTGCGCCGCTTCCAGTGCCGACGACGGCACCTGCACGCCGCCCCAGTAGGTGATTGCCTTGTCCTTGACCTGCGCGGTGATGCAGATCGGCTCCAGCGGGTTTTGCACCTTGTAAGGCATCGTATAATCGGCTTCGAGCAGCTTCGCCGCACGCGGCCATTGTCCGGCGACATCGCCTTGGGCCATGGCTTTGACGGTTTGTGTTGCCGGGTCGCTGATCGCCGCAATCTGTGCCTTGGGCAGCTCGGCGCTGTCGAAGCCGGCCAGCGGGGAATCGCTCCATTTGATCTCCAGCAGCTTGCGGCCCTGCTGCGCGGCCCAGAACGTTTCGGCCAGCACCGCAACGCCTTCGAGGTTGCCGCCGAGCACGTCCGGCCGCCCCGGAACCGCGATCACCTTGCGCACACCCGGCACCTGCAATGCAGCCGCCGAATCCACCGCAACAACCTTCGCGCCCACTACCGGCGCACGCTGAATCACCGCCACCAGCATTCCCGGCAACTGCACGTCGATGCTGTACTTGAAACGCCCGCAGACCTTGGCCGCTGCATCGCGTTTGTGGCGCAACTTGCCGATGTATTTGAACTGCGCTGGATCCTTCAGTGTGACGTTGGCCGGTGCCGGCAGTTGCGCCGCCGTGCCGGCCAGTTCGCCATAGCCGAGGCTGCGTTTGCTCGACGCATGCACGACCCGGCCTTCCTCGGTGGAGCAGCTGTCCGGGCTGACTTTCCATTGCTGCGCCGCCGCGCTGATCAGTAGCACCCGAGCCGTGGCACCCGCCATGCGCAGGCGATCGTATTCCAGCGACACACTGGTGCTGCCGCCAGTGGAGAAGACTTTCCAGACTGGATGAATGTAGGTTTCGAAGAACGGATCTTCCGGGGTGATGACCTGCACGGTCATCGGGTTCACATCCAGTTCCTCGGCCACACACGCGGCCAAAGCGGTCTGGGTGCCGGTGCCGGAATCGTGCTTGTGCACCACCAGTTTCACCGTGCCGTCGGGCAGCACCCGCACCCAGGCGTTGGGTTCAAATTCAGCGGCCGTGGTTTTCGGGTCAGCCGCCGCACCGGTTGGCAGATACAGCGCAATCGCCAGGCCGGACGCCACCATCACCGTCTGCTTGAGAAACACCCGGCGCGACAGTTCAAAACCGGCATTTTCGACGAGGCTCATCACGCCTCCTTCGGCGCATTCGCCGCACGTTTGATCGCTTTGTTGATGCGCCCGTAAGTGCCGCAGCGGCAGATATTCCCGGACATGGCGTTGCGGATCGAGTCGTCGTTGACCGGTGCGCCGGTGTTGAGCAGCGCGGCCGCCGACATGATCTGCCCGGATTGACAGTAGCCGCATTGCGGCACATCTTCGGCGACCCAGGCCAGTTGCAGCGGATGGCTTTCGTTGGGCGACAGGCCCTCGATGGTGGTGATGCTGTGGCCCGCGACGGCGGCCAGCGGCAACTGGCAGGAACGTACCGCGACGCCGTTCAGGTGCACGGTGCAGGCACCGCACAGGCCCATGCCGCAACCGAACTTGGTGCCAGTGAGTTTCAACTGATCACGCAACACCCATAACAAGGGCATGGAGGGGGACGCCTCATCCAGCTCGCGTCGTTCGCCGTTAACCGTGAATGCAATCATTGTCAGGCTCCAAAAGAGCGGCCCGTCTTTGTGCGGGCCTGGTCACCGATTATTGGAACCCCCGGCAACGCGCGGCCAGCGACGATTTCTGCCAACCGGTGTAAGCAGGACTAACAACATGTACAAGCGATACCCGTCGGTGCAGTCCATGAGCGCGTTCATCCACGCAGCACGCAGCGGCAGTTTTTCCAGCGCCGCGCGCAAGCTCGACCTGACCCACAGCGCGATCAGCCAGCAGATCCGCGCTCTTGAAGACTTCATCGGCCAGCCGCTGTTCGTGCGCGAAGGCGGCGGCAGCAACCTGACCGACGCCGGGCAGCTGTTTGCCAGCGTGCTGTCGGACGGTCTGGCGCAGATTGACCGGGCGTTGTCCTCGGTGAAAAACCGCAGCGTGGCCCAGCGTCTGACCCTGGACGTTGACAGCGAACTGGCCCAGAGCTGGCTCAATCCGCGCCTGCCGCAATTGCTCGACGGTTTGCCGGATTACGAAGTGACGATCCTGTCGATGCCGCGCAGCGATCGCAGCACGTTCGAACGGGTGGACCTGTCGCTGCGCTATGGCTACGGCGACTGGGACGATTGCGAGATGACGCAGATCTGTGGGGATCGGGTGTTGGCGGTGGCGTCTCCGGCGCTGCTGGAACGGCATGGATTGCAGGTGCCGTTGAGCCCGGCGCAGATTCTTGAATTGCCGCTGCTGGGGTATACGCGGCGGTCGTGGATTCCGTGGCTGGATGCGGCCGGGATGACACCGACCGAACCACCGGCGCGGGTGATTTTCGATAATGCGGCGAATCTGATTGCGGCGGCCGAAGCGGACGTCGGTGCGGGGCTGGTACGTGGATTGTTGGCTGCCGATGCGTTGCGCAGCGGGCGGCTGGTGGCGTTGAACGAGGCGCAGATTGCGGCGCATTACAATCTTTATGCGGTGTGGCCGCATGGGCAGGCAGAGCGGGTGGGGCCGGTGGTTGAGATCATCAAACAGTTGGCTCTGAGTACGCTTGAGAATGCTGCCCTCACCCTAGCCCTCTCCCAGAGGTAGAGGGGACCGATCCGGGGATGCTCAAGAAATCCGTCGACCTGAACCTGCTTTACCGAATCCATAATCGACTGGATCTTTCAGGTCGATGTAAGGCGCAAGACACCTCCGTAGGCCACCTCTCCCTCCGGGCGGTCCGACGTTTCGGGAGGGCTGGGGTGAGGGCAAGGCTTCTGATTCTGAGTCCATATCGAACGCATATCACCACCCCACCCAATTAATATTGTACGAACCCTCCCCCGCCTTCCAATACTCGCCTCAAGCAACCACCCACCCGGGCCGGATGCGAACAGGCGAGGGAATGCGCGAGTGCTGCGCATAGAAACGGCCGATTGCCCGGGACGTGGATGCTGTGAGCCGCAAGGCTCCCTTCCCCGCTATCAGGAGATCGACTTCAATGATCATCGATATCAGCTGCTATCCCACGGATCTCGTGGACCTCGCCTGGAGGCATGACGGTGACCCGTTCACCGGCGAGCGTCTGCTGGAGATGATGGATGGCCCGTACATGGTCAACGGCAAGCCTCGCCGCATCGACAAAGCCTTCATCCAGCCACCGCAGGGCAACACCATTTACACTTGGACCGACGGCGAACTGTCGGGCCGCGAATCCATCGACGCCTACATGGCCTACACCCTGAAAATGGTCCAGACCTACCCGGACCGCTTCATCGGCTGCTTCGTCTACAACCCGCGCTGCGGCGTGGAAAATGGCGTCGAGGCGATCGAGCGCTACGTCAAGGAACACGGTTTCAAGATGGTGCAGATGCAGGCCAACATGCACGCCTACCGTCCCGACCGCGCGCTGGACTGGGTCCGCCCGGCCTTCGAGAAATGCGCCGAGCTGGGCATTCCGGTCAAGCTGCACACCGGCGACGGGCCTTACAGCATCCCGTCGGAATGGGTGCCGATGATCAAGGAATTTCCCAACGTCGATTTCATCATGGCTCACTTCGGCGTGCAGACCGGCGGCGTCTACGTATTCGAACCGATGCAATGGGCGATGGAGCTGCCCAACGTCTACTGCGAGTCCGGCTGGTGCCTGCAATCGCGGATCGTCGAATTCGCCAAAGTCCTGCCGACCCACAAGATCCTGTTCGGCACCGACACCCCGCCGAACGAACCGGGCATGTGGCTGCGCCTGCTTGAAGTGCTCTGCCACGAGCCGCCGCAGGGCCTGAACCTCGACGAGGACACCCTCGAAGATTACCTGGGCAACAACACCGCACGGATGATCGGCCTCGAGCCGTCCCCGCCGCCGCGTTCCGTTTCCGAAGCAGAGGCGCAACTCAAGCGCCCCGTCACCACTCAACTGGCCAGGAGCTGAACCGATGATCATCGACACCCATCTGCACCCCACCAACCTGGTCGACGAGGCCTGGCGCCACACCGGCGAACCGTTCACCGGCGAGCGCATGCTCAAACTGATGGACGGCCCGTACATGATCAACGGCAAGCCGCGCCGGATCGACATGGGCTTCATCCAGCCGCCACCGGGCAACACCGGTTATCGCGACGGCAACCGCCGTGGCCGCGAGGGCGTGCGCGACTACATGTCGTATGTCGCCGAACTGTGTGTGAAGTATCCGGACCGCTTCATCGGCAACTTCAACTTCAACCCGCGCTGGGGACCGGAAAACGGTGCGGCGGAGCTGGAATTCCACATCAAGGAATACGGCTTCAAGATGCTCAAGCTGCACGCCAACATGCACGGCTATCGCCCGGATCGCGCACTCGACTGGCTGCGTCCGGCGATGAAAGTCTGCGCCAAGTACAACATCGTGGTGCTGATCCACACCGGCGACGGCCCGTACACCATTCCGACGATGTTCTACCCGATCATCCGCGAGTTCCCGATGGTCAATTTCATCATCGGTCACTTCGGTATCCAGACTGGTGGCAACTACTCGTTCGAGGCGTTCTGGATGGCGATGGACACGCCGAACGTGTACTGCGAGTCCGGCTGGTGCTTCCAGTCGCGGATCGTCGAGTTCGCCAAGGAGCTGCCGCGCAACAAGATCGTGTTCGGCACCGATTCGCCGCCGAACGAACCGGGCATGTGGCTGCGCGAACTGGAAGTGCTGTGCTCGCCGGCACCGCAGGGCCTGGGGATCGACGAGGATCACCTTGAGGATTACCTGGGCAACAACATCGCCCGGTTGTGCGGGATCGAACCGACCCCGCCACCCAAGGATCTGGCCGAGGCGGACATTCGTCTGACCACGACCTACCTCTAAACCCGTACACAGCGACTTTACAGGCGCGAAGATGACCCGGCGTTCGCTCGACCGGCAGGCCAACGGCTTGTCGACCGAACGCCAGCCTCACCCCTGCGCGCCTGCTTTTTACGAGGTGAAACCATGACCCGTTCGACACTCGGCGACTCTCAGGATTTTCACGTATTCATCGACGCCTATCGCCGCCAGTACCCGGACGATGTGCTGACCATCACCCAACCCCTTTCTGCCGATCAGGACGTCACCGCCCTGGTCGATGCCCTCGCCACTCAGGGCCGCGATCCGCTGCTGATCTGCGAACACGTTGGCAACCTCGGCGTGCCGGTGGCGACCAATCTGTTTGCCTCCCGTCGGCGTATTGCCCGGCTGTTCGGCGTCAGCGCCGCGCAGTTGCACGAAACCTTCCAGACCCGCGCCAACCAGCCAATCGCGCCGCGCTACGTCGAAACCGGCCCGGTGCTCGACGAGGTGTTCGAAGGCGAAGCGCTGGATCTGGCGCTGCTGCCGATGCTCAAACATTTCGACAGTGATCGCGGCCCGTACATTACCAACGCGATCATCATCGCCGAGGACCCGCAGACCGGTATCGCCAACATGAGCTACCACCGCTCGATGCGCCACGCCCGTCAGGCGTTGGCCACCAGCCTGCATTCACGCGGGCACCTGTGGCGGATGTTGCAGACCGCCCGTGAACGTGGCGAAGAATTGCGCGTAGCCATGGTGGTTGGCGCGCACCCGTTGTTCATGCTCGCCGCCGCAGCTCGCTTGCCTTACGGCAGCGATGAACGCGCGGTGGCCGGCGGGTTGTTCGGTGCGCCGCTGGAACTGGTCAAGACCCCGCGCTACGGCATCGGCGTGCCGGCTTACGCCGAGTTCGTGCTCGAAGGCGCGATAGACCCGACGGCCTATGCCGAAGAAGGTCCGTTCGGCGAATTCAGCGGTTATTCCTCGGATCGCTCGACCAACAACGTGCTGCGCGTCGACACCTTGTTGCGGCGCAAGGACGCCTGGCTGGTGGACGTGATGGGCGGACGTTACGCCGAACACCTGACCCTGGCGCGGCTGCCCCGTGAAGCGGAAATGAGCGAGAAGCTCAAGGCGCGCTTCCCCGCCGTCACCGCCGTGCATTACCCGAACTCCGGCACGCATTTTCACTGCTACGTGGCGCTGGATCAGAGCCGTGACGGCGAGGCCCGGCAGATCATGCTGGCTCTGCTCGGCTGGGATCCGTACCTGAAAACCGTGATCGCGGTGGACAGCGATATCGACCTCACCGACGACAGCCAGGTGCTGTGGGCACTGGCCACGCATTTCCAGCCGCACCTCGACATCTTCACGATTGACGGTTTGCCCGGCAGCCCGCTGGACCCGTCGTCCTCGGTCAATGGCACCACGTCGCGCATGGGCCTGGATGCCACGCGCGGTTCGGGGTTCGACGGGATCAAGGCGCAGCTCGATCAGGAGGTGCTGGAACGCGCGCGGCAACTGCTTGAAGGTCTGCCATCGTGAACCGTCAGCGGATGGTGGTCGGCATCAGCGGCGCGTCCGGGTTCATCTACGGCGTGCGCCTGCTGGAGTTGCTGGCCGAGCTGAACATCGAAAGCCACTTGATCATCAGCCGCGCCGCGCTGCTGACCATGGCCCACGAAACCGACTACAAACTGGCGGACGTCACCGCCCTCGCCAGCCACTACCACCGCGCTGATGACGTGGCCGCCGGGATCGCCAGCGGTTCGTTCCGTTGCCTGGGCATGGTGGTTGCGCCCTGTTCGATGAGGACGCTGGCGGAGATCGCCACCGGCACGTCATCGGGGCTGATCGGCCGCGCCGCCGACGTCACCCTCAAGGAGCGCCGCACCCTGGTGCTGATGGCCCGCGAAACCCCGCTGACCCTCGCCCACCTGCGCAACATGACCGCCGTCACCGAGATGGGCGGGATCATCGCGCCGCCGGTGCCGGCCTTCTACGCCCGCCCCGACAGCCTGGCGCAAATGGTCGACCACAGCCTCGGCCGCGTCCTCGACCTGTTCGGCCTCGACGCCGGCGTCGCACTGCGCTGGGGTGAAACCCCGGCCCCCAGCCAAATCCAGCCTCACTCCCCTTCACCGTGCACCGGTCTATCACTACCAAGGAGCCTCACATGAACACCCCCTTCAACGCCCCGACCCCGAACACCAAAATCCCGGTCACCATCCTCACCGGGTTCCTCGGTGCCGGCAAAACTACCCTGCTCAACTACATCCTCAAGGAGAACCACGGCCGCAAGATCGCGGTGATCGAAAACGAGTTCGGCGAAGTCGGCATCGACGGCGATCTGGTGCTCAGTTCCGAGACCGAAGAGATCTACGAAATGGTCAACGGCTGCGTCTGCTGCACCGCCGAAGTCCGCGAGGATCTGGTGCGCATCGTCCGCGAACTGGTGGCACGTCCGGTGCGGCTCGACCATATCCTGATCGAGACCAGCGGCCTGGCCGATCCGTACCCGGTGGCCCAGAGTTTCTTCATCAACGACCCGATTGCCGAGGAAGTCGAACTCGACGCCATCGTGACCATGGTCGATGCCAAGCACATCGCCCAGCATCTGGAAGACCTGCAACTGGACGGCGTCGACAATCAGGCGGTGGATCAGATCGTCTGCGCCGACCGCATCGTCATCAACAAGGTCGATCTGGTCAGCGCTGAAGAGGTGGAAACCCTGCGCGGCAAGATCCGTGGATTGAACGCCACGGCAGATCTGGTGACCTCGACCCACGCGCAAATCGACCTGTCGAAAATCCTCGGCATCGGCGCCTTCGAATGCACGCAGAAGCTGATGGAAATCGGTGCCGAACCTGACCATCACGACCACCATGAACATCACCACGACGAACCGGATCACGAACACGACCCAAGCGTGTCCTCGGTGGGCATCGCCGTGGACGGCGCCGTCAACCTGATGGCGTTCCACCGCTGGATCAGCGAGTTGCGCAGTGCTCAGGCCGACAACCTGTACCGCATGAAAGGCGTGCTGGCGGTGGCCAACGAAGACCAGCGCTACGTGCTGCAAGGCGTGCACAGCCTGGTGGAGTTCCGCGCCTCGACCGCGTGGGGCTCCGAGCCGCGCTCGAGCAAGATCGTGTTCATCGGCCGCGACCTGGATCGGGCGGCGCTGAACCAGGGCTTCGCCGCCTGCCTGGCCGGCTGAAACCCGGCATCGGAGCCGGTGGATGGCGGTTCCGGGCACACAGAACGAATACCCCTCTGTACCGAATAACAACAGCTAGAGGTGATTCCCCATGTCGTCAGCCAGTTCCTCCACCGTCCACCCCGTCGACCGCGTTTTGCCGGTGCGACAGATGCTCACCCTCGGCCTGCAGCACATGGCCGTCTCGTACATCGGCGCCATCGCCGTGCCGTTGATTGTCGCCAGTGCCCTGAAGATGTCTCACGCCGACACGGTGGTGCTGATCAGCACCACGCTGTTCTGCTCCGGCATCGCCACCCTTTTGCAGACCGTCGGTTTCTGGAAGTTCGGCGTGCGCCTGCCGATTCTGCAAGGCGTGGCCTTCAGCAGCGTCGGGCCGGTGATCGCCATCGGCAGCAACCCGGAGGTGGGTTTCGCCGGGGTCTGCGGGGCGGTAATCGGCGCGGGGATTTTCACCATGCTGATCGCGCCGTTCGTGGGCCGACTGCGACGGTTTTTCCCGCCGGTGGTGACCGGCTGCATCGTCACGGTGATCGGCTTGCAGCTGTTCCCGATTGCCTATGAATGGGTCGGTGGCGGGCGTAACGCGAGCAATTTCGGCGCGCCGGCATTTCTCGCCGTGGCGGTGGTGGTGCTGCTGACCATCCTGCTGGTCAACCGTTATGGCAGCCCGTTGCTACGCAACATGGCGGTGCTGGTGGGGATGCTGGTGGGCGCCGGTCTGGCTTACGGCCTGGGCATGGGCAACTTTCACAGCGTCGAGGACGCACCGTGGCTGACCGTGCCCTACCCGTTCTATTTCGGCCTGCCGACTTTCAGCCTGATCCCCATCGCCACCATGGTGGTGGTGATGATCGTGCAGATGGTCGAATCCATGGGGCTGTTTGTAGCCATCGGCGACATCGTCGACAAACCAGTGGAAGACAAACAGGTCATCAACGGCCTGCGCGCCAATGGCTTGGCCAGCACCATCGCCGGGATGTTCGCCGCGTTTCCGTTCATTGCCTTCATGGAGAACGTCGGGCTGGTGATCCTGACCGGTGTGCGCAGCCGCTGGGTGGTGGCGATCAGCGGTCTGCTGATGTGCTCGATTGCGCTGGTGCCGAAAGCCGGGGCGATCATCGCCTCGATGCCGACCGCCGCGCTGGGCGGTGCCGGCATCGCGATGTTCGGCGTGGTTGCAGCGGCCGGGATCCAGACCCTGGCCAAGGTCGATTACGAGCGCAATCGCTACAACGTGCTGATCGTCGGTTTCACCATCGCCGCCGCCCTGGTGCCGGTGCTCGCCCCGACCCTGTTCAAACAACTGCCCGAGTGGTCACAGCCGTTCCTGCACAGCAGCGTGGTCATCGCCTGCCTGGTGTCGGTGCTGCTCAACGCGGCGCTCAACGGCGTCAGCGTGCCAGAAACCACACCCGGCAAATCCGCCTCGCACATCCTCTGACTGGAGCTGCCCATGACTCGACTTCAAAATATCCTCATCAAGAATCCCGTAGCGGTGATGACCGGCCTGCGCGGTCCCCGGGCCCGGGCCGGCGTCGTGGACATCCGCGTGGTCAACGGCCGGATCGCTGAAATGGCCGCCAACCTTGAGCCGCAACCCGGTGAACGAGTGATCGACGCGCGTAATTCGGTGGTCTATCCGGGCTGGATCAACACCCACCATCACCTGTTCCAGAACCTGCTCAAAGCCGTGCCCGAAGGCTTGAATCAGGACCTGCAAGGCTGGCTGGCGAGCGTGCCCTATCCGCGCCTGAACCGCTTCACCCCGCAACTGGCGCGGATCGCCGCACGGCTGGGGATGGTCGAACTGCTGCTGTCCGGCGTCACCACCTGCGCCGATCACCACTACCTCTACCACGCCCACGGCAGCACCGAGACCGGCGACCTGCTGTTCGACCTCGCCGAGGAATTCGGCCTGCGTTTCGTGCTCTGCCGTGGCGGTGCGCTGGAGTCGGCCAGCGCGCATCCGGGCTTCTCGAAAACCGCGCTGCAACCGGAATCCCTGGAGCAAATGGTCGGCGATATCGAACGGCTGAAATCGCGCTACCACCAAGACACCCCGGATGCCATGCGCCGGGTGGTCGTGGCGCCGACCACGCCGACCTTCTCGCTGCCGCCAACGCTGCTCCGTGAACTGGCGCACACCGCCCGAGGCATGGGGTTGCGCCTGCACACGCACCTGTCGGAAACCCAGAACTACGTGAATTTCTGCCGCGACAAGTACAACTGCCTGCCGGTGGAATTCGTCGCCGAACACGAATGGCTCGGCCCGGACGTCTGGTTCGCCCACGCCGTGCACCTGCAACCGGGGGAAATCCGCATGCTCGCCCAGACCGGCACCGGCGTCTCCCATTGCCCGGTCAGCAACGCCCGACTGGGCAGCGGCGTCGCGCCGATCCCGCAAATGTACGAGGCCGGCGTGCCGATCTCCCTCGGCGTCGACGGTGTCGCCTCCAACGAATCCGGAAGCATGGTCGGCGAAGCCAACACCGCGTGGCTGATCCACCGCGCCGAACAAGGCGCCTCGGCCACCACCGCCGAAGATGTCATCCACTGGGGCACGGCCGGCGGCGCGCAAGTGCTCGGCCTCGGCGCGGTCGGTACGCTGGAAGTGGGTCAGGCAGCGGATCTGGTGATCTACAGCCTCGACCATCCACGCTTCTACGGCTTCCACGACAGTGCCGTCGCACCGGTCGTCGCGGGTGAGCCGATTGCCGTGAAATACAGCCTGGTGGGTGGGCGGATCGTGGTCGATGACGGCGTGATTCCGGGGCTGGATATCGAGCGGATGCGGGCCGAGGCCTGGGAGGGTGTGCAGGCGATGATTAAGGTCGATGACTGATGCATCTTCGGTGGGAGCGGCGGTGCGACGATTCGTCTCGTCGGCTCCCACCAGCGGCATTAGCGCCTTGCGATTTTGTCGACTAACGTTAGTACCTCATCGGATTGAGCCCCTGCCGGCTACACCGGGCTCTTGATCAAGGAGAGACTGATGACATCCAACCGCCACATCGAACAGACCTATCGCACCTGGTCCAGCCCCATCCTGCTGGAGCTGAAAAAGCGCGAGCACGAGATGGCGCCGGCCGAACGTCAGGCGCTTGAGAATGTGCTGGTGGAAAGACGATTGCTGGACGTTGGCAATCCGAATGGCAGTAACCGTCGCAGAGGTTCGGCAAACAACAACGATAGGCCTGGGTAATCGCTAGCCAATGTACAGAATCTGTGGGAGCAAAATCGCTCCCACAGATAAAACTTTGCCCGGCTTTTGAATGTTTTGTCGATTCACCCAGCGCTGCCGGTGTTCACGCCGCCCGTTGCCCTCCCGCCACCGCCGCCGAAGCCGCCAGCATCGCCCGCAACAACACCGCACACCCGGCTGCCAGATCGTCCGGGGCGGCGTTTTCGATTTCGTTGTGGCTGATGCCGCCTTCGCACGGCACGAAGATCATGCCGGCCGGGCCGAGTTCGGCGAGGAAGATTGCGTCGTGACCGGCGCCGCTGACGATGTCCATGTGCGACAGACCCAGACCTTTGGCGGCGCCGCGCACGGCTTCGACGCAGCCCTTTTCGAAATACAGCGGCGGGAAGTCGGCGGTCGGGGTCAGCTCATAAGTCAGGCCGTGTTCTTCGCAGGTGGTTTCGATGACTTGCTTGACCTCGGCGATCATCGAATCGAGGCGTGCCGGTTCCAGATGCCGGAAGTCGAGAGTCATGCGCACTTCGCCGGGAATGACGTTGCGCGAACCCGGATAGGCTTGCAGGCAACCGACCGTGCCGCAGGCGTGGGGCTGATGACCGAGCGCTGCACGATTGACCGCGCCGACGATTACCGAAGCGCCAACCAGAGCGTCCTTGCGCAGGTGCATCGGGGTCGGGCCGGCGTGGGCTTCGACGCCGCGCAGTTTCAGGTCGAACCACTTCTGCCCCAGTGCGCCGAGCACCACGCCGATGGTTTTCTGTTCGTCCTCCAGGATCGGGCCTTGCTCGATGTGCGCCTCGAAATAGGCGCCGACCTTGTGCCCGCTGACCTTGCGCGGCCCGGCGTAGCCGATGGCGTTCAGCGCTTCGCCGACCGTTACGCCATCGGCATCGACCTTGGCCAGGGTTTCTTCGAGGGTGAATTTTTCGGCGAACACGCCGGAGCCCATCATGCACGGGGCAAAGCGCGAGCCTTCTTCGTTGGTCCAGACCACCACTTCCAGCGGGGCCTCGGTTTCCACGCCGAGGTCGTTGAGGGTGCGTAGCACCTCGACCCCGGCCAGCACGCCGAAGCAGCCGTCGAACTTGCCGCCGGTGGGCTGGGTGTCGATGTGGCTGCCGGTCATCACCGGTGGCAGGTTCGGATTGCGTCCGGAGCGGCGGGCGAAAATGTTGCCGACTTCATCGACCGTGACGCTGCAACCGGCGTCCTTGCACCACTGCACGAACAGGTCGCGGGCCTGGCGGTCGAGGTCGGTCAGGGCCAGGCGACAGACTCCGCCCTTGACCGTGGCGCCGAGCTTGGCCAATTCCATGAGCGACGCCCACAGGCGGTCGCGGTTGATGTGCTGATGGGTCGATTGCAGAACGTCTACGGCTGCGTTCATGGGGATCTCCTCAGGCAGTTCTTATGGGAATTACAACGGCGATTTGACGGGCACCGGAGTCGCACGCATCGCGCACAACCCGTAATAGATCAACCCGCCCAGCGCCGAGCCGGTGAACCAGCCGTAGCTGTAGAACCAGCTGAATGCGCTGCTGCCCAGCGACAGCAGGGTCAGCACCACCGGCACGCCGAAGGCGATGAACCCGGCCCAGTTCCACGCCGGGTACACGTCGTCGCGATACAGGCCGGCCAGGTCCAGTTGCTGTTTCTTGATCAGGAAATAGTCCACCACCATGATCCCGGCAATCGGCCCGAGCAGACTGGAATAACCCAGCAGCCAGTTCGAATACACGGTTTCCAGGCTGACATCGGAGACGATCAGCCCAAGCTTTTTCAGCAGTTCATGAGCCATCAGCGCCAGCCCGACGAACCCGGTGAGGATCACCGCTTTGGTGCGGTTGATCACCTTGGGCGCGATGTTCTGGAAGTCGTTGGTCGGCGAAACGATATTCGCGGCGGTATTGGTCGACAGCGTGGCGATGATGATCAGCGCCATGGCCACCGCAACCCACACCGGGCTCTGGATATGGCCGATCAAAGTCACCGGATCGGAGACGCTGACGCCCACCAGTTTCACCGAGGCGGCGGTCATCACAACGCCCAGTGCGGCGAACAGGAACATGGTCAGCGGCAGACCGAAAATCTGCCCGAGGATCTGGTCCTTCTGGCTGCGGGCATAACGGCTGAAGTCGGGAATGTTCAGCGACAACGTGGCCCAGAAACCGACCATCGCCGTCAGCCCGGCGGCGAAGTAGCTGACCACGCTCGCACCTTCAGGACGCTTCGGCGGAATCGCCAGCAGTTCAGTCATCGACACATTGGGCATGGCCCACACCAGCAACCCGATGCCGACCGCCACCAGCAGCGGCGCCGAGAGGGTTTCCAGCCATTTGATCGACTCGGCGCCACGAATCACCACCCACAAATTCAGCACCCAGAAGATCATGAAACCGATCACCTCCCCCGTCCCGCCGAGGGATTTCCAGCCTTCGAACACCGAGCCGAGAAACAGGTGAATCGCCAGCCCGCCGAACATGGTCTGGATGCCGAACCAGCCGCACGCGACCAGCGCGCGGATCAGGCACGGCACGTTGGAGCCGAGAATCCCGAACGACGAGCGCAGCAGCACCGGAAACGGAATCCCGTACTTGGTGCCGGGAAACGCGTTGAGCGTGAGGGGAATCAGGACGATGACGTTGGCAAACAGAATCGCCAGCAAGGCCTCGCCGACGCTCAAACCGAAATACGCGGTAAGGACGCCGCCCAGGGTGTAGGTCGGCACGCAGATCGACATGCCGACCCACAGCGCGGTGATGTGCCATTTGTTCCAGGTTCGTTCGCGCACCTTGGTCGGTGCCATGTCGTGGTTGTAACGGGGACTGTCGAGGACGTCGCTGCCGGCTTCGAGTTCGAACAAGCCGTCGCGCTCGGTCACTTGCGATCTGTTCTGTTGCATGGCCGCTCCACTGTTCTTCTGATTATTTTTTTGCTCATCAGGCGGCTGCACACGCAGGTGCGAGCCGGACGATGGCCGGAGGAACTGACAACCTTCATGCACCGGCCAAGGTGTCAGCGGCGGCATCAATAAACGTGCCGGGTGCCCCGCTTGCGCATCGGGCCGTGCTTTTCATTTCTTGTAACCAACTGATGTTTATCAGTTTTAATTATTCACCTGGTGAGGCCGCGAACACTTGACTGAACACTCAGGCTAAATGCCAGGCAAGTTGTCCGAACTGTCAGGACTCAATCTGGTGCACCGCACTTTTTTTCATCATGGGCGATCAACCGCAGCTCAACTTCAAGCGGCTGATTTCACATAGGAAATCTTGCTCATATTTCCAACCTGTCAAGTGCGTCAAAATGGTGAAGTGCCTCACCATTTTGGTGATTTATGATTTTTATCGTTATTTATCAGTAAGTTAAAACAGTCATAAGCTTATAAAAAATAATCTTGATCAATTGCAGAACTGCGACTAGCGTCTATTCCTGACAGCGCTGACAAGATTACGCATTTGGCGCTGCAAACAATAAAACACTAGAACCGGCACAAGTCGGTCATGCCTGCGAGGAACTCGGAATGTCTCTGTTGATCCGTGGCGCCACCGTTGTTACCCATGATGAAAGTTACCGCGCCGATGTCTATTGCGCTGACGGCGTGATCAAAGCCATTGGTGAAAACCTGGATGTTCCCGCCGGTGCCGAAGTGCTCGACGGCAGCGGCCAATACCTGATGCCCGGCGGCATCGATCCGCACACCCACATGCAACTCCCGTTCATGGGCACCGTGGCCAGCGAAGACTTCTACAGCGGCACCGCCGCAGGCCTGGCCGGCGGCACCACGTCGATCATCGACTTTGTGATTCCCAATCCGCAGCAGTCGCTGCTCGAAGCCTTTCACCAGTGGCGCGGCTGGGCGGAGAAGTCGGCGTCGGACTATGGCTTCCACGTCGCGATCACCTGGTGGAGCGAGCAGGTCCGCGAGGAAATGGCCGAGCTGGTCAGTCATCACGGGATCAACAGCTTCAAGCATTTCATGGCCTACAAAAATGCGATCATGGCCGCCGACGACACGCTGGTGGCGAGCTTCGAGCGCTGCCTGGAACTCGGCGCGGTGCCGACCGTACACGCGGAAAACGGCGAGCTGGTCTATCACCTGCAACGCAAGTTGATGGCCCAGGGCATCACCGGACCGGAAGCGCATCCGCTGTCGCGGCCCTCGCAGGTTGAAGGTGAAGCCGCGAGCCGGGCGATCCGCATCGCTGAAACCATCGGCACGCCGCTGTACCTGGTGCACGTCTCGACCAAGGAAGCCCTCGACGAAATCACCTATGCCCGCAGCAAGGGCCAACCGGTCTACGGCGAAGTGCTGGCCGGGCATCTGCTGCTGGACGACAGCGTCTATCAGCACCCGGACTGGCAGACCGCCGCCGGTTACGTGATGAGCCCGCCGTTCCGTCCGCGCGGGCACCAAGACGCGCTGTGGCATGGCTTGCAAAGCGGCAATCTGCACACCACCGCCACCGACCATTGCTGCTTCTGCGCCGAGCAGAAAGCCGCCGGTCGCGACGATTTCAGCAAGATCCCCAACGGCACCGCCGGCATCGAAGACCGCATGGCAGTGCTGTGGGATGAAGGGGTGAACTCGGGACGCTTGTCGATGCAGGACTTCGTCGCCCTCACCTCCACCCACACTGCGAAAATCTTCAACCTCTACCCACGCAAAGGCGCAATCCGCGTCGGCGCCGATGCCGACCTGGTGCTGTGGGACCCGCAAGGCACCCGCACCATCTCCGCCAAGACCCACCATCAGCAGGTGGACTTCAACATCTTCGAAGGCAAGACCGTGACCGGCGTGCCGAGCCATACCGTCAGCCAGGGCCGGGTGGTCTGGGCCGACGGCGACCTGCGCGCCGAGCGTGGGGTGGGCCGGTATATCGAACGGCCGGCGTATCCGGCGGTGTTTGATTTGCTGAGCAAGCGGGCTGAGTTGCACAGGCCGGTTGCGGTTAAACGCTGAAATCCACGCCTTCGGCCATCGCTGGCAGGCTAGCGCCCACAGGTGTACGCATTCCAAATGTGGGAGCCAGCCTGCTGGCGATGAGGCCAGTTCAGACACTACAAAAAACCACTGCCCGACAGAGGCAGAAAACCTCAATTAACCGTGAGGCAAAAAACCGTGATCGAGACCCTGAACCATCTCCCGCACCCGCACGAAAGTGCGGCCGCCCTCGCCGGCCATTTCACCGATCTGGCGCCGCCGCTCAACGACCGTCAGGCGCATCTGGAAGCCTCGCGCTGCCTCTATTGCTACGACGCGCCTTGCGTGAATGCGTGCCCGAGCGAGATCGACATTCCTTCGTTCATCCGCAATATCCATCAGGACAACGTGCCCGGCGCGGCGCAGAAAATCCTCTCGGCGAATATCCTCGGCGGCAGTTGCGCCCGCGTCTGTCCGACCGAAATCCTTTGCCAGCAAGCCTGCGTGCGCAACAACGCCCACGAATGCGCGCCAGTGCTGATCGGCCTGCTGCAACGCTACGCCGTGGACAACGCGCATTTCACCGAGCACCCGTTCCAGCGCGCCGCGGCTACGGGCAAACGCATCGCCGTGGTCGGTGCCGGCCCTGCGGGTCTGTCCTGTGCTCATCGCAGCGCCATGCACGGGCATGACGTGGTGATTTTCGAGGCACGGGAAAAGGCCGGCGGACTCAACGAATACGGGATCGCCAAGTACAAACTGGTCGACGACTACGCGCAAAAGGAGCTGGATTTCCTTCTGCAAATCGGCGGCATCGAAATCCGTCACGGCCAGAAACTCGGTGAAAATCTGACCCTCAGCGAACTGCACCAACAGTTCGACGCGGTGTTCCTCGGCCTCGGCCTGAACGCCAGCAAGCAACTCGGTCTGGCCCACGAAGACGCCCCCGGCCTGCTCGCCGCCACCGACTACATCCGCGAACTGCGTCAGGCCGATGACCTGTCGCAACTGCCGCTGGCCGAACATTGCATCGTCCTCGGCGCCGGCAACACCGCCATCGACATGGCCGTGCAAATGGCCCGTCTCGGTGCCCGAGACGTCAATCTGGTCTATCGCCGTGGCGCGGCGGACATGGGCGCCACCGGCCATGAACAGGACATCGCCAAGGCCAATCAGGTGCGGCTGCTGACCTGGGCACAACCGGACGAAGTGCTGCTCGACGCTCAAGGCAAGGTGCGCGGCATGCGCTTCGCCCGCACCCATCTGGTGGAAGGCCGCCTGCAAACCACTGGCGAGACTTTCGAGCTCGCCGCCGATGCAATCTTCAAAGCCATCGGCCAGGCCTTCGACGGCAGCGCCCTCGCCGACCCGCTGGCCCGCGAACTCAAGCGTCAGGGCGAACGAATCCAGGTCGATGAAAACCTGCGCACCAGCATCCCCGGCGTGTATGCCGGCGGCGACTGCACCAGCCTCGATCAGGACCTGACCGTGCAAGCGGTGCAACACGGCAAGCGCGCCGCCGAGGCGATCAATGCTCAACTGATGCTCAACGTGGAGGCTGCGTAAATGGCCGATCTCTCGATTGTCTTCGCCGGTATCAAAGCCCCCAATCCGTTCTGGCTGGCCTCCGCGCCGCCGACCGACAAGGCCTACAACGTGGTGCGCGCCTTCGAAGCCGGCTGGGGTGGCGTAGTCTGGAAAACCCTGGGTGAAGACCCGGCGGCGGTCAACGTGTCGTCGCGCTACTCGGCGCATTACGGCGCCAACCGCGAAGTGCTGGGCATCAACAACATCGAACTCATCACCGACCGCTCGCTGGAAATCAACCTGCGTGAAATCACCCAGGTGAAGAAGGACTGGCCGGATCGCGCGCTGATCGTGTCGCTGATGGTGCCCTGCGTCGAAGAGTCGTGGAAACACATCCTGCCGCTGGTGGAAGCCACCGGCGCCGACGGCATCGAGCTGAACTTCGGCTGCCCCCACGGCATGCCCGAGCGCGGCATGGGCGCGGCGGTCGGTCAGGTGCCGGAGTACGTCGAGCAGGTCACGCGCTGGTGCAAGACCTATTGCTCGCTGCCGGTGATCGTCAAACTGACGCCGAACATCACTGACATCCGCGTCGCCGCCCGTGCCGCGCACCGGGGCGGCGCCGATGCGGTGTCGCTGATCAACACCATCAACTCGATCACCAGCGTCGATCTGGAACACATGGTTGCCCTGCCCACCGTCGGCAGCAAAAGCACCCACGGCGGGTATTGCGGCTCGGCGGTCAAACCGATTGCGCTGAACATGGTCGCGGAGATCGCCCGCGATCCGCAGACCCAGGGCCTGCCGATCTGCGGCATTGGCGGCATCGGCAGCTGGCGCGATGCGGCGGAGTTCATCGCTTTGGGCAGCGGCGCAGTGCAGGTGTGCACGGCGGCGATGCTGCATGGTTTCCGGATTGTCGATGAAATGAAGGATGGTTTGTCGCGGTGGATGGACAGTCAGGGTTACGCCAGCATTGCCGAGTTCTCCGGGCGGGCGGTGGGCAACACCACGGACTGGAAGTACCTGGACATCAACTATCAGGTGATTGCGAAGATCGACCAGGAAGCGTGTATCGGTTGCGGGCGTTGCCACATTGCTTGCGAGGACACTTCACACCAGGCGATCAGCAGCCTGAAACAGGCCGATGGCACGCATAAATATGAAGTGATCGATGATGAGTGTGTGGGGTGCAATCTGTGTCAGATCACTTGTCCGGTGGCGGACTGCATCGAGATGGTGCCGATGGAAACGGGCAAGCCGTTTCTGGACTGGAATCATGATCCGAGGAATCCCTACCACGTTGCGGTCTAGATCGCGTGTGGATCCAGAAGTCCCCTCACCCTAGCCCTCTCCCAAAGGGAGAGGGGACTGATCGGGGGATATTGACGAACTGCACCGACGTGAACGATCTGTTTTGAATCCATAACCGAAACTGCTGGAACTACGCTGTGAATCCATAATCGACCCGGTCTTGCAGGTCGATGTAGCTCGCAAGACACCTCGGTCGGCTCCCTCTCCCTCCGGGCGGTCCGACGTTTCGGGAGGGCTGGGGTGAGGGTTAGCTTTTGACTTTTTTCAGGGCTCCAATCCAATCCCCCGCAAAATCACACTGGTCACCGTCTGCACCGCCCGCTCGAACTGCATGTCCGTCAACGGCTGGTGCTCATTCAAAATATTTACCTGATGATCAAAGTCCGCATAGTGCTGCGTCGACGCCCAGATCATGTACAGCAGGCTCGACGGCTCCACCGGCAAAATCCGCTTGTCCTCGACCCACTGGCGGATCTTCGCCTCTTTCATCTTCGCCCAGTCATACAGGCTCACATCCAGCGCTTCACCGAGGGTCGGAGCACCGTGGATGATTTCGTTGGCCCAGACTTTCGAGCCATACGGCCGGCTGCGCGAGTGGTTCATCTTGGCGCGGATGTAGCTGCTGAGCACCACGCGCGGATCGTCGAACATCTCGAAGCACAGCGCGTCCTGTTTCCACACTTCCAGCAGGTCGAACAGCACCGCGCTGTACAGCTCGCTCTTGGTTGAAAAGTAGTAATGCAGATTGGATCGCGGCAGCTGCACTTCAGCAGCAATATCCGCCATGGCGGTGCCGCCGAAACCTTTTTCGGCGAAGACTTTTTCCGCCGCCAGCAGGATCTTGTCGACGTTGGTGCGGCGGATTTCGATCTTGTGATTGCCCATGAGGGCTCCCTGAAGACAACGTTGTTGAAGACTAGCATCCGCTCTGGGCAAGGGGCGACAGCCGAGAACGATTCTTCACACACTTGGGCTTTTTTCTGGTTTAGGATCGCCCTCCTTCTCCCCGTCAGACACTGAAGGATCCTGTCCATGACCATTCGAAAGCGCATCGCTGCGGATGATCCGCAGCTCGCCGCCCTGTGGGAGCGCTCGGTCCGCGCCACCCACGATTTCCTCTTGGAAGACGACATTCGCCGGCTGTTCCCGCTGCTGCGTGACACCTACCTGCCCGCGCTGGACGTGCAGGTTTTCGAGAACCCCGATCACTCCCCGGCAGGCTTCATCGCCACCGACGACGACACCGTGCAGATGCTGTTCATCGACCCGGCGTTTCGTGGCCAGGGTATCGGCCGACGCCTGCTCGACCACGTCCGCCGCCCGTTGCTGAAGGTCGACGTCAACGAACAGAACCCGCAGGCCCACGGCTTTTATCGGCACTACGGCTTCGAAGACATCGGCCGCTCGGCACTCGACGGCGAAGGCCGGCCGTTTCCGGTCATTCACATGCGCCTGAAAGACCTGTGATCCAGGTTCTATACTCAGCCCGCCATTTCACTGAAAGGAATCTTTCCATGTCGATGAAAAAACTGTTCACCGCTGGCGCGCTGCTGGCTTCGCTGGTCGTCACTTCCCAAGCCTTCGCCCACGCCCATCTGAAAAGCCAGACCCCGGCCGCCGACAGCACCGTCGCGGCGCCGACGGACCTGCGTCTGGTGTTTTCCGAAGGCGTCGAAGCCAGCTTCACCAAAGTCACCGTGACCCACGACGGCAAGCCGGTGGCGGTCAAACCGCTGACCACCGAAGGCGACAAGAAAACCCTGATCGTCACCCCCGAAACACCACTGACCGCTGGCGAGTACAAGGTCGAATGGCATGCGGTGTCGGTCGACACGCACAAAAGCGAAGGCGCCTATCAGTTCAAGGTTGGCCAGTAATTCATGAGTGAAGCGCTGGTGCTGTGCCGGTTCCTGCATTTCATCGTGGTGTTGATGCTGTTCGGGGCCTGGCTGTTCCGGCCACTGCTGCTCAAGGGTGAAGCGTCGGCGCTGGATCGGCGTCTGGCGCAGCTGACTCGCTGGCTGGTGGCGATTGCCCTGGCCAGCGGCGTCACTTGGGCATTGTTGATTACCGCCAGCATGGCCGGTTCGGCGGCTGCCGCGTTTGATCCGGCCACTGTCGAGCTGGTCCTCGGTCACACGTTTTTCGGTCAGGTCTGGCGCTGGCATCTGTTGATCAATGCCTTGTTGCTGGCGTTGCTGTTTACGCCTTGGCGTTCGAACCGGCCATTGCGGCTGGGCCTGAGCGCGCTGTTGCTGATGACGCTGGCACCGGTCGGTCACGGCGCGATGCTCGATGGTTTCAGCGGGCAGATGCTGATCCTCAATCAAGTGATACACCTGACCTGCGTTGGTGCGTGGCTCGGCGGGCTGCTGATGCTGGTGATGATCCTGCGTCAGTCCGGCGAAACGGTGCGTGAAGTGCTGCAGCGGTTCAGCGGACTCGGCTATGTGTTGGTCGCAGGACTATTGATCACCGGGCTGATCAACGTGCGCGTGCTCACCGGCCAGTGGTGGCCGACGCCGCTGTTCTCGGGGTTCGCCCTGATCCTGTTGATCAAGGCGCTGCTGGTGTTCGGCATGCTTGCACTGGCGCTGTTCAATCGCCTGCGGATCAACGATTGCGAACAACGCATCGACACCCTCAAGCGCAGCGTCATGCTCGAATGGCTGCTGGGAATCGGCGCCGTGGCGGCGGTGTCCGTGCTCGGCACCCTGCCGCCGATGATCGCTGCCTGAGGTCAGTGTTTCTGGGTGTCGCCCGCCGCCGTATCAATGCTGACTACCACCGACATCCCCGGCCGCAAGCGCTCGCTCTCCTGCTGATCCGGATCGATGGTGATGCGCACTGGCACCCGCTGGGCGATTTTCACGAAGTTGCCGGTGGCGTTGTCGGCCTGCAACAACGCGAATTCGGAACCGGTGCCCGGCGAGATGTGCTGCACGTGGCCGGTGAATTTGCGGTGGTTCAAGCCATCGACGGTGAAGCTCGCCGGTTGCCCGACGCGCACATTGTCCATCTGGGTTTCCTTGAGGTTGGCGATCACCCATTTCTGGTTCGGTACCAGCGCCATCAACTGCGCCCCGGAGTTGACGTAGGCGCCGAGACGCACGCCGATCTGCCCAAGCTGACCGTCGCGCGGGGCAATGATCCGTGTGTTGGACAAATCGATCCGCGCCAGTTGCACCGCGGCATCGGCGCTGGCCACCGCCGCTTCCAGAGAGCCGCGATTGACGATCACCGTTTGCAGATCCTGCCGGGCGATTTCCAGATTGGCCTTGGCCTGCGCAACCGCTGCAATGCTTTGCGCGTTGGCGGCCAGCGCCACGTCCATCTCGCGCTTGGACACGGAGCCGTCATTGACCAGCGCCTTGTTCCGTCGCAAGTCAGCCTCGCTTTTGCGCAGCTGCGCTTCGCTGTCGGCCACCACCGCCTGCCGCAGCTTGATCGTCGCCTCGGCGCTGTTGCGCTGCTGCACCACGTTGGCCAGCGAGGCCTTTTGCACCGCCAGTTGTGCCAGCGACTGGTCGAGGCGTTGCTGATAGATGCGGTCGTCGAGACGCACCAGCAAATCCCCTTCCTTCACGAACTGGAAATCCTGTACCGGCACTTCAAACACATAACCGCTGAGCTGCGGACCGATGATCGTCACCTGCCCGCGGACCAGGGCGTTTTCGGTGGTTTCGACCGCGCTGCTGAACGGCGGCAACTGCCAGGCATAGAGCACGATCAACACGCCGACGATGGCAATCGCAGCAAAGCCCAGCGACGAGATGATCCGCACCCGCAACGAGCGCGGCTCGGTGTTCGGTGATGACGGCGGTGCCACGCCTTCAGGGGTGGCGGCGATGGCATTGGTGGTCGTGGTAGTCGGTTCGGTCATGAAGAAGTGGCACCGCTGGAAGGTACGGAAGGAGTCGGGGTGACGGCTCTGGTGGTGCTGATCAGCCACAGCGCACGGATGGAAATCCAGATCATGGTCAGGATCGCGATCACCGCGATCAGCATGAACACATCGTTATAGGCCAGTACGTTGGCCTCGCGGGTAGCCGCGTTGGCCAGGCTGCGAATGCCCGCCAGATTGCGCAGACTCGGGTCGGCGATCAGCGAACCAACCGCCGACCCGCCGCTCTGCACCCGCGCGGCGACACGCGGGTCGGACATCACCAATTGCTCGACGATGTGGCTGGAATGAAACTTCTCGCGCACGATCTGGAACGTCCCCAGCAACGCTGCGCCGATCAGGCCGCCGAGGTTGTTGCAGATCCCGAACAGCACCGAAAAGCTCACGAGGTTGCGCGGATTGGTCAGCACGTTGCGCGTACCCAGCACCATGGTCGGGCCGAGGAAGAACGTACTGCCGAACGCCAGCAGGAACTGACTGAAATACAGGTTTGCGGGTCGGGTCAGGTTGTTCGATGAGCTGTCCATGATCGAGCCGGTGGCCATCAATGCCAGCGAAACAATCAGCGGCATCAGCAGGTGTTTCGGGTCGATGGTCAGCGCACTGGTCAGCAGCCCGGCGACGCTGCCGATCAGCATCACCACGTACAGGCTATGCAGCTGCTGGCTGCTCATGTTCAGGTTTTGCATGAAGCCCACGGCGCCGGTGGATTGCTCCGAGGTCACCATGCGAATCAGGATCACCGCCAGCGCCAGCCGGATCATTACCCCGCTGCCGAGCCAGCGGGTCATCAACATCGGGTTGCTGCGGTTATGTTCGATGGCCAGCCCCGCGAGAATCAGGGCAATCGACGCGGCCAGGGCGATGCCGATCCAGTCGGCCTCCAGCCACCAGTCGATCCTGCCCAGGGACAACACGGCGCACAGCAGGGCCACGCCACTGGCAAGGATCGCAAAGGTGAGGAAATCGAGAGGTTCGAAGGTCTTGAACCGGTCACCCGGCGGCAACTTGAGCATCAATACGCAACCCAGCGACAGCAGCGCCATACCCAATTCGAACAGGTACAGGCCGCGCCATTCGGCGATCTGCAACAGGTCTTCGGAAAACAGCCGCGCCAGCGGCAAAGCCAGTTGCGAAGTGCCAAGGCCCAGTACCAGCGCCTTCATCCGCCATTTGGCCGGGAACGCCTGCACCATGTAATACAGGCCCAGCGAACTGAGCGCCGCACCGACCATGCCGTGGGCCGCACGCACGGCGACCGCCGAGTTCAGGTCATTGACGAACAGATGGCCGAAGGTCACCAGCGCATACAGCACCAGAAACACCTCGGTGAATGCGCGCAGCCCGAACTGCTGGCGAAACTTCACCAGCAGCAGGTTCATCGACACGTTGGTCATCACGTACGCCGCCGGCAGCCAGGCCATCTCCGCCGTGGTCGCCCCGAGCGCGCCTTGCAGGTAAGGCAGGTTGGCGACCACCAGCGAATTGCCCAAGCCGCCGGTCAACGCCACCAGCAACCCGACCAGCGCGTAGGCCAGGCGCTTGGGATTGGAGTGCAGCGGCGTCGAAGGGGAACCGGGCAGACTGGGCTTCTCGTGCGGCTGCCAGTTGCGCGGGGCGTATTGGTTCATTGATCGGCCTTGTACGGTGATGGCTTGAGTTTGCCGCAAAACGGCAGGCAAACCCATATCCCTGTGGGTACTGGCTCAAACGGGCCTGGGGTGGATTCGTAAATTTTGTTTAAAGGTCATCTCGCCCGCAGCGGATTTTTCCCGGGCCTGGCGAGTGCCAACCTTGCAGCACTTCTCAACCTGCAAGGTGCCCGTTATGACCATTCCTCGCTGGCAACGCTCCCCGCGTCTGCTGAAAAACCTGCTGGCCGCCGCGCTGTTGCTGCCCGCCCTCGCCTTCGCTCAGGAACGCCCGTGGCCGGATGGCTCGCAACTGGTGATTTCGGTGTCGATGCAATTCGAAACCGGCGGCCAGCCCGAAGGCGCTGAAAGCCCGTTCTCCGGCACACCGCTGGCAAAAGGTTATCCGGACCTGCCGGCGCAGACCTGGTTCGATTACGGCTACAAGGAAGGCCTGTGGCGCATGCTCGATCTGTGGGATCGCACCGGCATCAAAGTCACCTCCCATGTGGTTGGCGAGGCGGCACTCAAGCACCCGGAACTGGCCAGAGCGATTGCCGAGCGCGGCCATGAACTGGCGGCCCACGGCATGCGCTGGGCCGATTCGTACAACATGAACTACGCCCAGGAAAAACAGTTCATCGGCGACGGCGTCGCGGCGGTGGAAAAAATCACCGGCCAGCGCTCGGTCGGCTACAACGCCAACTGGCTACGCCGCAGCCCCAACACCCTGAAGGTGCTGCAGGATCTGAACTTCACCTATCACATCGACGATGTCAGCCGCGATGAGCCGTTCGTGACCATGGTTCGCGGGCGCAAATTCGCCGTGGTGCCGTACACCCTGCGCAACAACGACATCGTGCTGATCGAGGGCCGGCATTTCTCCGCCGAGCAGTTCTACCAGCAACTGGTGCTGGAATTCGATCGCCTCTACGCCGAAGGCGCGAGCAAGCGGCGGATGATGTCGGTGAGTCTGCACGACCGCATCGGCGGTACGCCGGCGATGGTCGAAGCCATGGAGCGTTTTATCCGTTACGCCCAGTCCCATTCGAAAGTGAAATTCATGCGCAAGGATCAGATCGCGCAAATCGTGCTGACCGAGAAAAACCCACTGATCGATAACACTGAAGCGCTCTACAACCAGTAAAAGCGACCGAAAGCAGCCCTCTTCACAGCGTTTGGAGGGCTGTCCGCCCACCCAAAGTCATCGTACAACATCCTGTTGACATTTCCGGAAAACCTCGCAAATATCCGCAACCATGTTGTACGACGACGTATAACAAATAATAAAAACAACAAACGAAACAGGGAGCGTCACAGTGAGCACACTCGTCTGCAATTCCGTCCGCACGTCCCGTTTTTCTGTCCCCCGCCCGCGTTCCACCCTGAGCCTGATCGGCTGCAGCAGTCTCGCCCTCGTCTTGCCGATGAGCGCCGATGCCGAAGGCTTTATCGAAGACAGCAAAGCCACCCTGAACCTGCGCAACGCCTACTTCAATCGCAACTTCGTCAACCCGAACTATCCGCAAGGCAAGGCTGAAGAGTGGACGCAGAACTTCATCCTCGACGCCAAATCCGGTTTCACCCAGGGCACTGTCGGCTTCGGCCTGGACGTACTGGGGCTGTACTCGCAGAAGCTCGATGGCGGCAAAGGTACCGGCGGTACGCAGTTATTGCCGATCCACGATGACGGGCGCCCGGCGGACAATTTCGGGCGCCTGGGCGTGGCGCTCAAGGCCAAGGTGTCGAAGACCGAATTGAAGGTCGGTGAATGGATGCCGGTGCTGCCGATCCTGCGCTCGGACGATGGCCGCTCCCTGCCGCAGACCTTTCGCGGTGGCCAGGTCACGTCTACCGAAATCAACGGCTTGACCCTTTACGGTGGCCAGTTTCGTGGCAACAGCCCGCGCAACGATGCAAGCATGGAAGACATGTCGATGAACGGCCGAGGCGCATTCACCTCCGACCGCTTCAACTTCGGCGGCGGCGAATACACCTTCAACGACAAACGCACGCTTGTCGGTGTGTGGTACGCCGAACTCAGCGACATCTACCAGCAGCAGTATTTCAACCTCAGCCACAGCCAGCCACTGGGCGACTGGACGTTGGGCGCCAACCTCGGTTTCTTCACCGGCAAGGAAGACGGCAGCGCTCAGGCCGGCGACCTCGACAACAAAACCGCGTTCGCCATGCTCTCGGCCAGATACGGCGGCAACACGTTCTACATCGGCCTGCAAAAACTCAATGGCGACGATGCCTGGATGCGCGTCAACGGCACCAGCGGCGGCACCCTGGCCAACGACAGCTACAACGCCAGTTACGACAACGCGAAGGAGCGCTCCTGGCAGATTCGCCACGACTACAACTTCGTAGTCCTCGGCGTCCCCGGGCTGACGATGATGAACCGCTACATCAGCGGCGACAACGTACACACCGGCACCATCACCGATGGCAAGGAATGGGGTCGCGAATCGGAACTGGCCTACACCGTTCAGAGCGGTCCGCTGAAGAATCTCAACGTCAAATGGCGCAACGCTACGATTCGCCGCGACTTCAGCACCAATGAATTCGATGAGAACCGGATCTTCATCAGTTATCCGATTTCGTTGCTGTAAACCCTGGCGTGACGTGAACGGAAGGTGCATCCGCCTTCCGTCATTTACACCGAAAGTCGCGTTGACAAGTTCCGGAAACCCTACCGATACTTCAGCGCAGTCATACGACAACCTACAACAAACCTAATAACAACGTGTAAGGGATTGCCATGACGCCCACCTCCACCGCCCCAACTCCGTTCAATCGCCTGCTGCTGACCGGCGCCGCCGGTGGCCTGGGCAAAGTCTTGCGCGAACGTCTGCGCCCGTATGCCAACGTGCTGCGCCTGTCGGACATCGCCGCCCTCGCCCCGGCCATCGATGACCGGGAAGAAGTCGTGCTCTGCGACCTCGCCGACAAAACCGCCGTGCATCAACTGGTCGAAGGCGTGGATGCGATCCTGCATTTCGGTGGCGTTTCAGTGGAGCGCCCCTTCGAAGAAATCCTCGGTGCCAATATCTGTGGTGTGTTCCACCTCTATGAAGCGGCACGCCGCCACGGCGTCAAACGGGTGATCTTCGCCAGTTCCAACCATGTCATCGGCTTCTACAAACAGGATGAGCACCTCGACGCCAGCTCTGCTCGCCGCCCTGACGGCTACTACGGCCTGTCCAAGTCCTACGGCGAAGACATGGCCAGTTTCTACTTCGATCGCTATGGCATCGAAACCGTCAGCATCCGCATCGGCTCGTCGTTTCCCGAACCGCAGAACCGCCGAATGATGCACACCTGGCTGAGTTTCGACGACCTCACCCAGTTGCTCGAACGTTCGCTGTACACCCCCAACGTCGGCCACACCGTGGTCTATGGCATGTCCGACAACAAGGACGTGTGGTGGGACAACCGCTTCGCCAGCCACCTCGGTTTCGCGGCCAAAGACACGTCCGAAGTGTTTCGCGAAAAAGTCGAGGCGCAGCCGATGCCCGCCAGCGATGACCCGGCGCGGATCTATCAGGGCGGCGCCTTCGTTGCGGCCGGCCCGTTTGACGACTGACCCGCGCGATTCACGTCTCCAATAAAAACCAAGGGAATGAGTATGCAAGCCGAAATGATCGTCGACGCCCGCAACGCGGTGGGTGAAAGCCCGGTGTGGGTGCCGCAGGAAAATGCGCTCTACTGGGTCGATATCCCCAACGGTGGCCTGCAACGCTGGAGCGCCGACACGGGCCACGTCCACGCCTGGAAGGCTCCCGAAATGCTCGCCTGCATCGCACGACACGGCAGGGGCGGCTGGGTTGCCGGCATGGAGAGCGGGTTCTTTCACTTGCAACCGCACAGCGATGGCAGCCTCGACAGCGAGCAACTGGCGAGCGTCGGACACAGCCGTCAGGACATGCGCCTGAACGACGGTCGCTGCGACCGCCAGGGTCGGTTCTGGGCCGGCAGCATGGTGCTGAACATGGGCCTGAATCTGCCCGAGGGCCGGCTCTATCGCTACGCTGCCGGGCAGACGGGTCCGATCGAGGCACAACTCGACGGTTTCATCGTGCCCAATGGCCTGGGTTTCAGCCCGGACGGCAAGACGATGTACCTGTCGGACTCGCACCCGAACGTGCAACTGATCTGGGCCTTCGATTACGACATTGCCAGCGGCACCCCCTCCAATCGACGGGTGTTCGTGGACATGAATCATTATTACGGCCGCCCCGACGGCGCTGCCGTGGATGCCGACGGCTGCTACTGGATCTGCGCCAACGACGTCGGCCTGATCCACCGGTTCACCCCCGAAGGTCGCCTCGACCGCTCGCTAAAGGTCCCGGTGAAAAAACCCACCATGTGCGCCTTTGGCGGCAGCCGGATGGACACCTTGTTCGTGACCTCGATCCGCCCCGGCGACGACCAGGATCCGCACTCCCTGGCCGGCGGCGTGTTCGCCCTCAACCCCGGCGTCAAAGGCCTGCCGGAGCCAGTTTTCGATGACCTGCTGTAACCGCCCCCGCTGCATCGCTGTGCCTTGAACACAAAAACAACAAGACTGGAGAACCCCTCATGGACTTCAAACGCACGTTGCTCGCCGCCGCCCTCCCCCTCGCGCTCACCTTCGGCAGTGCCGCACAGGCGCTGGAAATCAAATTCGCCGACATCCACCCCGCCGGTTATCCGACCGTGGTCGCCGAAGAACAATTGGGCAAGACCCTGGTCGCCGAAAGCGACGGCAAGCTGACCTTCAAGATGTTCCCCGGCGGCGTGCTCGGCTCGGAAAAGGAAGTGGTCGAACAGGCCCAGGTCGGCGCCATCCAGATGGCCCGCGTCAGCCTCGGCATCGTCGGCCCGGTGGTACCGGACGTGAACGTGTTCAACATGCCGTTCGTGTTCCGTGATCAGGCGCACATGCGCAAGATCATCGACGGTGAAATCGGCGACGAGATCCTCGACAAGATCACTCAATCGGAATTCAACCTCGTCGCCCTGGCGTGGATGGACGGCGGCACGCGCAACATCTACACCAAGAAACCGGTACGCAACCTCGAAGACCTCAAGGGCATGAAAATCCGCGTGCAGGGCAACCCGATGTTCATCGAAACCATCAACGCCATGGGCGGTAACGGGATCGCCATGGACACCGGCGAAATCTTCAGTGCGCTGCAGACCGGTGTCATCGACGGCGCGGAAAACAATCCACCCACCCTGCTCGAACACAACCACTACCAGAACGCCAAGTTCTACAGCCTGACCGGGCACCTGATCCTGCCCGAGCCCATCGTGATGTCGAAAATCACCTGGGAAAAACTCACCCCGGATCAGCAGACGCTGGTGAAGAAAGCCGCCAAGGCTGCGCAGGCTCAGGAGCGCACGCTGTGGGATGCCAAGTCCGTCAGCAGTGAGGAAAAACTCAAGGCGGCCGGCGTCGAGTTCATCACCGTCGACAAGAAACCCTTCTACGAGGCCACCGCCTCGATCCGCGAGAAATACGGCGCACCCTACGCCGACCTGATCAAGCGCATCGAAGCCGTTCAGTAACCTCCCAGCCCTCAATACAAGGCCCGGCAGCGCTGACGTCGCCTGATGTCCGCGCGTGCCCGGTTACGGTGGAACCCGATGAAGAATTTGCTGCTGCGCATCAATGACCGGATCTACATGGCCTGCATCTGGGTCGCCGGTCTGTCGGTGCTGACCATTGCCCTGATCATTCCCTGGGGCGTGTTCGCCCGTTACGTCCTCGGCACCGGCTCGAGCTGGCCGGAGCCTACCGCCATCCTGCTGATGATGGTCTTCACCTTCATCGGTGCTGCCGCCAGCTATCGCGCCGGCGCGCACATGGCGGTGGCGATGGTCACCGATCGCCTGCAACCGAATATGCGCCGAACCATGAGCATCGTTTCGCAAGTGCTCATGGGCACCATCTGCCTGTTCATGACGATCTGGGGCACCAAGCTGTGCCTGTCGACCTGGAACCAGTTCATGAGCGCTCTGCCGACATTGCGGGTCGGCATCACCTACATGCCGATCCCCATTGGCGGTGCGCTGACGCTGATTTTCGTACTGGAAAAACTGTTGCTCGGCGATCAAAGCAACCGCCGTGTGGTGCGATTCGACCTGATTGAAGAAAACGAAGGGGCTGCCTGATGGACGCATTGATTTTGCTGGGCAGTTTTATCGCACTGATCCTGATCGGCATGCCGGTTGCCTATGCGCTCGGGCTGTCGGCGCTGATCGGCGCGTGGTGGATCGACATCCCGTTCCAGGCCTTGATGATTCAGGTGGCGGGCGGGGTGAACAAATTCTCGCTGCTGGCGATTCCGTTCTTTGTGCTCGCCGGAGCGATCATGGCCGAGGGCGGCATGTCGCGGCGACTGGTGGCGTTCGCCGGGGTTTTGGTGGGTTTCGTGCGTGGCGGCCTGTCGCTGGTGAATATCATGGCCTCGACCTTTTTCGGCGCGATTTCCGGCTCGTCGGTGGCCGACACCGCGTCGGTGGGCTCGGTGCTGATCCCGGAAATGGAGCGCAAAGGCTACCCTCGGGAATTCTCTACGGCGGTCACCGTCAGCGGTTCGGTGCAGGCCCTGCTGACCCCGCCCAGTCACAACTCGGTGCTCTACTCGCTGGCCGCCGGCGGCACTGTTTCCATTGCTTCGCTGTTCATGGCCGGCGTGGTGCCGGGCCTGCTGATGAGCGCGTGCCTGATGGTGTTGTGCCTGATTTTTGCGCGCAAACGCGACTACCCCAAAGGCGAAGTGATCCCGCTGCGCGAAGCCCTGAAGATCTGCGGCGAAGCGTTGTGGGGCCTGATGGCGATGGTGATCATTCTCGGCGGGATTCTGTCGGGGATCTTCACGGCCACCGAGTCGGCGGCCATCGCCGTGCTGTGGTCATTCTTCGTCACCATGTTCATCTACCGCGACTACAAATGGAGTGAACTGCCGAAACTGATGCACCGCACGGTGCGCACCATTTCCATCGTGATGATTCTGATCGGTTTCGCCGCCAGTTTCGGCTACATCATGACCCTGATGCAGATCCCGGCGAAGATCACCACGCTGTTCCTGACCCTGTCCGACAACCGCTACGTAATCCTGATGTGCATCAACGTCATGCTGCTGTTGCTCGGCACCGTGATGGACATGGCACCGCTGATCCTGATCCTCACGCCGATCCTGATGCCGGTGATTCTCGGCATCGGCGTCGACCCGGTGCAGTTCGGCATGATCATGCTGGTCAACCTCGGTATCGGACTGATAACCCCGCCCGTGGGAGCCGTGCTGTTCGTGGGTTCGGCGGTGGGCAAGGTCAGTATCGAAAGCACGGTGAAGGCGCTGCTGCCGTTCTACGCCGTGCTGTTCCTGGTGCTGATGCTGGTGACCTACGTTCCGGCGCTGTCGCTGTGGTTACCGCACCTGGTGTTGTAACACTGACGCTGTGGCGAGGGCGCCTGGTCCCTCGCCACAGGTTTTGTCTCACGCCCGCAGCAACATGTAAGCGGCGACCACCAGACATACGCTGGCAAACCCCACCTGCAACGTCCTCGCCGGTACTCGCGCGCAGAGTTTGCGGCCGATGATCATGCCGACGATGCTGGCCACGATAAACGATGCGCCCAGATGGTCGATCCGCACCCCGGCATGGAATGCGCCGATCACGCCGATGGCGGAAATCAGACTGATGACCATCAAGGATGTGGCAACGATGCCGCGCATCTGCACGTCGGTCAGTTGCTTGAACGCCGGCACGATCAGAAACCCGCCGCCAACCCCCAGCAACCCGGACACCACGCCAGTGACCGCGCCCAGCGCCGCGAGGGTCGCGGTGCATTTGGCGGTCCAGTCGAAACGACCGGTCTGCTCATTGAGCATGCAGTTTTTCTGGCCCCAACTGGCGTGGCCATGATCGCTCGGCCCCTCCTGCTGGCGTTCGCGGCGCAGCATGCGCCACGCCACCATCACCATCAGCAGACTGAACAGGATCATCAGGACCTTTTCCGGCAACTGATGAGCGAAGTAGATGCCCACCGGCGAAAACACCGCGCCGAGCGCCGCAATCAGCAGCGCCGCGCGATAACGCACCAGACCATGGCGCAGACCGTCGATCGCACCAACCGCCGCCGCGCTGCCAACGGCAAACAACGCCACCGGCGCCGCCTGCGTCATCGTCCAGCCCAGGCCGAGCACCAGCGCCGGCACGGCGAGAATCCCGCCACCGGCTCCGGTCAGACCCAGGATCAATCCCATCACCACGCCAAACAGACTTGCCAGCAACATAAAGTTTACTCAGTCGACTTTGGACAGACTGGTCAGCCATTCGCGGCCCTTGAGCATGCCGTTCCAGTAGAACCACGGCAGCAGCGTCGCCTTCAGCCACCACGCGGAACGGCGCGGCACGGTCGGGTCGAGGGGAAAGGTCGGCAGCAGTTTGCCGCCGTAACCGAACTCGGCGAGGATCACCTTGCCCTTCTCCACCGTCAGCGGGCAGGAACCGTAGCCGTCGTACTTCAAAGGCAACGCCAGTGCCTTGCGCAGGGCCAACAGGTTTTCCGCCACCACCACGACTTGCTTGCGCACCGCAGCCGCGGTTTTCGCATTGGTGGTGCCGCAGATATCGCCCAAGGCAAACACTTCGGGATAACGCGGATGTTGCAGCGTGTGCGGATTGACCTCGCACCAGCCGGCAGCATCGGCCAACGGACTCTGTGCAATGAAATCCGGCGAAACCTGCGGCGGAACAACGTGCAGCAGATCGAAAGTCTTGGCCTGGCGGGTGACGTTGCCGTCCGCGTCCTTGACGTCGAACCAGGCGGTTTTCGCCGGGCCGTCGACCTTCACCAGATTGGAATTGAACGCCAGCCGCGCATTGTATTTCTCGATGTACTTCATCAGCGGCGGCACGAAGGTCGGGACGCCGAACAGCGCGGCACCGGCCAGATTGAACTCGACGTCGACCTTGCTCAGCACGCTGCGTTTGAGCCAGTGATCGCAGGACAGATACAACGCCTTTTGCGGCGCGCCGGCGCATTTGATCGGGATCGGCGGTTGGGTGAACAGCGCTTTACCGCCGCGCAGTTTCTGCACCTGATCCCAGGTGTATTGCGCGTGCTGATAGCTGTAGTTGGAGGTGACGCCGTGCTGGCCGAGGCTTTCCTGCAGGCCTTCGATCTTCTCCCACGCCAGGCGCAGGCCGGGGCAGACGATCAGGTTCTGATAGGTAACGGTGCGTTGATCGTTGAGAGTGAGGCGGCGCTGATCGGGATCGATTCCGGTCACTGCCGCCTGAATCCAGGTGGCCTGACGCGGCATCACTTTGTTCATCGGTCGTGCGGTGTCTTTGGCGTCATAAGCGCCACCGCCGACCAGCGTCCAGGCCGGCTGATAGTAATGCAGGGTGCTCGGCTCGATCACCGTGATTTTCAGGCCGGGATCGCGCTTGAGCAGGCTCGCGACAAAACCGATGCCGGCAGTGCCGCCGCCGATGACCACGATGTCCGCACTGATGGATGGGCCCCAGTGTTGATCGTTCATTGTTTGTTCCTTATGGCTGCACGCAAGGATAGCCGGGTCTATTGCGCCCAGCTTTTGAGCACGGCTCCGCAGTAGAGTCCGGAAAGGGTTTTCATCACCTGGATCACTTCGTGACTGGCGAGACCGTAAAAAATGTACTTGCCTTCACGACGGGTCGCGACCAGCCCTTCATCACGCAGGATGCCCAGTTGCTGGGACAGGGTCGGCTGACGCACGCCGGTCATTTTCTCCAGCTCGCCGACGTTGCGCTCGCCCTGGGTCAACTGGCACAGGATCAACAGCCGATCCTCGTTGGCCAATGCCTTGAGCAGTGAACAGGCCTTGGAGGCCGAGGCGCGCAGTTGGGCGACTTCACATTCGGTCAGACTGGATTGCATTTGCAGGATGCCTTCAACGTCACTTAAGCTGCGGACATTATGTGTTTACATAAAGTGTTGCAACCCTGACTTCCCACCTTCCTGCACAGGACCGTGTTCATGCCCGCGCTGATTGAATCTTTCCTCGACCCCGCCTCTTCGACCTACAGTTACGTGGTCTACGAGGCCGACGGCGGGCAGTGCGCGATCGTCGATCCGGTGCTTGATTACGACGGTGCCGCCGGCCGAACTTGCACGGCTCAGGCGGACAAGATCATCGCCTTCGTGCGTGCCCATCACCTGCAAGTGCAGTGGCTGCTGGAAACCCATGCCCACGCCGATCACTTGTCCGCAGCGCCATACCTGCGCCGGGAGCTGGGCGGGAAAATCGCGATTGGCGAGTCGATCAGCAAAGTGCAGAACGTGTTCAAGGCGCTGTTCAACCTGGAGCCGGAATTTCGCGTCGACGGTTCGCAGTTCGATCATCTTTTTGCACCCAACGAGTCGTTCCGGATCGGCAATCTCAAGGCCACCGCCCTGCACGTCCCCGGCCACACCCCGGCGGACATGGCTTACCTGATCGACGGCGAACAGATACTGGTCGGCGACACGTTGTTCATGCCTGACGTCGGCACCGCCCGTTGCGACTTTCCCGGCGGCAACGCCCATCAACTGTTCAATTCGATTCACAAGCTGCTGGCCTTTCCCGCCAGCGTGAAGCTCTACGTCTGCCACGACTACCCGCCGCAAGGACGCGATTCACAGTGCCAGACCACTGTGGGTGAACAGCGCAAAAGCAATATCCATGTGCATGACGGCGTCGACGAAGCCGCGTTTGTCGAGATGCGTACAAAACGCGATGCCGGGTTGGGCATGCCGACGCTGTTGCTGCCGGCGATTCAGGTGAATGTTCGGGCAGGCGATTTTCCAGCGGCAGAAGATAACGGCGTGGTGTATCTGAAGATTCCGCTCAACAAACTGTAGTCAACTGATCGGGAGCGTTCGTGGCGGCATTCCCACGCAGAGCGTGGGAATGATCTTCAACCCCCCAGCGTCAAACCATTCGCCGGCAACGGCAACGCCGTCTTGTAACGCACCTGCTTGAGCGCAAAGCTTGAGCGGATATTCGCCACGCCGGGGACTTTGGTCAGAAAGTCCATCATGAAGCGTTCAAGCGCCTGAATGGTCGGCACCAGCACCCGGATCAGATAGTCCGGGTCGCCGGCCATCAGGTAGCACTCCATGACTTCGGGGCGGTCGGAAATCGCCTCCTCGAAATGCTGCAGCGCTTCCTCTACCTGCTTCTCGAGACTGACGTGGATGAACACGTTGACGTGCAGCCCCAGCAGATCGGCGTCCAGCAGGGTCACCTGCTCACGAATCAGCCCCAGTTCTTCCATCGCCTTGACCCGGTTGAAGCACGGTGTCGGCGACAGGTTTACCGAACGGGCCAGGTCGGCGTTGGTGATGCGCGCGTTCTCCTGAAGGCTGTTGAGAATGCCGATGTCGGTACGGTCCAGTTTGCGCATGAGACAAAACCACCTGTTTTTTATGTTTATGCAGAATTTCTATCTGCAAATGATCTCCAGCGCAACGAAACAGAGAGAAATATTCTTCTTGCCCGGGCCTATGATTGTTGTAGGACAAGATTTCTTTTATCGAAGAATGACTGCCAGCTCACTACAAGAAATTCACAAGATCGAGCGTAGAAGCCATGACCCAAGCGTATGAACCGCTGCGTCTGCACGTCCCTGAACCCTCGGGCCGCCCAGGCTGCAAAACCGATTTCTCCTACCTGCATCTGACCGATGCCGGCACGGTGCGCAAACCTTCCATCGACGTTGAACCGGCCGACACCGCCGACCTGGCCCGTGGCCTGATTCGCGTGCTCGACGACCAGGGCAACGCCCTCGGCCCATGGGCTGAAAACGTGCCGGTCGAGATCCTGCGCAAAGGCATGCGCGCCATGCTCAAGACCCGGATCTACGACAACCGCATGGTGGTCGCCCAGCGTCAGAAAAAAATGTCGTTCTACATGCAGAGCCTTGGCGAAGAAGCCATCGGCAGCGCCCAGGCTCTTGCCCTGAACATCGACGACATGTGCTTCCCGACCTACCGCCAGCAAAGCATCCTGATGGCCCGCGATGTGCCATTGGTCGACCTGATCTGCCAACTGCTGTCCAACGAGCGCGATCCACTCAAGGGCCGTCAGTTGCCGATCATGTACTCGGTCAAGGACGCCGGTTTCTTCACTATTTCCGGCAACCTCGCCACTCAATTCATTCAAGGCGTGGGCTGGGGCATGGCCTCGGCGATCAAGGGCGACACCAAAATCGCCTCGGCCTGGATCGGTGACGGCGCCACCGCCGAATCGGACTTCCACACCGCCCTCACCTTCGCTCACGTTTACCGTGCGCCGGTGATCCTCAACGTGGTCAATAACCAGTGGGCGATTTCGACCTTCCAGGCCATCGCCGGTGGTGAAGCCACCACCTTCGCCGGACGCGGCGTCGGTTGCGGTATCGCCTCGTTGCGCGTTGACGGCAACGATTTCTACGCGGTCTACGCCGCCTCCGCCTGGGCTGCCGAACGCGCTCGCCGCAACCTCGGCCCGACCATGATCGAATGGGTCACCTACCGCGCCGGCCCGCACTCGACCTCCGACGATCCATCCAAATACCGTCCTGCCGACGACTGGAGCCACTTCCCGCTGGGCGACCCGATTGCCCGCCTGAAACAGCACCTGATCAAGGTCGGCCACTGGTCGGAAGAAGAGCACGCCGCCGTCAGCGCCGAGCTCGAAGCCGAAGTGATCGCCGCGCAGAAACAGGCCGAACAGTACGGCACCCTTGCCGGCGGCCAGATTCCAAGCGCCGCGACCATGTTCGAAGACGTCTACAAAGAGATGCCGGAGCACTTGAAGCGCCAGCGTCAGCAGTTGGGGATCTGACATGAACGATCACAACAACAATATTCAGTTGGAAACCGCCATGACCACGACCACCATGACCATGATCCAGGCCCTGCGCTCGGCCATGGATGTGATGCTTGAGCGTGACGACAACGTTGTGGTGTTCGGCCAGGACGTCGGCTATTTCGGTGGCGTGTTCCGTTGCACCGAAGGCCTGCAGACCAAGTACGGCACCTCGCGGGTGTTCGACGCGCCGATCTCCGAAAGCGGTATCGTCGGCGTCGCGGTGGGCATGGGTGCTTATGGCTTGCGTCCGGTCGCCGAGATTCAGTTCGCCGACTACGTGTACCCGGCGTCCGACCAGATCATTTCCGAAGCCGCCCGTCTGCGTTATCGCTCGGCCGGCGAGTTCACCGCCCCGATGACCCTGCGCATGCCCTGCGGCGGCGGCATCTACGGTGGCCAGACTCACAGCCAGAGCATCGAGGCGATGTTCACTCAGGTCTGCGGCCTGCGCACCGTCATGCCATCCAACCCGTATGACGCCAAAGGCCTGCTGATCGCCTCCATCGAAAACGATGACCCGGTGATCTTCCTCGAGCCGAAACGCCTGTACAACGGCCCGTTCGACGGCCACCACGACCGCCCTGTAACCCCGTGGTCGAAACACCCGCAAGCCCAGGTGCCGGACGGTTACTACACCGTGCCGCTGGACGTTGCCGCCATCACTCGTCCGGGCAAGGACGTGACCGTGCTGACCTACGGCACCACCGTTTACGTGTCGCAAGTTGCGGCTGAAGAAAGCGGCGTCGACGCTGAAGTCATCGACCTGCGCAGCCTGTGGCCGCTGGACCTGGACACCATCGTCAAATCCGTGAAGAAAACCGGCCGTTGCGTCGTGGTTCACGAAGCCACCCGCACCTGCGGTTTCGGCGCCGAACTGGTGTCGCTGGTGCAAGAGCATTGCTTCCACCACCTGGAAGCGCCGATCGAACGCGTGACCGGTTGGGACACCCCCTACCCGCACGCGCAGGAGTGGGCGTATTTCCCTGGGCCGTCCCGAGTGGGCGCGGCGCTGAAACGGGTCATGGAGGTCTGAATGGGCACGCACGTTATCAAGATGCCGGACATCGGCGAAGGCATCGCAGAAGTAGAACTGTCGCAGTGGCACGTCAAGGTCGGCGATCTGGTCGTTGAAGATCAGGTGCTGGCGGATGTGATGACCGACAAGGCGATGGTCGATATTCCGTCGCCGGTCCACGGCAAAGTGATTGCACTCGGCGGTCAGCCGGGTGAAGTGATGGCGGTCGGCAGCATTCTGATCAGCATCGAAGTTGAAGGCGCAGGCAATCTGAAGGAGTCGGACAAACCGGCGCCTGTTGCGGCGAAAGAAGCGCCTGTCGCACCGAAAGTTGAAGCTGTCGTTGAAAGCAAACCTGCTGTCGCCGCACCACGCCCGGCGGCTGCCGTTTGTCAGGGCCCGATGGTTGCCCGCGAAGCCGATGAGCGCCCGCTGGCCTCGCCGGCCGTGCGCAAACACGCGCTGGATCTGGGAATTCAATTACGTCTGGTGCGCGGCTCCGGCCCGGCCGGTCGCGTACTGCACGAAGACCTCGACGCCTATCTGGCGCAAGGTCAGTCGAACGCTTCGGCGCCGGTCGGTGCCGCGTACGCTCAGCGCAACGATGAAGAACAGATTCAGGTTATCGGCATGCGCCGCAAGATCGCCCAGCGCATGCAGGACGCCACTCAGCGTGCTGCGCACTTCAGTTATGTCGAAGAAATCGACGTCACTGCGATTGAAGAATTGCGCGCCCACCTGAACGAAAAACACGGCGCCAACCGTGGCAAGCTGACTCTGCTGCCGTTCCTGGTGCGCGCGTTGGTCGTCGCCCTGCGCGACTTCCCGCAGATGAACGCCCGTTACGATGACGAAGCCCAAGTCATCACCCGCCTCGGCGCGGTGCATGTCGGCGTCGCGACCCAAAGCGATGTCGGCCTGATGGTGCCGGTGGTGCGTCACGCCGAGGCGCGCAGCCTGTGGGACAGCGCAGCGGAAATCTCCCGCCTGGCCAACGCTGCCCGCAATGGCAAGGCCAGCCGCGATGAACTGTCCGGCTCGACCATCACCCTGACCAGCCTCGGCGCCCTCGGCGGCATCGTCAGCACCCCGGTGCTGAACCTGCCGGAAGTAGCGATCGTCGGCGTTAACAAAATCGTCGAACGCCCGATGGTCGTCAAAGGCCAGGTGGTGATCCGCAAGATGATGAACCTCTCCAGCTCCTTCGATCACCGCGTGGTCGACGGCATGGACGCGGCGCTCTTCATCCAGGCCATTCGTGGTCTGCTCGAACAACCCGCGACCTTGTTTGTGGAGTGATGGCATGCAAACTCTGAACACCACGCTGCTGATCATCGGCGGCGGCCCTGGCGGTTACGTGACGGCCATTCGCGCCGGGCAACTGGGCATTTCGACCATTCTGGTCGAGGGCGAATCGCTGGGCGGCACCTGCCTGAACATCGGCTGCATTCCGTCGAAAGCGCTGATCCATGTGGCCGAACAGTTTCACCAGACTCAACACCACAACCAGCATTCGGCACTGGGCATCAGCGTTTCGGCGCCTACCCTCGACATCACTAAAAGCGTCGAGTGGAAGGACGGCATCGTTGATCGCCTGACCACCGGCGTCGCCGCGCTACTGAAGAAGCACAAGGTTCAGGTCATCAACGGCTGGGCCAAGGTCATCGATGGCAAGACCGTGGAAGTCGGCGACACCCGCATCCAGTGCGAGCATCTGGTGCTGGCCACCGGTTCGAAAAGCGTCAACCTGCCAATCCTGCCGATTGGCGGGCCAATCATTTCGTCCACCGAAGCGCTGGCGCCGAAGTCGGTTCCGAAACGTCTGATAGTGGTCGGCGGTGGTTACATCGGGCTGGAATTGGGCATTGCCTATCGCAAGCTCGGTGCCGAGGTCAGCGTGGTCGAGGCACAGGATCGGATTCTGCCGGCCTACGACGCCGAGCTGACCCAACCGGTGCACGACGCGCTGAAGCAACTGGGCGTGAAGTTGTATCTGAAACACAGCGTGCTGGGCTTCGACGGTACGTTGCAGGTGCGCGATCCGAACGGCGACACCCTGAATCTGGAAACCGATCAGGTGCTGGTGGCCGTGGGTCGCAAACCCAATACCCAGGGCTGGAACCTTGAAGCGCTGAACCTGGACATGAACGGCTCGGCGATCAAGATCGACAGCCGCTGCCAGACCAGCATGCGCAACGTCTACGCCATCGGCGACCTGAGCGGCGAGCCGATGCTGGCCCACCGCGCCATGGCTCAGGGCGAGATGGTCGCCGAGCTGATCAGCGGCAAGACCCGCGAATTCAACCCGACCGCCATCGCTGCCGTGTGCTTCACCGACCCGGAACTGGTGGTCGTCGGCAAGACGCCGGACGAAGCCAAGGCTGCGGGACTTGACTGCATCGTGTCGAACTTCCCGTTTGCGGCCAATGGCCGGGCGATGACGCTGGAATCGAAAACCGGCTTCGTGCGGGTGGTCGCTCGTCGGGACAATCATGTGATTGTCGGCTGGCAGGCGGTGGGTGTCGGGGTATCGGAGCTGTCGACCGCGTTCGCCCAAAGCCTGGAAATGGGTGCGCGACTGGAAGACATCGGCGGCACCATCCATGCGCACCCGACCTTGGGTGAAGCGGTGCAGGAAGCGGCGTTGCGTGCGCTTGGGCACGCGTTGCACCTGTAACTCTCGGTCGCAGATCATTCCCACACTCCGCGTGGAAACGATCAAAAACCCGACTCGGGGGAGTTTTTTCATAAGCAGGCTAATAAATCTGCTGCTCCCCCCATCGCCCGGGCTGCGAAACCGCTCAAGAATGAAGTATTGTTGTGCCCATCCAAAAAAACGTCAGAAGCCTTGAACCGCTTCGGCGGTTGTTCAGTGATAGAGGGTGTCATGGGTAACGAAAGCATCAACTGGGACAAGCTGGGTTTTGACTACATCAAGACCGACAAACGCTATCTGTCGTACTTTCGCCACGGCGAGTGGGACAAAGGCACCCTGACCGAAGACAACGTGCTGCACATCAGCGAAGGCTCCACTGCCCTTCACTATGGCCAGCAATGCTTCGAAGGCCTGAAGGCCTATCGTTGCAAGGACGGCTCGATCAACCTGTTCCGTCCGGACCAGAACGCCGCGCGCATGCAGCGCAGCTGCGCCCGCCTGCTGATGCCGCATGTGTCCACCGAGCAGTTCATCGAAGCGTGCAAGGAAGTGGTTCGCGCCAACGAGCGCTTCATCCCGCCTTACGGCACCGGCGGCGCGCTGTACCTGCGTCCCTTCGTGATCGGCGTGGGTGACAACATTGGCGTGCGTACCGCACCTGAGTTCATCTTCTCGGTGTTCGCGATCCCGGTCGGCGCCTACTTCAAGGGCGGCCTGACCCCGCACAACTTCCAGATCTCCACCTTCGACCGCGCCGCGCCACAAGGCACCGGTGCTGCCAAGGTCGGTGGCAACTACGCCGCCAGCCTGATGCCGGGCTCCCAGGCCAAGAAAGCGCACTTCGCTGACGCCATCTACCTGGATCCGCTGACCCACAAAAAGATCGAGGAAGTCGGTTCGGCCAACTTCTTCGGGATCACCCACGACAACAAGTTCGTGACCCCGAACTCGCCGTCGGTACTGCCGGGTATCACCCGTCTGTCGCTGATCGAACTGGCCAAGTCCCGTCTGGGCCTGGAAGTGGTCGAAGGTGACGTGTTCATCGACAAGCTGTCGGACTTCAAAGAGGCCGGTGCTTGCGGTACCGCTGCGGTGATCACCCCGATCGGCGGCATCAGCTACAACGACCACCTGCACGTGTTCCACAGCGAAACCGAAGTCGGCCCTGTGACCCAGAAGCTCTACCAAGAGCTGACTGGCGTGCAGACCGGCGACGTCGAAGCGCCAGCGGGCTGGATCGTCAAGGTTTGATCTGACGTCCAGAAATACCAAAGCCCGCCATATAGAAATCAATGGCGGGCTTTTTCATTTTCTACATTGAAACTGACACTCAGTGCGGATTGCACCTGTTATCACCCGGCAGGCTCATGATGACATCATGAGCAACGTACGGCCTTGCCGGTTCCAGACTCCAAGTCAACTTGTTGCTGGCAATGTCCGGAGAATCAAGATGGCAAGCTAACTGGCGTCGCATACTGCTCCCCATACGGTCAAAATTCCAATCCTTGCGATCAGGATTCAGCACTGCAGCTTTAATTGCCAGCTCGGCCAACACCACATCTGTTTTGCCGACGCCAGCCTTTCTCCCACACTCGGTAGGCGTGACCTTCAGAGAAGAGATTGTTCCAAGCACAGGTTCTTGGTAATCCTCTGTCCATTCCAGTTTTTCTATGTAGCTGTCGCATGAGCGATTGTCGACAGGCGGAGGAACATTCTGATCGCCAGTGTAATAGGCAAATTTGGCATCCTCCTCGATTGATTTCGGCAATTGAATCTTTATGACTGGTTTCCAGCTATTTCCCTGCTCCGTCCACCGGCGTTGATCGTCGCGGGCAAGATCACGAGCAGCGAAGGCTTTTGCATCAGAGTCGGGTTGGTCAATTCCGCCCACATAAATAAACGCGGCGACTGGCAGCTCCTTGTAGATCGCCTTGGTAGAATCCGTGTCAGTTGGAGCAGATGCGTCAAATTTCACCCTAGAAGTACTACTCCAGTCTCTCTTCCAGAACTTGTTATCTGGCCATGTTTCGATACGCAACTCGGACTGTGTAGTTTGCGCATCGACTTTTTCTTCTGCATCGACAGCCAGAATCTTCCGCGCCTCCACAAATGCATTGAATGCATCTGCCTTGTTAAAGGTCCCAAAATAATCCTTTGTAGTATCGAAGCCACATTGAAACTTGTGGGCTTTCATCCGATCCGGATTCTGGGTCTGACGATCATAATATCCCATCCACGCCTTAGCACTTCCGATATTCAATTTCTGACAATAGTCCTCCGTCACGCCCAGTGTATCGCCATTTTCCCGATAGTCACCACAGCCTTTGTTGTTACGATTATTTGTCCATGAGTCGATAGGAAAAGCACACAACACTACCAACTTAAAATTTAAATCCTTAGCTATGAAGTCATTGGGAGTCAATGCGAACCCATTGTATTTGAGCAGACCGAGGCCATCGTATTCCACATCCTTGCGCAAATACGAAACAGATGTCCCTCCAACGGAAAGCCCTGTCCCACCCGCTTCGACGCTATGCGAATACGGGCTGGGATCCCATGGCAAGAAAGTCTGCTTGCTGGAAATACCTCGAAGCATCAATCCGGAACAATCGGATGCGAGCCTTCCGCTCCCACAGTCCCGCGCGGTTAATCGATACCAATACTCCATCATTTTTTCCATGTCCGAGCCCGGATTTGCATACAACAAGGATGCATTAAAAAGAGCCAAGAACAGAAACAAAGAGGAAATTGTTTTCCTGAATAGATCTCGACACATCGCCCTACCCTCACTAAATTTAGTGCGAGCACAAGCCAATTAAATCAAGCGCACATCAAAGAAACGGCATAACCCCGAAAAAAGAAATTCGCGCACCAAAAAAGACCTGAATTCTCGCAAAGGCCAACTCATCTTTACGAGCGCAGTATCAACCCCGTTATCAAATACGCCAACTGTCAGTTATTACAGGCACCCCTACCTCTAGAAGATCAATACTTCATAAAAAAAGATCAATCAATAAGATTTACCTATAAAGCATTAAGCATCTGATTCACTTAGTCATTAAAACTCGAAGAGTTAGATCATTCGACGTTCACTGCAGCCACAACTTTCCGTTTTCCAATCTGTTTGCCTGCTCGCTTTGCAATTCCATCGGCCTGTCCGTTCTGCTGTTTGCCCATTCGCGCCTGGGTAATCAATCCGGGAATCAGTTCCCCCTCCGGCAGGTTCTTCCAGAACCGCGTCGGCAAATGCCCTTGCATGACTTTCTCGTTCAACCGCGCCGGGTTGAAGATGTGGCTGTAGTAGGTCAGCCATAAATCACCGTGGGGATCGTCAACGTTCTGCGCCAGTTGCTGCCATTCCACCGGGCACTGGCGCTGATGGATCAACTGTTCGCCATCGTAATAAACCCCATCACGCGGCGTAGCGATCAGCCAGCGATGGCGCCCCATGCGCCCGATGAAGTGTTCGCTGGCGCTGTGCAGGATGTCGTGGGCCGGTTCGTGCCACGCGACGTATTGCGGGCCCGGCAATTCTGCTGAGCGCTCGATGAAACGCACGAACGCATGCAGATAATGGGCTTCGCGCTGCACCTGCTTGATCCGCCGCTGCAATTCGCTGCCCAGTTTGTCGCCGGCCATCATTGCCGTGCGATCGCCATGGCTGACCCGCCACAGCACTTCATACAGCAGACTCCAGCGTTGATCGCCCCGGTATCGCGACGCTTGTTCCAGGGTGTCGAGCAACGCACGCGGAATCCGCGCCTGAAAGGGTCCCTGCCCTTCAGGCACCGACACGTCACTGGCAAACAGATCACTCACCCCTTCCGACGCCCAGCTCACCAGACTCGGATCGATTTCATGACTGAGCAGCCAACGCGCCTGTTGGCGCCAGGTGTCGAACAGGTCGTCGCAATCAAGATTGATCATCCCCACAACCCCATCTGCTGCGGCATCGGCCGGTCACGCAGTTGCTGATAAAGCATCTGGCTGGTGACTTCCGCCTGCTGCGGGTGATAGTCGCTGGTGATGATGAACGGTTTGGCCTTGGCCAGCACACAACGCATACGCGCCACATCTTCGTAGCGAATATGCCGCTGCCGACGCAGCTCCACCAGACGTTCGGTGGTGCGCAGGCCGATGCCGGGTATGCGCGAGATCAACGCCGGTTCGGCGCGGTTGAGATCCAGCGGAAACACCTCGCGATTCTGCAGCGCCCAGGCCAGTTTCGGGTCGATGTCCAACGCCAGATTGCCCGGCCCCTGAAGCAATTCACCAGCGGTATAGCCATAACCGCGCAACAGGAAATCAGCCTGATACAAGCGGTGTTCGCGCATCAGCGGAGGCGCGGCCAGTGGCACACTTTTAGGGCTATCGGGAATCGGGCTGAAGGCCGAGTAATAGACCCGGCGCAGACGGAAGTTGCCATAGAGCGCCTGAGCACTGTGCAGGATGGTGCTGTCGTCAGTGTCATCGGCACCCACAATCATCTGCGTACTCTGCCCGGCCGGGGCGAACTTTGGTGCGCGGGGTTCGTTGAGCACGGTCTGCACGCCGGTGTAGATGGTGTTCATCGCCTGCTTGATCGAACCGATGTGCTTCTCCGGCGCCAGGGTTTGCAGGCTGGCATCGGTGGGCAATTCGATGTTGACGCTCAAGCGATCGGCATAACGCCCAGCCTCTTCGATCAGCGCGGGATCCGCATCAGGGATGGTCTTGAGATGAATGTACCCGCGGAACTCATGCTCTTCGCGCAACAGCTTCGCGACGCGCACCAGTTGCTCCATCGTGTAGTCTGCCGAACGGATGATCCCCGAACTGAGGAACAACCCACTGACGCAATTGCGCCGGTAGAAATCCAGGGTCAGCGTCACCACTTCCTCGGGCGTGAAACGCGCACGCGGCACGTCGCTGGAGCGGCGGTTGACGCAGTATTGGCAATCGTAAAGGCAGAAATTGGTCAGCAGAACCTTGAGCAGCGACACGCAACGCCCGTCCGGCGTATAGCTGTGGCAAATGCCCATCCCATCGGTCGAACCCAGCCCGCTCTTGCCCTCGGAGCTGCGCTTGGGCGCGCCACTGCTGGCGCAGGAGGCGTCGTATTTGGCGGCGTCGGCGAGGATGCTGAGCTTGTCGATGATTTGCATGGCATGGACTCAATACTGTTCGCATATACAGTATAGATGGCGACTGGCTCATACAAGGCGCAATGCCGCTCTTCGTCGGAATGTCGCACCGCAGGAGTCAGGTCAATTTGACTCAGCAGCAGTCAGATTGACTCGAATCCACAAGCGTCATAATGACTATCAACCCTGCGTAGCCCTTGATATTAAAGGCTGTCCGGCATGGCCCGAAAATTGACTGACTTCCCGTAGCCATTTGGCTGAAGACCAAAACGGGAGTCGAACATGGATCATGTTTTTCAGGGCAAGCTTGCCGTCATCACTGGCGCCAGTTCGGGCATAGGCCTGGCCGCTACGGAGCGCCTGCTCGATCAAGGCGCACGCGTGCTGGCCATGTCGCGAAAGCTCGGCGGACTGGCCGAACTGCTTGAGCGATATCCGCAACAACTGACCTGGCAACCCGGAGATGTCACTCAATCCGCTGATCTTGCCTCCTTGGCCGAGCAGGCTGCGAGTCTGGGTCCGGTAAGCTTCGTCGTGCCGAATGCCGGTATCGCAGAACTCGCTGACGGGCTCGACAGTTCTGCGTTCGATCGCCAATGGGCAGTGAACGGCGCCGGCGCCCTGAACACCTTGGCCGCCCTCCGCCCGCACCTTGCAGACAAGTCGTCAGTGGTGTTCATCGGTACTTTTCTGGCGCACATCAGTTTCGCGGGACTGGCCGCCTACATCGCATCAAAAGCGGCGTTAATCGCCCATGCCCGAACCCTCGCAGTAGAACTGGCGCCCCACGGCGTGCGCATCAATTGCGTCTCCCCCGGCCCGACCGCAACACCGATCTGGTCAACGCTGGGCCTGAGTGACGAAGCGCTCGGCGACGTGGCCCAAGGCGTCAACCAACGACTATTGGGCGGACAATTCCTCGAACCTGCGGCAGTGGCCGATGTCATTCTTTTCCAGTTGGGCAATGGCGCACGCGGCGTCATCGGTCAGGACTGGGTGGTCGATAGTGGATACACCCTGAGCTAACGCACATGCACCGATCCGGGCGTGGAATCCGTCAGCTGGCGACCTGACGAATCCCGCCCGGACTCGGGCAAAACCAGACCCCAGCGCGACGCCATTTCTCGGCGCCCTTGCACCGTCAACGTCAGCGCCCGACTGTCCAGATCCTGCGTCACCCATTTGCGCTTCAACGCAGCCTGCAATAACGCCGCCCCGAGCGAACCGCCCAGATGCGGCCGGCGCATGCTCCAGTCCAGACACGGGCAGGCGAACCGTCGGCGCAACGTCGACAGATCCTTGACCTCAATGCCCAGCCCTTCAAAAAACGCCTCGCCGCTGTCACTGAGGCGATAAACCTGCTCATCGGTTTCCACCAACCACCCCGCCTCAAGCAAGCGGTCATGCACCAACACCGCCAGAGTGCCAGCCATGTGGTCGTAACAGGTGCGAGCGAATTGCAGGCGATCCGGCGTGTGCGGTTTGAAGGGCGGCGCGGGGTTCTGGCCGATCACCATCAGCGCTTCCAGCGCCTGGGCCACGCGTTTGTCGGCGAGGCTGTAATAACGGTGGCGGCCCTGCACATGCAGGCGCACCAGCGCCAAATCCTTGAGTTTCGCCAGGTGTGCGCTGGCGGTCGAGGCACTGACCTCGGCGAGGGTCGCCAGCTCTGTGGCGGTGCGGGCGTGGCCGTCCATCAGCGAGCACAGCATTTTGGTCCGCGCCGGTTCCGCGATGGCGGCGGCCACTTGCGAGACGCCGATGTCTTGATGTTCTGCGTGCATATTTCGCTCCCGGACGAATCATCGCCCTCAAGGACTGGAGATAGTAGCAACACTTTCCCCACCGACAAGGTTGCGATCCATGGACCCGATCATCGCTGCGACTCACGCCGATCCCTACCCCTACTACGCCGAACTGCGCGCGGCGGGCGGGCTGACCTTTCATCACGGATTGAAACTGTGGGTCGCCAGCAGCGCCCGGGCGGTGTGCGCAGTGCTGGCGCATGCGGATTGCCGGGTGCGTCCGGTGCAGGAGCCGGTGCCCAAAGCCATCGCCGATGGCATGGCGGGCAAGGTGTTCGGTCAATTGATGCGTATGAATGACGGCGAAGTTCAGCGCTGCCCGCGTTCGGCCATCGAGCCGCCGTTGGGGCTGTTTGATCGGGAAGAAGTCAGCGCTCTGGTGTCCGCGCGGTTGATCACGGACGATGCCGACGGCCTCTATAAAGCCATGTTTCGCGGCCCGGTGTGCGTGGTTGCATCGTTGCTCGGATTCACCCCGGCGCAGGCGCGCGTCATCAGTGAGCTGACGGCGGATTTCGCGGCGTGCCTGTCGCCGTTGAGCAATGACCTGCAACTGGCGGCAGCGCATCGGGCGGCGGAGCAATTGCGCGGATACTTCATTGAATTGCTGGCGGATCCGAATCCGTTTCTCGCCGAGATTCGCCAGCGTTTTGTTGGCGATGAGGACGTGCTGCTCGCCAACCTGATCGGCCTCTGTTCGCAGACATTCGAGGCCACCGCCGGGCTTATCGGCAATGCTCTGGTGGCGTTGCAGCGCCAGCCTGAATTACGCAACGCGTCAGTGGATTCGTTATTGGCTGAAGTCCAGCGTTTCGATCCGCCGGTACAGAACACCCGTCGATTTGTGGCGAACAGCTGTGAAATCGACGGAGTGCGGCTGGAATCGGGCGACGTGATTCTGGTGCTGCTGGCCTCGGCCAATCGCGACCCGGCACTGAATGAAAACCCGGATCGCTTTATGGTGGATCGCCCGAACCACCGCAGCTTCACGTTCGGCAGTGGTCGGCACCAATGTCCAGGGCAAAGGTTGGCGATCAGCATTGCCAGCGCCACCGTCAGTGAAATCCTCGCCCATGACTTTGACCTAAAGCGCTTCGCCTGGCATTACCGCCCTTCCATGAACGGGCGAATTCCGCTGTTCAGCGAGATAAAGCCTTAGGCGTTGCGCAATTCGATCGTCAGGTGCGACAGCTCATGCACTGGTGCCAAACGCTCGCGAATCGCCTCGGCAGTCACGCCAGTCGCCGCGACTACGCTGACAATTGCCGCCCGCGCCTGCGGGCCGACCTGCCAGACGTGCAGGTCGCTGATGCGCACGTCGTCGGAGGTTTCTAGCAGTTCACGGATCTCCTCGGCCACCGGCTCATCGGTGGTGTCGAGCAGCACGGCGGCGCTGTCGCGCATCAGGTTCCAAGCCCATTTGGCGATGACGATGGAACCGACCACGCCCATCACCGGATCCATCCACACCCAGCCGAGATAGCGCCCGGCAAGCAGCGCGGCAATCGCCAGCACTGACGTCAACGCGTCCGCCAGAACATGCACGTAGGCTGAACGCAGGTTGTTGTCGTGATGGTGGTGATGGCCGTGATCGTGGCTATGGCCGTGGTCATGATGCCCGCGATGACCGGCCAGCAGAAAAGCGCTGAGCAGGTTGACGCCCAGGCCGACCACGGCAATCAAGGTCGCCTCGCCGAACGCCACGCTGGTGGGTTCGAACAGACGGAAAACCGATTCCCCGGCAATGCCCAGCGACACCAGCCCCAGCACCATGGCCGAGGCGAAACCCGCCAGATCGCCGACCTTGCCGGTGCCGAAACTGTAACGGCGGTTGTTGGCATTGCGCCGGGCAAAACCATAGGCCGCCGCCGCGATGCCGAGGGCGCCGGCGTGGGTTGCCATGTGGAAACCGTCGGCCAGCAGCGCCATGGAGCCAGTGAGATAACCAGCGGCAATTTCGCCGATCATCATCACGAACGTCAGCGCCACCACCCACAAGGTGCGACGAGCGTTATCGTCGTGGGACGCACCGAGAAACTGGTGATCGTGGGAAAAGTCGTCAGAGCGAGTCGTCAGATTCATGGTGTCGTTGCTCACTTGGAATAACGGCGGATGGCTTGCAGCAACTCTTCCACACCCTGTGCGCGGGCTTCATCGCTGAGGTCGGGATGGGCGACATGCTCGCGGGCGTGGGCCTCGATGAACTGCTCCATCAAACCGTTGACCGCGCCGCGAATCGCCGCCATCAGGTGCAGTGTCTTGGCACAATCGGCCTCGGACTCCAGTGCCCGTTCAACAGCCTGAACCTGCCCGGCAATGCGCCGGACCCGATTGAGCAACTCGCCTTTGTGTTCGTGCGTGTGCGACATACCTATACCCCCTACCCCTATATGGCGAGCATAGTCGCTGTTCCGACCGAAAGGGGCAAGGTCTGCTTTCGACCGTCCGTCGCGGCTTGAAATTTTGATGTGGAAGAATGAGACGGCGCGTCAGACGGCGCCGCCTTTGGAAGGCTTTTCAGAGGCAGGGCCGTTGGGAACCCTGGTCTGTCAGGCCCATTGCAGTGGCAGGGACGACGAGAAGCAGAGGTCTACGTCCAGTTGCGCTGCGGCCGACAGGTTGACCAGCGCATCCAGAGAGAATTTGTCGATTTTGCCGTTGAGTACGTCGTTGAGGCGCGGCTGGGTGATGCCAAGACGCTTGGCCGCCTCTTTCTGGGGAAGCTCCCAGGCACGAATGGTTTCGCAAAGCGTGCGCATCAACTTGGCCCGCAGGCGCATGTTGGCCGCTTCCTGCGGCGTGTCTTCCAGCGCATCCCAGATGTTTGAGAAACGCTGGGGTGGGTTTTGATGATCCTTCATGGTTTCACCTGTTCCTGGCATTTGAACGTGCCACGCAGGCTATATCGAAACCGATATAAATCAAGCTTGAAGTGGCTTATTAAATATTCGGTATCACAAAGAGGACGTTCACAAGCAAGCACGTTTCACAGGCCGGCGGCGACCTCTTGCGTGAGCCATAAAGCCTGACAAATGAAGCATCATTTTGCCCTCATCCGAGAGGCTACATCGCCTTGCGCCTTTGCCTACAACTACGCCAGAATCCGCCGGCTTGTGCGGTTTTGAGGGCGTCGGTAACTTGATTCGCGTCACTGAATGGTCAGTGATCGGGTTTAGTCGCTCGATGATTTCTCAAAACGTTGCATGTGCTCCAGACAGTCAGGTGGCCTTCATCTGCACTCTATGGCGGCTGTGTGCAGGGCACCCTCGGGTGCGCCGGTTTTGGGAAGTCACCGGTCGACTAACCTGCGTACAGCTGCCACCTATTCGTTTAGTCGCGAGGTGGTGTCGGCATCACTTTGAGACTTTCCAAAAATGTTCAAATACGTTCCCGATCCACCCGAAACAGACATACCTAACGAGTCTGACCCGACTTCGCCCTACTCCTCCACCGACTCAAAAAAACTCCACGAAGCCGCCGAGCGCGCCCTCGACCATTACCTGAAACCCACCGCCCCGAAACAACACTGCCCCGGCCGCATGTTCCTCGTCGCCCCCGACCTGGATCAGCATGCCCTGCTGGCCCACGCCTGCGAATCGATGACTTCGGCCAGCGTGATGCTCAGCGACTTCGCCGCGCTGCTGGACCCGCCCTACCGCAGCACAGTGCTGGGCATCGCCCAAGTGGTGATGTGTGGCGAACTCGCGGTGAACAGGGCGCTGGACACTCTCGATGCCACGACCTGAGGAACACCCATGGAAAGCAAATCCGATGCACACATCGTCGCCGCCCTGATCTCCATCGGCCTCAACGAGAAAGACAGCCAGTGGGCCCAAAACGCCTGTCTGCTGTTGCTCGAGAGCGAACGGAAATCCATCGTCAGCGCCGCACTCACCGCCCTAGCCCAACTCGCCCGTGACCATAGCGAACTGGACCGCACCCGCCTGCTGCCGGCACTCACCAGCGTAAAACGCAGATTTCCAAGCCTGACCGGCACGGTTGCCGCGACGCTGGATGAGATGGCGATGGCTGCGTAATAACCTGCGCACAAGGCAAGAAAAAACCCGCTGCCTCCCTTCACGGAGGCAGCGGGTTTTGTGTTTACAACTCATAAGAAATCGCTCCACGGATCTTGCCGAGAGCGTCATGTTGTAACAACCGCTTGAGCTTCAGAACCGTCCTACATCTTTCAAATGCTCATTCAGATAGCGTTCCCAACGCTTTAAAAGTTGGAACAAGGACGCTCATGGCTCGAAAATCAGATATTCCCCGAATACAAAATCCCCCCTCAGGCGACGGGCACCACATCACTACCCGCTACATGACTGCTACCGAACTGGCAGAGCAGGATGCCAGACAAAAAAAGTACGACGAAATGCAGGCCAGGCAACAAGCCTACGAAGATCGCTTTCTTCGGCAGTCTCAACAACCGAATCAACACAGCGCCCTAGGGTGTGTATTTACCAAGAGCTGCAACCTCCCCGACGGCGTCATCAACCATGAAAGCCCCGCAGGGTTTATCCCGGTCGAACGACTGGCTGACTTTGGAGCATTCACCCTGCTCGGTGGCCGCGAATTAGATGCGGCGGGAAATATCACCCTCAAAAGAATAGGTGGTGCCAAGTTACCGTCTGCTATAGGCACGCTTCTCATAGGAGGCTCGGCTTCTATTGGCACCAGCACAAGCGCCATATCCAGTGTGGGCGCAGTCACGGGCGGTGTTGCCGCAGGTGCTTTGGCGGGCATGGTTGGTCTGCTGTGGCCGTCCAATCTTGGTGACAGTTCGCTCTATACCGAAGATCAGCTCAGATCGCTGAAAGAAGGCCGAACACGTATACGACTACAGGTAGAGCAACAGCCCGATGGCAGTCTCAAAGGGTACGGGTACAACACTCAAAAGCGCCCTGACTGGGAAATGATTCCGGTTGTGCAGTTCGCCGCCCAAGGCTCTCGCCAAGTGGCTGACTTTGGCAATGGCGTCACGTTGACCTGGACGCCTGCCGTCGATCCATCCAGCACCTCGGCTATCCCACCGCTGGAAGGTGCCCCGCAAACACCGACTATCTGGATTTATCCGCCGACTGAGCAAGCAGACAAAATCATCGTCAACCCGATCTATCCGCCGGAGTACGAGGATTTCATCCTTGTGTTTCCGGCTGACTCCGGGGTGCAGCCTCTGTATGTTGTGCTCTCCAGGCCAGCTCTGGGCGGTGATATCAAATACCACAGGCCCCCACGGACACTGCCCGCATTCCCGGATGCCCAACCAGTCAAATCAAAAAGCAGCGTTCAGGGTGGAGGAGGCAAGCGAAGCCGCTGGAAGGACCGGAAGGGGCGAATATATGAATGGGATAGCAAGACTGGCGCTATTGAGCTTTACAACAAACAAGGCAAACACCTTGGTGAATTCAACCACGAAACCGGTGAACAAATAGATCCCGCAGATCCCGAGAGATCTACCCCGAAGTAATACAGGAGGCTTTTAATGTTTTTATGGATAAGTGGCTTTTTGAAAGGTGATGAAGAGGACGACTCTTTGAAGTTTGAACTGACGGTGAAGCCTGAGGCAGAAGCTGCGGTTTTAGCGTTGCTGGGTTGGAAAAGCCTGGAAGAAAGCGAGGCCGGAGAATGGTTATTGAATGAAGGTCAGGTCCGGCAAATCGCTTCAGTCCTTAATGAACACCTACCAACAGAACTAGATCTTTTTATCGGGGTTCGGGAATAGTTGAGTCTTTCCTATCAAGAACCAACAGTGAACCACGATGAGGCAGTGAGGCTTCTTGAAAGCGGCGTGGAAAGGAATGTTGTCGCTGGATTGATTTCTATTGGCTTGAACGAATCAGACAGAATCTGGGCTCAGCAAACCTGCCTGAAGTATTTGTCCAGCAGCAATGAGTCGGTTGTCACCTCTGCCATTACCGCTCTCGGCCACATTGCTCGCAGACATGGCGAGCTGGACAAGGACATTGCCTTTGCAGCGCTGGAGGGAGTAAAGACAAGATTCCCCTCGCTGGAAGGCGTGATCGCAAACACGCTTGACGATATTGAGGCATTTACCTGATTTAAAGCCCTTGCAGGACGTTGTGATCAGGGTTTCACCTCATCACAACGGACTTTATGTGCAGACGCGATCACCGCCGAAAGTCAGACAGAATGAACGGCGTATGCACCCTCAAGTAAGCCTCGACCTCTTCCAGCGAAAGCAACCCGTCGCGGGACGAAACAGTGGTTTCTTTGTCATCGTCGCGGGTCACGGTCACGGTGTAAGCGCCCTCCTTCTCCAGCAAAACGCCGGTGAACCTGACCTTCTGCCCGTCTTCCTCGGCGAAGGAAATTGCGGACAGTGGCTTTGACACCAGAGCCTGAACCTTGCTGGCCAAAAAGGCTTTGCGCCGTGCAAGTACATCCTTCCCGACGAACCACAAAAAAACATCGTGGCCGCCATGATTACCAGCTCGATGTTGTACATCGATCTCCGTCGTCCCGGGTGTTCGATAGTCAACCACGCAACGGTTTCGTGAATGATCTGTTCAACGTCCATCGACCTGATCCTTGAGCAGTTCGAGCAAGATGACCTCCGTCATCAATCCTCCCGCGTCAAAACCTCAAGCAACTCAATCTCGAACACCAGATTCGAATTCGGCGGAATCTTGCCCATCGTCCGCTCGCCGTAACCCAGATGCGCCGGCACCAGCAGCTTGCGCTTACCGCCCACCTGCATCCCCATGATCCCTTGGTCCCAACCCTTGATCACCCGACCGGTGCCGATCACGCACTGAAACGGCTTGCCCCGGCTCCAGGACGAATCGAATTCGGTGCCGTCTTCCAGCCATCCGGTGTATTGGGTGGTGATCAACGCGCCTTTGACGGCGGCTTTTCCGTCACCGGGCTGAAGATCGATTATCTGCAGTTCATCATTCATAACATTCGCTCTATTGTTCCGCTGGCCGCCGTTTTCCCAGAAATACCGGCCATTGGCAACCGTTTGACCCAAGGTTGCCGCTGTTTCCGGCGTTGGCCGTGAATTAAGATAGCGACACGCCATCACTCCCGGATCGATACGCCATGACAGCGACGCTTGAATGACTCAACTCTGGATCAGCTTCGCCATTGTCGTCGTGCTGATGGTCGTGATCGCCGTTCTGATCCGCCGAGTGCGCGAGCTTCGTCAGCAACTCGCCGAGTATCGCGAACTGCTCACTCGCGCCGCCGAGGGCCAGAACATCCGGCAGGACGGCGATGCCGACCGTTTCAAGCGCAGCCAGTATTTCGCCCGGATCGGCACGTGGGACTGGGAGGTCGACACCGATCGGCTCTACTGGTCGGACGCAATCTTCGGCATGTTCGGGTTCAAGATCGGCGAGGTGACGCCCTCCTATGCTCTGTTCTGCTCCTGCGTACATCCCGATGACCGTGCCCGAGTGCGCGCCGGGGAATTGCGATGTCTGGAGACCGGCGAAAACCACGATGAGGAATACCGCGTGGTCTGGCCCGACGGCACGATTCGCTGGCTGCGGGAAACCGGCAATGTGGTGCGCAACGATCACGACGCGGTGATCAAGATGATGGGCGTGGTGCGCGACATCACCGAAGAAAAGGCCTCGGCCAGCTACCTCCAGCACCTCGCTCATTTCGACCCGCTGACCGGCCTGCCGAATCGGCTGGTGCTGGAAGAGCGGCTATCGGAAGCACTCGAACATGCCCGCATGACCGAAACGCGGGTGGCACTGGTGTTCATCGATCTCAACGGCTTCAAAGCGATCAACGACCGCTACGGTCACGCCGCCGGCGACCGCGTTCTGATCACCACTGCCACTCGCCTGAAACGCATCCTGCGGGTCAGCGACACCGTCGCGCGAATCGGCGGCGACGAATTCGTGGTCATCCTGCAAGGCCTCGCCCCCGGCCTGAACCTGCAGGACGAAGCGCGCAGCATCTGCCAGAAAATCTTCATCGAACTGTCCCCGCCAATCCCCATCGGCAACGAACAACGCCACATCGGCACCAGCCTCGGCGTCGCCGTATTCCCCGACCACGCACCGACCATGGATCGGCTGCTGCACATTGCGGATCTGGCGATGTACGAGGCTAAACGCAGCGGGAACAATCAGTATCGATTGGGTGGCGGGCAGCCGCTGAGTCATGGCCGGACTGATTGAATATCAGCGCTCGGGCGTACCGAATACAACGCCATTGAAGGTATGCGTGCAGCACTGGCAATTGGGCGTCATGTCTTCGGCTTTCAGGGCGGGATTGACGATTTGCAGGCGCTTCCGTTCATCGATATACAAGCCATTGAAGTAACTCGACTCACCGATCCGCACTATTTCTTTCCGGTCACCTTCAAGCACAGCGACCATCCAGAACACCGGCTCCTGCCGATCCAGCCGCGATACGGCCTCACTGAAAATCTCGTCCCAATCACCGCCGACACGCGACAGCAAAAAGCGAAACAAGGGCGTGTAATCGAAGCCACGGTGCTGGATCCCGTGCATCGAGCCGCGCTTAGCCTCGCTGTGAATTTCAGCCTTGGTGTTTCGCTGATACCGGTAATGCCCGCCGGGATTGTTGCGGCGGACGTTATGGGTGGTCGTGTTTTCTTTGCGGTAAAGGGGTTTCTTTTCCAACCTATTGCTCCTGACATCCAGTCACTCGAAACGCCCCTCGCGTTTTACCGGAACGGCGCTCGAATGCAATCGACCGTCCATGGCCAATTGTTGCTTGAGGTCAGCGCTCCACCGGCTGAATCGCCACAATCGTCCCGTTGGTGATCATCACCATCACGTACTTGTCGTTGATCTGCACCCACTGCGCCTGCGGTTCCGGCTGCTTGAGGCCTTTCTGTTTCCAGTTGGTCAGAGCTTTTTCGCTGCGCTGATAAATGTCCGGGGCGCGGTCGTTAACTTGCAGTTCGCGGCCGTCGACGGGGGAATGTTCGACGGTGGAGGTCGAGGTTTGCGCCGCTTGAACGAGTGGGCTGATCCCGGCGATGCCGGCGACGAGGGCCAGGCTGGCGATAAGGGTCTTGTTGTTCATCGGTGAACCTCCTTCAGATGTGTGATACCTGAACTCCGACTGCGGGGCTCTGGAATCATTCCTTGTTTTTTGATGAAGCTGAATCGGAGATTGTAGTCGCGCCCCGGAACACGATCCGGGCTCGTCTGCCACCGGGCGAATACAGTCAACGACATCCATTTGCGATAAGATCGCGCCCCCCACAGAGTGAACAAGGACATCACCGTGAAAATCTATCTCATCGTCAATCTGGTGTTGCTGGCGCTGCTGGGGCTCTACGCTGTCAGTCTTTTCAACAAGCTTGTTGCCCGGCGCAACGAGATCAAGAACGCATTTGCCCAGGTCGAAGTGCAGCTCAAACGCCGCTATGACCTGATCCCCAATCTGGTCAGCATCGCCAAGGGTTATCTGGCCCATGAGCGCGAAACCCTTGAAGCGGTGATCGCCGCGCGCAATGCCGCCGTGGCCGGACTTGAGGCTGCACAGGCGAAACCGGGCAGCGCACAGAACATCGCGCACTTGGGGCTGGCGGACAGCGCACTCAGCAGCGCGGTGGGTCGATTGAACCTGACGCTGGAGGCTTATCCGGAACTCAAGGCCTCGCAGAACATGCAACAACTGAGCGAAGAGCTGAGCAGCACCGAAAACAAGGTGAGCTTCGCGCGGCAGGCGTTCAACGACGCGGTGATGGCCTACAACACGCTCAAGCAGAGCTTTCCGGCGGTGCTGCTGGCGGCCAGTTTTGGCCATCGCGAGGATGCGGTTCCGTTGAAGTTTGCCGATACGCTGGCCATCAAGACCGCGCCCAACGTTTCTTTCTGATAGCTGCTCTCCATGGATGGCCCGATGAACTTTTTTGAACGACAGACCCAGGCCCGAAACCAGACGCAACGGCTGGTGTGCATGATGATTCTGGCGATTGTCATGCTGATCGGGATGACCAGCCTGCCCTTCGTCTTCAATGGTTTCGAGGATTACCTGAGCGGGACTGGCACGCTGGCGGATGCGTTTCTGGCAATGGCCGTTATCGCATCGTTCATCAGCAGCATCGTGGTGATTGGCGGTCTGCTGAAATATCGGCAACTGCGGGCGGGCGGCAAGGTCGTCGCGGAGAAACTGGGTGGCCGCCTGCTCAACGGCAATGCGCACACCCTGGACGAGCAACGGTTGATGAACGTCGTCGAAGAAATGGCGATTGCCTCCGGCACCTGCATGCCAGCGGTGTATCTGTTACCTGACGAAAGCATCAACGCCTTCGCGGCCGGATTTACACCGGAGGACGCGGCCATTGGTGTGACCCGTGGCGCAGTGACGCTGCTGACCCGGGAAGAACTGCAAGGGGTGATCGCCCACGAATTCAGCCACATCTTCAACGGGGACATGCGCCTCAACACGCAACTAGTGGCAGTGGTGCACGGCCTGTTGGTGTTGGGGCTGGCTGGCACTTACATAATGGCCAGCCTGCTCAAGCGCGACAAACGCGACGTGCGGTTGATGCTGGTGGTTTTTGCGCTCGGTTTCGCGCTGTGCGTGGCCGGATTTATCGGGAATCTCTATGGCAATTTGATCAAGGCGGCTGTCAGTCGCCAGCGTGAGTTCCTCGCCGATGCGAGCGCGGTGCAATACACGCGCAATCCGCAAAGCATTGTCGGTGCCCTGAAAAAAATCGGCGCCCATAAACAAGGCTCCGTCATCAACTCCCCCCGTGCCGCCGAGTTCAGCCATTTGTTTTTCAGCACAAGCGGATCAGGTTGGCTGAGCCGGATGTTTGCGACCCACCCTGATCTGAGCGTGCGGATTCGTCGGATCGATCCGCAGTGGGACGGGAGTTTTACGACGGCTGCCGCAGCGGGCAAACCGGTGCCAGATCAGATGGCAGCAACGGCGGATTGATTCAGACTCCACGTCCACGGATGGCTAGATGAATTTTTTTGAACAACAGTGCCGGGCCAAACGTCGCTCGGTGCAGCTCGTGATTTTGATGTTTTTTGCCGTACTCAGCCTGATTCTCGTGTTCTGCATGCTCCTGATTCTGCCGTTCTCATACGGCAAAACGCTCGAGGATCTGGCGGAAAACTGGCAGTTTTTCGCGAGCGTCGCGACGCTTGTAACGGCTGTTGTGTTGCTCGGCGGGCTGGTCAAATACGTCGAACTGACAGGAGGCGGAAAAGTGGTCGCGCGCCGTTTGGGTGGTCGTCTGATCAACCATGACGCGCGGACTCTGGAAGAGCGTCGCTTGGTCAACGTGGTGGAGGAAATGGCCTTGGCGTCTGGCACCGCCGTTCCTTGCGTGTATCTGCTGCCAGATCTGGGCATCAATGCATTTGCCGCCGGTTTCACCCCTCAGGATGCAGTGATCGGCGTCACTCAAGGTGCGATAAGCCTGTTGTCACGCGATGAACTGCAAGGCGTGATCGCCCACGAATTCAGCCACATCTACAACGGCGACATGCGCCTGAACACTCAACTGGTCGCGATCGTCCACGGGATCATGGTGATCGGGCTGGCGGGAAACCATCTCTTGCGCGGTATTGAGGACACACCACACTCATCTGCCAATCGTAAGCAGCCGACCATCCCGGTCAGCATGTTTGGCACTGCGCTGTGCATTGTCGGATTCTCCGGGACGTTCTTCGGCAACCTGATCAAGGCTGCAGTCAGCCGGCAACGCGAATTCCTGGCCGATGCGACGGCCGTGCAATACACCCGCAACCCCGACAGTATCGCCGGGGCACTGAAGAAAATCGGCGGGTACAAAATGGGCTCGACCCTCAAGGCCGCCCGCGCCGCCGAGTTCAGCCACCTGTTTTTCGGCCCTGGCAAATCCAGCTCTCATCTACTCTCGGGTCATCCGGATCTGCGTGAACGCATTCGCAGGATAGACCCTGACTGGGACGGGATTTTTGTGAGCATCGCCGCACCAGCGCAAGACTCGATGGTAGCCAGAACCGTACAGGCAGCGCCGCCGAAACAGCTGCAATAGCACGCCATTGATCTGCATAGCACATCAATCCATGCCAACTATGCAATTAACAGATCGATCCCCCTGCGCCACTATCCGCCCCAATAAAAACCGTGCGCCGCCTCCCCGTCGCGCACGTCATAAAAGCGGTGGAGTATTTTTCGATGACAGCCTCAATCCCACACGGCGGCTCGCGGGCCGGCGCCATTTTCCGGGTGACCTCGGGTAACTTCCTCGAACAGTTCGACTTCTTTCTGTTCGGTTTCTACGCCACGCAGATCGCGGCGGTGTTCTTTCCGGCGAGCAGTGAGTTCGCTTCCCTGATGATGACGTTCGCGGTGTTCGGCGCAGGCTTTTTGATGCGTCCGCTGGGGGCTATCGTGCTCGGCGCGTACATCGATGATGTGGGCCGGCGCAAAGGATTGATCGTCACTTTGTCGATCATGGCCAGCGGCACGATATTGATTGTGCTGGTGCCCGGATACGAAACCATCGGCCTGTTTGCGCCGGCGTTGGTGTTGATCGGGCGGCTGTTGCAGGGTTTCTCCGCCGGTGCGGAACTGGGCGGGGTTTCGGTATATCTGTCGGAGATCGCCACGCCCGGTCGCAAAGGCTTTTTCACGGCCTGGCAGTCGGCCAGTCAGCAGGTGGCCATCGTCGTCGCTGCCGCACTGGGTTATGGCTTGAACCAGTGGATGGCGCCCGACGTGGTCGCGGATTGGGGCTGGCGGATTCCGTTTTTCGTCGGCTGCATGATCGTGCCGTTCATCTTCCTGCTGCGTCGTAACCTGGCGGAAACCGAAGAGTTCGCCGCCCGCAAACATCGCCCGAGCATGAAAGAAGTGTTCCGCACCCTCGGCCAGAACTGGGTCGTGGTGCTCGGCGGGATGTTGATGGTTGCCCTGACCACCACCGCGTTTTACCTGATCACCGTGTACGCGCCGACCTTCGGCAAAACCGTGCTGCACCTGAGCACGTCGGATGCGTTGCTGGTGACGTTGCTGGTGGGCGTTTCGAACTTCTTCTGGCTGCCGATTGGCGGCGCGTTGTCCGATCGTGTCGGCCGGCGTCCGGTGTTGATCGCCATGTCGCTGCTGGCCCTGGCCACCACTTATCCGGCGCTGTCGTATCTGGTGCAGGCGCCGAGCTTCAGCCACATGTTGCTGTCGCTGTTGTGGCTGTCGTTTATCTACGGCCTCTACAACGGCGCGATGATTCCGGCGCTGACCGAAATCATGCCGGTGGAAGTGCGGGTGGCCGGTTTCTCCCTCGCCTATAGCCTGGCGACGGCAGTGTTCGGCGGTTTCACCCCGGCGATGTCGACCTTCCTGATCCAGTACACCGGCGACAAGGCCGCGCCGGGTTACTGGATGAGTGTCGGCGCGCTGTGTGCGTTGTGCGCGACGCTGTATCTGTATCGCCGCGCGGGCGGTCGTCTGCAACCTGTCGCTGCCTGAGGAGAGCACCCATGAAAAAACTGATGACCGTTACCGCCCTGCTCGCCGGCCTTACGCTCAACGTTGCGGCCCAGGCCGAAGAGCTGCGGGTGATGACCTCTGGCGGCTTCACTGCCGCCTACAAAATCCTCGGGCCGAAATTCGCGGCGAACAGCGGCAACACTCTCGACACCATCCTCGGCCCGTCGATGGGCAAGGCGCCGGAAGCGATCCCCAATCGCCTGGCACGGGGCGAACAGGCTGACGTGGTGATCATGGTCGGCTACGCCCTCGACGACCTGATCAAGCAAGGCAAGGTCGACCCGGCTTCGCGGGTGGAACTGGCGGACTCGCGGATCGGCCTGGTGGTGCGTGAAGGCGCGCCGAAACCGGATATCAGCAACGTCGACAATCTGAAGAAAACCCTGCTCGACGCCCAGTCGGTGGCCTACTCCGACAGCGCCAGCGGCGTGTACATCGAGCAGCAGTTGTTCAAAAAACTCGGCATCGAAGATCAGCTGAAACCGAAGGCGAAGATGATCCCGAAAATCCCGGTAGGCTCGGTGGTTGCCACTGGAGACTATCAACTGGGCTTCCAGCAGGTCAGCGAATTGCTGCCCGTGCCAGGGGTGAGTTTTGTGGCGAAGATCCCGGAATCGGTGCAGTCGGTCACGCGGTTTGCAGCGGGGATTCCGGTGGGTGCGCAGCATCAAGAGGAAGCGAAAGCCTTACTCGCCTATCTGGCCGCACCTGCCGCACAGACTGACGTGCAGGCCACCGGACTGGATTCGGTCAAGCGCTGACCGTCGGCGGCTGGACTTTCATTTCCACCACCAGCCGCTCCAGCTCCAGTGCCGCCGGGGTCAGCGTACGACCCCGGCGTTTTATGATGCCGACGCTGCGCATCACTTGCGGTTCAGTCAGCGGCACCCGCGTCAGGATCGGATGATCCGCCGCCGGCATCGCCATCAGCGGCACCGCCGCCACACCCAACCCCGCTTCCACCAGACCGATCATGGTCGTCACATGCCGCGTCTCGCAGATGCTCGGGCGTTGCGGCACCACTTTGGCCAGGGCCTGATCCAGCAGAAAACGGTTGCCGGAAGTCTTGTCGAGCGAGATGTAATCCTGCCGATAGAACTCGTCCCAGGTCACGCTGCTGCGCCCGGCCAGCGGATGATCGCGGCGACAGGCAACCACATAACTCTCCTGCACCAGCGGCTCGAAATCCACGCCCGCCTCCTGGGTGCCCATGAAACTCAGGCCGAAATCCGCCTCGCCATTGACCACCGCGCTCAGCACGTCGTGGGCGCTGGAATCGAGGACTTTGACTTTGATTCGCGGGAACTGCCGGTGATAACGGGCGACCACGCTCGGCATGAAGTAATACGCCGCTGACGGCACGCAGGCGACCGTGACATGGCCGAGCCGGTTTGAAGCGACTTCGCTGATGCCCAGCAATGCCACGTCCAGGTCATCCAGCAAACGTTCGACACTGGGCATGAAACCGCGTCCGGCCTGGGTCAGGCTGACCTTGCGCGTGGTACGTTCGAACAGCTTCACACCGAGGGCGTCTTCGAGCTTTTCGATGCGCCGGCTCAGGGCCGGTTGCGACAGGCGCACGGTGTCGGCGGCCTTGCGGAAACTGCCCTGCTCGACCACGGCGCGAAAGGCTTGCAGGTCGTTGAGGTCGAAGTTGATGGCCATGGAAAACTCGGGAGGAATTGATTCGCTGAGGCTATAAATGTAACCAATTGATGCAAATTATTACAGAAGCACATCTGCTCAAGCAGGCTCTGCGGTAGATCTGCAATCATTTCAGCCTTTATCCTTGTCGCCCCCCGCCGTACCGCGTTACTGGAGTTCCGCTCATGCCCCATGAAGGCAATCTGTTGCAAGCCGCCGTCGTCTTTCTCCTGGCCGCCGTGCTCACCGTTCCCCTGGCCAAGCGCCTGCAACTGGGCGCGGTGCTCGGTTATCTGTTTGCCGGGGTGATCATCGGCCCGTCGGTGCTGGGTCTGATCGGCAATCCGCAAAGCGTCAGCCATATCTCGGAACTGGGCGTGGTGTTGCTGCTGTTCATCATCGGTCTTGAGCTGTCGCCGCGACGTTTGTGGGTGATGCGCAAATCGGTGTTCGGCGTGGGTCTGGCGCAGGTGCTGCTGACCGGTTCTGTGATTGGCGTGCTGGCCTTGTCGGTGTTCGGCCAGCCGCTGAACAGCGCGATTGTCTTGGGCCTCGGTCTGGCGCTGTCGTCCACCGCATTCGGCCTGCAAAGCCTGGCGGAACGCAAGGAGCTGACCAGCCCACACGGTCGTCTGGCGTTTGCGATTCTGCTGTTCCAGGACATTGCCGCGATCCCGCTGATCGCGCTGGTGCCGATGCTCGCGGGCGTCGATCACCACACCAGCACCGCCGACGATGTGCGCCACAGTTTGCAGGTGCTGGGCAGCATCGCGGTGGTGGTGATCGGCGGGCGTTATCTGTTGCGTCCGGTGTTCCGCGTGGTGGCGAAAACCGGTCTGCCGGAAGTATCCACCGCCACCGCACTGCTGGTAGTAATCGGCACTGCGTGGCTGATGGACATGGTCGGTGTGTCGATGGCACTGGGCGCATTTCTCGCCGGCCTGCTGCTGGCGGATTCGGAATATCGCCATGAACTGGAAGCGCAGATCGAGCCGTTCAAGGGCCTGCTACTGGGGCTGTTTTTCATCAGCGTCGGCATGGGAGCCAACCTCAGCCTGCTGCTCAGCGCGCCGATTACGGTGCTGGGGCTGACGCTGCTGCTGATCGCCCTGAAGTTGCCGTTGCTGTTTGTAGTCGGACGCCTGGCCGGCGGGTTGAACAAGGTCAGCGCAATTCGCCTCGGCATCGTGCTGGCGGCGGGTGGTGAGTTCGCGTTTGTGGTGTTCAAGATCGGTCGCGATCAGGGCCTGTTCGAACCGCGTCTGTATGACCTGCTGGTGCTGACCATCACCCTGTCGATGGCCGTGACCCCGCTGTTGCTGTTGATCTGCGCACGGCTGGTCAGCCCGAAGGTGCAGCCGGTGGAAGTGCCGGAGAAATTCCGCCAGATCGAGACCGAAACCCCACGGGTGGTGATCGCCGGCATGGGCCGGATGGGCCAGATCGTGGCGCGGATCCTGCGGGCGCAGAACATCAAGTTCGTGGCGCTGGATACCTCGGTGGAAACCATCGAACTGTCCCGCAGTTTCGGTGGTGTGCCGGTGTTCTACGGTGACCCGATGCGCCCGGAAATCCTCAGCGCCGCCAAGGTTGGTGAGGCGGAATATTTCGTGATTGCCACGGACGATCCGGAGACCAACATCAAGACCGCCGAGATCGTGCGCAAGCTCTACCCGCACATGAAGATCATCGCTCGGGCGCGTAACCGGCAGCATGTGCATCGCTTGGTGGATGTGGGGGCCGATCCGATCCGGGAGACCTACTACTCAAGTCTGGAAATGAGCCGTCGCACGCTGGTTGGCCTCGGTTTGACCCAGGCCCAGGCCGACGCGCGGATCAAGCGCTTCAAGCACCACGACGAACAGGTGCTCGAGGCTCAACACGCGGTGTACGACGACGCGGCCAAAGTCCTGCAGACCGCCCAGGAAGCGCGGGCGGAACTGGCCAGATTGTTCGAGTCGGATCAACTGGAAGAACAATCGGGCAAGTCCTGAACTCCGCCATCAATCCTTCCCACGCAATGCGTGGGAAGGCTCTGATCAGGCTATCTCCAGCTCCCTCTCTTCTTTGGCCGGCACCACTGTAAACCGGTCCGCCAGAAACGGCGTGATGTCCAGCGGCAGCGCTTCATCGTTGACCAGTTTGTCCAGCAGCACCCCGGTAATCGCCGACGTCAGCACGCCAGTGCGGAAATGCCCACAGGCGTTGAGATACCCCTCCACCCCGGCCATCGGCCCGAGTATCGGCAACTCATCCGGCGAGCCCGGCCGCAGCCCGGCCCAGGTGCGCTTGAGGTTGATGTCCGCGAGTTCCGGCAGGCAGCGCACCGCGCCCTGCACCAGCCCGGCGATTTCCGGCCAGGTGGTGGTGACGTCGAAGCCCTTGTCCTCGGTAGTGCTGCCGATCAGGATTTCGCCGTTGTCCTTCTGCGCCATGTAGCAATCGCTGGTGGTCAGGCAACCGTTGAGGATTTTCGGCAGGCGCTCGGTCAGCAGAATCTGGCCTTTCACCGGTTTCACCGGAATCCGGATGCCCGTGGCCCACTCGCTCAAATCCGCCGCCCAGGCGCCAGCGGCGTTGATCAGGGTCTTGCAGTGGAACACCCCGGCTTCGGCCGTTTGCACGCCGGTCACCCGCGTACCGTGATGCAGCACGCCGGTGATGTTGGTGTTGACGTACATGTCCACGCCATTTTGCCGGGCGCCTTCGGTGTAGGCATCGGCGAGGCGGAACGGGCTGACCTGGTGATCGCAGAGAAACTCCAGCGCCCCGCGTGCTTCATGGCTGACGCTCGGCTCGGACTCGCGCAATGCCGCCTGATCGAGCCAGCGCACCTGATCGGCCAGGTGCGGGATGCAGCCGACGATGTGCTCGGCGTACAACCGGTCTTCATCGTCATAGATCACGAATTTGAGCCCGGTTTTTTCGAACTTGAAATCCATCCCGTGATTGTCTTTCAGCTCACGGTGCAACGCCGGGTACAGCGCGTTGGACTGCAAGGCGAAATCGAAGAACGACGGCGGCAAAATGTGCGGCGTGCTGGAGTCCACCGCCACTGCCGCGCCCTGGGTTTCGCGCTTGCGGTTGGCCGACATCATGCGGAAGAAAATCACCCCGCAGCCCAACCCCACCGACTCGCCAATCGCCCACAAACCGCCGGCCGAGGCGCGGGTCGCGTTGCCCGGACGCTTGGCGTCGATCAGCGCGACCTTGAGGCCTTTGCGCTTGGACAATTGATAGGCGATGGACGCGCCGATCACGCCGCCGCCGGCGATGACCACGTCATAGAACTTACTCATGGGAAACGGCCTCCGTGCCGAGGGACTGGAACGCGGAAAAAGGAATCGGATCAATCGGGAAACGTGGCCGCAGCCAGCCGACATCCTTGCGACCGGTGGCCTGCCGCAAGCGGTCGCTGCAATAGCCGACGCACATCCGCCCCTGGCAGTCGCCCATGCTCACGCGGGTGCGCATTTTCAGGCTGGCGATGTCTTGCACGCCCTGCTCCAGCGCGCGGTCGATGTCGGCGCGGGTTGCGTGTTCGCAGCGGCAGATCACCGTGTCGGCGGCCGGCAATGCGGTCTGCCCGACGCCGCGTTCGGTGTAGCGGTCCACCGCCGCGCGGAAACGCACGATGGCTTTGAGTTTGCCCAGATAACGGTCGCGACGGACGCGCGCCAGCTCTTCTTCCAGCACGCCGCGTTGCAGCAGAATCGAGGTGGCAGCGATCTTGCCGGCCAGCATCGCCGCTTCGCCGCCGCGAATCCCGCCCATGTCACCGGCCAGATGCACGTGGGGCTCGCTGCTTTGCTGCCAGATATTGGCGTTGGCGCGCAGGTAGCCGTCGTCGCTGAAGCCGTGATCCAGACCCATCTGCTGACTCAACTGAGTGCGCGGGATGAAGCCGTAGCCGACCGCGAGGGTCTTCGCTTCGAAGCGTTCGACGCGACTCAAATCCGGCTCCCATGTCGCCGAGTACGGCGCCACGCTGACGCTTTTCAGCTCGCCTTCGCCGTGGGCTTCAACCACGCCCCAACCGTAGTTCATCGGGATGCCGTGCAGTTTCAGGTAGGCGAGCATGCTCAAGCCATCGAGGAACAGTTGCGGCTTGTTCAGTAGCGCCAGGCTCTCCTTGGCAATCTTGCCGAACGCGCAGGCCTCGTAGACCCCGGCCACACTCACGCCCGACGCGTGCAGCTGGGTTGCCACCAGCGGCAACAACGGCCCTGTGCCGGCGATCACCACCGGCCCCTGCGGTTTGACTACGCCGCTTTTGATCTGCAATTGCAGGCCGCCGAGCATGATCACGCCGGGCAGCGTCCAGCCGGGAAACGGCACGCTGCGCTCATGGCAACCGGCGGCCAGCAGCAACTGCGGGTATTCGATTTCGTGCAGACGCTCGTCGCCGTCCAGCACCACCAGCGAGCGCGTGCCTTCGGCGCCGACCACGCGGTGGTTGAGGCGCACGTCGATCAGCCCGGACTGCTCCTGAAAATCACCGTGCAGTTTGCCCAGCGCCTCGGAATAGCGCGGTCCCAGGTAATCCAGTTGCACACCGTCGCGCAGCGGCCCGCGATAGACCACGCCGCCCAGGCGCGAGGCCTCTTCGAGCAAGGTGCAGCGCACCCCGTGCAGGGCCAGTTCGATGGCCGCGGCCATTCCCGCCGGGCCACCGCCGACGATCACCGGATGCAGGCTCATACCACCTCCTGCCCGTGAATACGGTTGGCCTGGGTTTCGATCAGCATGCCCTCGCGCACCACGGTCTGGCAGGCGCGGCGCTTGTGCCGGCCGTTGATTTTCACCAGGCAGCACTGGCATACGCCCATGCCGCAATAGGCACCGCTGATCTGGTTGTGATCGTTGCGTGCGACCTGGCGCACGCCGAGGGACTGTATGACGCTGAGCACGGTTTCGCCGATGGCGGCGGTGACCGGCTGGCCGTTGATGTGGACAGTCATATCCGCCTGCGTCAAAGGCTGGATATCGAAGGTTCTTTCTAGGCAGTGCATTGCAATGATCATCCGTGAAAAGGTTCAGGTGAGGTTGAAACAGCTCCTTGCTGCACTACACCTCGCCGACTCGTGGGGTTTATCGCTCTCTATCGGGCCGGCAGGTTTATTCCTGCTCGCGCAGCAAAGTGCGCGCAAGCAATGTAGTCGATCCAGCGGCAAGGGCCGGGAAATTTCACGGTAGGGGATATTGCGCCGATGAATATTGATCCAGGCCATGGAAATGACTGGTCGGTTCTGCGCCTTCGCCCCCTCGTAGAAAGCAAAAAGCCGCCTCAACCCGAAGGTGGAAGCGGCCAAGGCATGTGCCTCAAGGAATCAGTGCACGAACAGGGCGATCAGGATGATGATCGGGATTGGAACGCCGAGGAAAAACAGCAGTAGTGAGCGCATGGTGATTCTCCTTGATTAACGGACTGGCGGCAGCGTGGTCGTGTTGTAGGTTTCGACTTCGACGTACTCGACCGCATCCCGGCGACGACCGCCGAAGGTAGCCGAGAGACTGGCGAAGAACGCACCGGCCAGCAGCGCGATGAACATCCACAGCGAGGTCCAGGCAGCGACTTTGGCGGCGGTGTCGGCGGCTTGTTGCGCTTTCAGCTTGGCGTCGGCGATTGCCTTCTGGGTACGGGCGTAGATTTCATCGACCCGACGTTCGGCGTCGGCCTGAGTCAGGTTGGTACGCTGGGCGACCAGTTGGGCGAGGTAGGTACGGTCTTCAGCGCTGAGCTGACCGTTGGCCAGGCTCTGGGCGAAGATGCGGGTCACGGTGCCACGGGCGGCGTCATCGCTGACGGCAGCAGGACGATCGTCGCGGAACAGGCTGTCGACGAAGTAGCCGTACTGATCGCTGTCAGTGTTGGCCGCTGCGGTGCCGGCTGCTTGGGTCATCGCACTTGCTGCACCACCGGCAACACTTGCACCGGCCTGCACACCACCGCTGACAATGCTGCTGACCGAGCCGACTACCAGTGTTGCGGTAACCAATGTCGCCACGCACCAGGCGAGGAAGCCATGGGCGGTGTCGCGGAAGTACACCTCGTCACCGTGCATGTTGGCCCATTTCACCCGCAGGCGGCCGGCGATGTAGCCACCGAGTCCCGAAGCGATGATTTGTGTTGCGGCCAGCCAGATGATCGTTGAAATGCCCAGGCCCTTGGCGCTGACACCCTCCCCGGCCCACGGTGAAACGGCGGAGAAGCCCAGACCGAAACCCAACAGCACCAGAATCAGCGACAGTGCCGCTGCAGCCGCAGCCCCTGCGAAAATCGCGCCCCAGGACACGCCCGAGACGTTGCTCGACTCTCCTTCGTAGGCAGGATAAAACCCATCAGAGGATCTATTCATTGTTGTAGTGCTCCAGGCATGAAAAATGGTGTTACAACTCGTCATCAGAGGAATTGCAGTGACCGTGCCAGTCGCCAACATTAAATAAATCGTTTTAATTCAATCAGTTAAAAAGTCTGAACTTCCTAGGACCATGCAATTTGCAACAACGGGTCGAGAACAGCGGGTTTTATGCATTGGCACAAAAGGCCGGTCATTTGCGTTTGTAGCTTTTCTTGCCACTCGGAGTCAGGCAATACACGCCGCCGCGCGGCCCGGTGCAGAACGAGCCGGTGCCGCAATCACAGCCATCGTTGCTTTGCAGAAACTGTTGCGGTCGCGCCTGTTCGCGGATGCCGAACATCGCGGCGCAGCTCTTCTTCGAGCCGCTGATGGAGCCGTCATTGCACAGGAACAGATCGCCGTCGCAGCGAGCGATGCCGCCCTTCTTCCCGGAACACGGGGTGTTGGCGGCCAGTGCCGAAGCGCTCAGCAGCGCCAGCAACATCCCGGCCATCGGCATCCAGCCACCACGAATCAACCGGCTCACGGCATCACTCCTTGAAAAATGTGGCCAGATGATATCAACGTTTCACAAAATAATTCGGCGCCTGCGACTAATGACGGCTAAAACATGAAAGTTAATTTAAAGCGCCCGCGCAAAATCTTGGCAAAATGCTGCCATTGCGTTTGAACAGACCAGCAGGCCCACCATGACTCGCATCCTGACCATCGAAGACGACGCCGTGACCGCCCGGGAAATTGTCGCCGAACTGAGCAGCCACGGCCTCGACGTGGACTGGGTCGACAACGGCCGTGAAGGCCTGGACCGCGCCGTCAGCGGCAACTACGACCTGATCACCCTTGACCGCATGCTGCCGGAACTCGATGGCCTGGCCATCGTCACCACTCTGCGCACCATGGGCGTGGCCACGCCGATCCTGATGATCAGCGCCCTCTCCGATGTCGACGAGCGTGTGCGTGGCTTGCGCGCCGGTGGCGATGACTACCTGACCAAACCGTTCGCCACCGATGAAATGGCCGCCCGGGTTGAAGTGTTGCTGCGCCGGCAGAACAACAACGGCGCCCAACCGACCACGTTGCAGGTGGCGGATCTGCAACTTGATCTGATCAGCCACGAGGCCCGTCGCGCAGAGCAAGTGCTGACGCTGCTGCCGACCGAGTACAAATTGCTGGAATTCCTGATGCGCAACAGCGGCCAGATCCTGTCGCGGATGATGATTTTCGAAGAGGTCTGGGGCTATCACTTCGACCCCGGCACCAACCTGATCGACGTGCACATCGGCCGTCTGCGCAAGAAGATCGACCCGCCGGGCAATGTCCCGCTGATCCGCACGGTGCGAGGCTCGGGTTATGTCATTGCCGAACCCGTCTGACGGTTGGCGTTCCTCCAGCAGCCGCTTGCTGGCGCTGTACAGTTCGTTGTTCGTGGCCTGGAGTGCGATCCTCATGGGGGTCATGTACTTCGAGGTTTCCGGTTATCTCGACAACCTGGCCAAGCACTCGCTGATGCAACGTCAGCATCTGTTTTCGCACTTTCGCGGCGATCAACTGGAAGACGCGCTCGCCGCCAGCATGACTTTCGACATTCGCGGCATCGACGCCTACGGTCTGTTTGACGCCCAGCATCGCTACCTCGGCGGCGCGTTGCAGAAAATTCCCGAGGGTCTGCCGCTGGACGGCAAGATCCACATGCTCAGCGAATGCGCCGACTCCGACGATCCGACTCTGCCCAATGACAGCTGCGATGCAGTAGCCACCCCGACCCGCGACGGCCGCTGGCTGGTGCTGTTGCGTGACAATGGTTCGCTGTTCGCGGTGACGAAGATCATTCTGCACGCGTTGCTCTGGGGCGTTTCACTGACGATTGTGCCGGGGATCATCGGCTGGCATCTGCTGCGTCGGCGGCCGTTGCGGCGGATTCGGGCGATTCAGGCCAGCGCCCAGTCGATTGTCGCCGGCGACCTGACTCACCGCTTGCCGCTGTCCAATCGCCGTGATGAGCTGGACATGCTCGCCGCCATCGTCAACGCCATGCTCGATCGCATCGAGCGCTTGATGAACGAAGTCAAAGGCGTGTGCGACAACATCGCCCATGACCTGCGCACCCCGCTGACCCGTTTGCGCGCGCAGTTGTATCGCATGCAGCAACAGGCCGGCGAAGGCTCGCCGGAAGCCGCGCAACTGGATCTGGTGCTGGCCGAGGCCGATACGCTGATGGCGCGGTTTCGCGGGTTGCTGAGGATTTCGGAGCTTGAGGATCGTCAGCGGCGCTCGGGGTTTGTCGAGCTCGATCCGGTGTTGTTGCTGCAGGAATTGCACGAGTTCTATCTGCCACTGGCCGAAGACGACGAGTTGCGTTTCGAGCTGAACATGCCGGAAACCCTGCCCATGCTGAACGGGGATCGGGCGTTGCTGTTTGAAGCGCTGGCGAACCTGTTGAGCAACTCGATCAAGTTCACCCCGGCCGGTGGCACGGTGGTGTTGCGCGGGGTCAATGATGCGGGGCATACGCGGATCGAAGTGCATGACTCCGGGCCCGGCATTCCCGAGTCGGAGCGGGAGGCGGTGTTCCAGCGTTTCTACCGCGCCGAGGGTGGGCAGCTGCAGAATGGTTTTGGACTGGGGCTGTCGATTGTCGCGGCGATCGTCAACCTGCACGGATTCAGCCTTGAGGTGGGACGCAGCGATCTGGGCGGGGCGAAGCTGGTGCTGGATTGCCGGCAGAGCCTGATTTCACAGTCTTGAAGAGATCGTTCCCACGCTCTGCGTGGGAACGATCAGTGGTCAAACTCAGGCGGGGTAGTTCGCGCGCAGTGCCTCAAGCCCGCCCTGATAGATCCCGCTGAACAGCGCCACCACTTCCTCATCGCTCACGCCCTTGGCCGTGAAGCGTCCCGACCACGTTACCTTCGCGCCCTGCCCCTGGGCTTCGACCCGAATCGTCGCCAGATAATCGGTAGCCGGAAACGGTGCCTGGAGAATCGAATAGCTGTAGGTTTTGCCCGCGTTATCGAACGTCTCCAGACGCTCGACCACCACGCCACCGTCAGCGGTTTGCAAGGTGCGTACGCGCCCGCCTTCGCTCAGTTCGCTGTTGGGAATGAACGGCAGCCAGTCCGGCAAGGTGTTGAAGCCGCCAATCAATTGCCAGACCTGATCGGCCGAAGCCGGGATGTCGATCGTTGCTGATGCTGTTGCCATAATTAAAAAATCTCTCTCGATAAATTCAGATAGTCAGGCTGTCGACAACGCCGCCGTCGACGCGCAATGCGGCGCCGGTGGTAGCCGAGGACAGCGGTGAAGCGATGTAGGTGACCAGGTGCGCGACCTCTTCGACATCCGCCACGCGCTGGATGATCGAGCTCGGACGGGCCCGGCGCACAAACGCGTCGGCTTCGTCACGCAGGCTGCGGCCAGACTCGGCGGCGGCATCCTTGAGCATTTCCTCGACACCGTCGGTGAAGGTCGGCCCCGGCAGGATCGCGTTGACCGTGACCCCGGTGCCCGCCAGGCGTTTGGCCAGGCCATGGGACACCGCGAGGTTGGCGCTTTTGGTCACGCCGTAGTTGATCATGTCGGCCGGGGTGGCCACGCCGGACTCCGAAGACAGGAAGATCACCCGGCCCCAGCCCTGCTCGACCATCGCCGGCACGTAATGCCGCGACAGGCGCACGCCGGAGATCACGTTGATTTCATAGAAGCGCGTCCACTCATCGTCCGGCGCGTCGAAGAAATCCACGGCGTTATAGATGCCGAGGTTGTTCACCAGAATGTCGGCTTTCGGTTCGGCGGCGAACAGTTTCTGCGCGCCTTCGGCCGTGCCCAGATCCGCCGTCAGACCACGCAGTTGCGCACCCGGCACCTTGTCACGAATGCTTGCCAGCGCCTGTTCGACCTTGGCCGCGTCGCGACCGATCACCACCACCGTGGCGCCCGCCTCGGCCAGCGACTGGCTGATGCCCAAACCGATGCCCGCCGTGCTGCCGCTGACAATCGCCAGTTTTCCGCTCAGATCGATCTTCATGCTTTCACCTCGTCGATGGGTAATGGTGCACGTTCGGACACCAGTTTCGCTTCACGCATGGCCTGCCAGAAACCGGCCGGAATGACCGCCGACAGCGCCGCCACATCTTCAGCAATACGCCCCGGTTTGCTCGCGCCGGGAATCACCGCCGCCACGGCCGGATTGGCCAGCGAGAATTGTAGTGCAGCCGCTTTGACATCGACGCCGTGTGTCGCGGCGATGCGTTTGATCTGCTCGACCCTGGCAACGATTTCAGGACTGGCCTTCTGGTATTCGAAGTGCGCACCGCCAGCCAGGATCCCCGAGCTATAAGGACCGCCGACAACGATTTCAACGTTCTGCGCCCGGGCCGAATCCATCAAGCGCTGCAGGGCGCGGTCGTGGTCGAGCAAGGTGTAGCGGCCAGCCAGCAGAAAGCCGTCAGGCTGCGCCTCGGTCAGGTCCAGCGTCAACTCGCACGGTTCGACCTTGTTAACACCCAGGCCCCAACCCTTGATCACGCCTTCTTCGCGCAGGCGGGTCAGGACTTTGAAGGCGCCGGTGCGAGCCTGATTGAAGTACTCCAGCCATTGATCACCGTAGAAATCCTGAGCGATGTCGTGGACCCAAACGATGTCGAGGCGATCGGTTTTCAGACGCTTGAGGCTGTCTTCGATCGAACGCAAGGTGGCGTCGGCGCTGTAATCGTTGACGATCTTGTTCGGGCGACCGTGTTCGAACACCCCGCTTTTCTCGCCCAGATCACGGGCGGCGGCGTCTTCGACTTCATCGAGAATCACCCGGCCGACTTTGGTGCTGAGCACATAGTCGTCGCGCTTGTAGCGGGACAGTGCTTCGCCGAGGCGGATTTCCGAAAGGCCCGAGCCGTAGAACGGCGCGGTGTCGAAGTAACGCACGCCGGCATCCCACGCGGCGTGCACGGTGGCTTGCGCTTCCTCTTCAGGAATGGCGCGGAACATGTTGCCCAGCGGCGCGGTGCCGAAGCCGAGTTGGCCGGGGAGTTTGTCTTTCAAGCTCATGATGCTGTCCTCGTAAGTCGTGGTCGGTGTTGACCGTTGAGCAGATCCTAGATTGCGCCGCTCAGACCGTCCAAGACATAATCAGCAGCACTTGAGTCCCTGAAGGTCTTACATGATCGACATCCGCCAATTGCGCTACTTCGTCGCCGTCGCCGAGGAAGAACACGTCGGCCGCGCCGCCGAGCGCCTGCACATTTCCCAGTCGCCCCTGAGCCGGCAGATCGCCCAGCTCGAAGAACGCCTGGGCCTGACCCTGTTCGAACGCAGCCAGCAGCGCATCCGCCTGACCCGCGACGGCCAGACCTTTCTCGCCGAAACCCGCGCCCTGCTGACCCACGCCAATCGCCTGGAATCCCTCGGCAAACGTCTGGGCCGTGGCGAAGAAGGCGGCTTGTGCATCGGCTACATCGAAAACGCCATGCACGCCGGGGTGTTGCCCAATGCCTTGCGCGTGCTGCGGGTCGACCGACCCAACGTGCATGTCGCGCTGTACAACCTGAGTTCCGCCGAACAACTGGAAGGCCTGCGTCAGCGTAGCCTCGATATCGCGTTGGTCAGTGAGCCGCCGACGATCGACGACCCGGACCTGCTGGGCTTTCAGGTGCTGGACGACCCGATGTTGCTGGCGCTGCCCGAACACCACCCGCTGAATCAACTGGCATCGCTGACCCCGGCGGATCTGGCCAACCAGGAATGGATTGGCGTGCAGCCACGCCAAGGCGCCGACGATGAGTTCGTCAGCGCCTGCATCCGCGCGGGCTTCACCCCGGATGTGCGGATGCAGGCCACCGAGCCGTTTACCGCGCTGGGGCTGGTGGCCTCGGGCCTGGGGATTGCGATGATCCAGAAAGGTCTGAGCCATAACGCACCGCCAGGCGTGGTGCTGCGGGAAGTGCCGTGGCTGGCGTTCACCACGCCGTTATGGGCGGCGTGGCACCGGATCAACCTGCGGCCGCTGGTGGAAACGTTTCGCAAGGTATTGACCGGGGTCGATCCCGCCCAGTGACCCGACAGCCCAAGACTTTGCTGCTTTACTGAGAAGACTCAAAAAACCAGCGAGTCTCCCGGCATGAACCGCAATGACCTGCGTCGCGTGGACATGAACCTGTTGGTGATTTTCGAAACCCTGATGTTCGAAAAGAACCTGACCCGCGCCGGGGAAAAGCTGTTCCTCGGCCAGCCCGCCGTCAGTGCTTCACTGGCGAAACTGCGCGACCTGTTCGACGACCCGTTGCTGGTGCGCAACGGCCGCGTGCTGGAACCGACCCAGCGGGCGCTGGCGATCCTCAAGGAATTGCAGCCGGCGATGGACACCATTTCCGGGGCCGTCAGCCGGGCCAAGGATTTTGATCCGCTGAGCAGCCGTGACGTGTTTCGCATCGGCCTGTCGGACGACGCCGAGTTCGGCCTCCTGCCGCCGCTGCTCAAGCAATTGCGCGAAGAGGCGCCGGACGTGGTGGTGGTGATCCGCCGGGTGAATTTCCTGCTGATGTCGTCAATGCTGGCGTCCGGGGAGATTTCCGTCGGCGTCAGCTACACCACGGAACTGCCGGCCAATGCCAAACGCAAGAAACTGCGGGACCTGCGCTGCAAGATCCTGCGCGGCGATGATCGTCCCGGCGCACTGACGCTCGACGAATACTGCGAACGGCCCCATGCGCTGGTGTCGTTTTCCGGGGACCTTGGCGGGGCCATCGACAACGATCTGGCGCGAGTCGACCGCGCCCGTCGCGTGGTGCTGGCGGTGCCGCAATTCGCTCCGCTGCGGGCGATTCTGGCCGGCACCGACATGCTGGCCACCGTGCCGGACTTCGCCGCTTGCGCGCTGGTCGAAGGCAGCAGCGTATTGCGCGCCGACGACCCGCCGTTCGACATCGTGCCTTCGGAGCTGTCGATGGTCTGGAACGGGGTCAACGACAACGATCCGGCGGAACGCTGGCTGCGCTCGCTGATTGCCCATCACATGTCGGCGCCTCTTCCACCACAGGCGCACTGATCGGCTTGAACCCCGGATCGACCTCGCGCAGGTACACCGGCAGGTCGGTCATCGGCGGCATCTGCGGGATCTCGAAATACATCTGCACCACCCAGCCACGGTGGTAGTTGTTGTGGTTGATCACGTGCATCAGGATCGCCCCGGCATTCATGGTGCCGCCATCGCCGGACACGAATTTGAAATCGATCGAGCGATTCAGAGAAGCCTCGGTCTGCTGCGCGCTCCAGGTGCGATACCAGCCATCGACTTCCTGCTGGGCCTGGCGCAACTCGCCGAGGTCGGCGTGCACCAGATCATGGGACGTCGTGAAACCGTGCTCGCGCCCTTCAAGGTGCGCCTGCCAGATCCGGTCGACCACGTAGATGTGGTTCAGCGTACCGATCATGTTCTTGAAAACTGTCTTGCGCTCCCTCGTGGTCTCCCCGGCCGGCAACGCTTGCAGGCTGTCGAACAGACGCTGATTGGCCCAGGTCTTGTAGTCCGTGAGCAGATGGGCCGTGGCCAGATTGATCATCGCGGGTCACCGTAGGCACAAAAAAGGGCTCCGCCTAGGATAGACCGCTCTCGCGGGAATGGCGGTGGTGCTGACTATTGGTCGGGGCTACAGTGAAATCTCCATCCCCTTTACAAGGACGTGAAGCATGCAAAATCGCCCGACGCTCGCTCAACGCCAGTTTGCCCGCCATTTGCGCACCTCACAGACCGACTGCGAACAGTTGCTCTGGCAGAAGCTGCGGGCGCGGCAGGTGGCCGGGCTGAAATTTCGCCGGCAGGTGCCGGTTCCGCCATTCGTGCTGGATTTCTATTGTGTGGAATTGAAGTTGGCGGTGGAGCTGGATGGGGGACAGCATTTTGAGGCGGCGGGAGAGATTCATGACCGGCGGCGTACGGTTTATCTTCAGCGGCTGGGGATTGAGGTTGTGCGGTTTAGCAATCTGGAGGTGATTCGGCAGATGAGTGACGTGTTGGAGCAGATTGTAAGGATTGCGCAGGAGCGTCGATTGCGGCTCTGATCCAGAAGCCCCCTCACCCTAGCCCTCTCCCGGAGGGAGAGGGAACCGATCGGGGGATATTGGAGGGATCCGCCGACGTGAACGAAATGTTTTGAATCCATAATCGAATCTGTGCCTCAGGTCGATACTTGGAATCCATAATCGACTCGTTATCTCAATGCTTGGAATCCATAATCGACTCGGTATTTCAGGTCGATGTACCTCTTAAGACACCTCGGTCGGCACCCTCTCCCTCCGGGAGAGGGCTGGGGTGAGGGCAAGCGGTCGACACGGAATCCCTGAGCATTCAAATCCCCAACCGCGCCCACCCCGCCACCAGCTGCGCACTGATACTCACCCCACCACAAACAATGACCACCACATCATGCGCCCCCGCCAGCGCCGGATGATCGAGGTACGCCACCGCCAGCGAAACCCCGCACGCCGGTTCCACCAATTGCCGCAGGTCACCGGCGTAACGCACCACCCCCATGATCGCGTCGTCATCCGACAGCACCAGGCATTCATGATCGAACTCGGCGATATGCTCTACCGGCCAAGCCGCCACCTGCGCGGCACCAAGGGCCCATCCCGCGCAGCTTGAACGAACCGCACGGTTGCAGGTTTTCCAGTTTCAACCAGATGCGCCGGGACGCGGTCGACAGGGTCGGATGGAGGATCAGCGGCGTGCGGATGTGCAGCATGGCGGACTCCCGAAGCGGCGGATCGGATGATCGGAACGTCTCTGCCTGAAGTTTAGTCCACGGCCCCGCCAGCGGTTAAACGCCGGGGATCGTGCCGGGATCTACACTGAACGGAACAGCCGTGAGGTGCCTATGAAAATGTCTGCGCAAATGACCGTGGTCGCGGTGCTCGCCACCCTCGCCTACCTGGGCCTGGCGATGTGGGGCATCGGTGGCGTGGCGGTGTTCTTTTCTCACGGCGCGTTGGTCGTGGTGGCGCTGGCCACGCTGGCCATGGTGGTGGCGTCGTTGTTCACGGAAGTGAACCTCAGCACCGGCGAGCGCGAGGACCGGGCCAATCGTTGGGTGATTCCGGCGTTCGCCGTGATCGGACTGGTCAGCGCCTTTCTGCCAGCTTACTGCGACCGCATCGGTTTCTGGACCGTCGGCCGCGAAGGCACCCGTTGGCTGGGCGCGTTCTTGTTTATCGTTGGTGGCGGGTTGCGCTTGTGGCCGGTGTTCGTGCTGGGTCATCGGTTAGTGACCGAGGGCATCTACCGGCATCTGCGCAACCCCAGTTATCTGGGGCTGGTGATCAATGCGATCGGCTGGGCGCTGGCGTTTCGTTCAGTGGTCGGCCTATTGCTGGCGGCGCTGACGCTGATCCCGCTGATCGCCCGCATCCACTCCGAAGAGGCCCTGCTGCGCACGCAGTTCGGCGCCGAATACGACGCCTATTGCGCGCGCAGCTGGCGCTTGGTGCCCGGCGTTTATTGAGGTTGCAGGCGCAACTGGCCGTCGCTGTCGACACTCAGCGCGATGTCGCGATAACTGGCGATGGTCGCGTGCGCGGTTTCAAGCGGATGCTGGTGAGTCGTGGTGATGATCATCAGCGGCGCGCCGGCGGCTTCAGCGGCCTGAATGCCGACGGTGGCGTCTTCAAAAATCAGACAGTCCGCCGGTTCCAGGCCCAGACGTCTGGCCGCCAGCCGATAACCCGCCGGATCCGGTTTACCGGCGGTCACGTCCTCGGCGGTGATCATCACTGCCGGCTCCGGAATCCCCGCCGCCGCCATCCGCCGCAACGCCAGATCCCGTGGCGCCGAAGTCACCATGGCCCAGCGATCCGCCGGCAACGACTTGAGAAACACCGCCGCGCCGGGGATCTCGACAATGCCTTCGACGTCTTCGATTTCCGCCTCGGTGATGAACGCAGCTTGCGCCTCAGCGTCCACGCCCGGCAGGTTCAAACGCGTGATGGTGTCGATGGCGCGCACGCCGTGGATGGTCGGCAGGAACGTTTCGACGTTCACCCCGTGGCGCACGGCCCAGGCGGACCAGATCCGCTCGGCGGCGGCGATGGAGTTGAGGACGGTGCCGTCCATGTCGAACAGGAACGCGCCGAACGCGCGGTTGAAAACAGCATCGTGAGCAGACAAAAGATCACTTCCTCGCAAGGGGCCGGGCAACGATGCCCGGCAATGTAGCACTTGCGGAACGCTTCAGTGCAGCCGCGGCGCCTTGGATTTGAACGCACCGTCGACGCAATCGAGCAACTGGCCGATGGCCCAGGGCTTCTTGATGAACGCCACCGGATGCTTCACGCCCGAGGTTTCCGGTGTTTCATAACCGGACATGACCATCACCGGTTTGTCCGGCCAGCGATCACCGACCAGATTGGCCAGATCGGCGCCGTTAAGCGTGCCGGGCATGGTGATGTCGGTGAGCAGCAGCGCGACTTCCGGCGCGTGTTTCTCCAGATATTGCGAAGCCGCATCGGCACTGGTCTGCGGCTCGACCTTGAAACCTTCCTCCTGAAGAATTTCGCACAGAAACTCCAGAATCAACGGATCGTCCTCGACTACCAGAATCAACCCGCCAGGAAGGTGCGCGCTCGACGTCTGAATTGGACACATGAACTGGCACTCCCTGAATTGCATGAACGATTTAGCGGCTTGATCCCGCTGCTTATCTGGTATGAGCAGCGCCTTTTACAGAAATTCATTTTTGATACAGGACTTTTCGATAACACCCGGTCAACGGGCAGTCGCCGCCGTGTAATTGCGGTTAAAATGCGCGCCCTTTTGTTGGCCGATCCCGATTGATGAACCCTCAAGCCCTCGCCGTTCTCCATGCTCACCTGCTCACCGCGCTGACGTCGGCGCCGGCCGAAACCCGGCGCCTGTTCCATGGGCGCGGGCGTTGCTGGCCGGGGCTGGAGCAAGTCACCGTGGACTGGCTGCAAGGCGTGGTACTGGTGTCGTTGTTCAAGGAACCCGAGGCTTCGCAGCTGGAAGACCTCAAGCGTCTGTTGCTGGAAATCACCGGTTCGGCGCCATGGCAGCAGTCCGGCGCCCACACTCTGCTGATCCAGCACCGTTACCTGCCGCAGAGCACTGCCGAATGGCTGCTGGGGGAAGAAATCGACGAAATGACCATCGTCGAGGGTGGGCTGAAATATCGCGTGGATCTGGGCCGCAAGCAGAACGCCGGGCTGTTCCTCGACATGCGTTATGGCCGCAACTGGGTGCGCGAACAGGCGGCGGGCAAACGGGTGCTGAACCTGTTCGCCTACACCTGCGGCTTCTCGGTGGCGGCCATCGAGGGCGGCGCCAGCCATGTGGTCAACCTCGACATGTCCCGCGCCGCGCTGAGCCGGGGCCGCGACAATCACCGGTTGAACGGGCATGACCTGAGCAAGGTGAGTTTCCTCGGACATGACCTGTTCAAGTCCTGGGGCAAGGTGATCAACAGCGGCCCGTACGATCTGGTGATCATCGACCCGCCGTCGTTCCAGAAAGGCAGTTTTCTGCTGACCAAGGATTACCAGCGCGTGCTGCGTCGTCTGCCGGAATTGCTCACGGCGCCGGGCTCTGTGCTGGCCTGTATGAACGATCCTTCGTTCGGTCCGGACTTCCTGATCGACGGCGTGACCCAGGAAGCGCCGAGCCTGCGCTTCGAGAAACGGCTGGAAAACCCGCCGGAGTTTCCGGATATCGACCCGGAAAGCGGCCTGAAGGCGCTGCTGTTCAAACAGATCGGCTGACCCTTCTCAGCGTGGGCGCAGGACCAGCGCAAACAACTCGCCATGCCCGGTGACGTTGAGCTTGTGATAGAGATTGCGCCGGTGCACCTTCACGGTCTCCGGCGAAATGTTCATGTGCTGGGCGATGGCCTTGCTGGAAAAGCCCTGGAGAATCAGGCGCGCCGTATCGATCTCGCGCGCGGTCAGACGGGCGTCGAAGCGGTCGAGCAGCGCCGCAATATCACCGACCGGCGCCTCGACCGCGGCGCCTTGCGGTGGCATCAACTGCACATGCCGGCGCATCGCTGACAGCACCCAGTCGCGCACGCAGAGCAGGCGCCCCTGCTCCTGCAAACTGAACGCGGTCGAACGGCCCATCGACAAGCCCAGCACGCCGCCATCGAGGTTGATCATGAATTGCAGCTCATCCGCCCCGACCACCGTGCGGAAGTAGCTCAGGTAGTACTCGCTGTGCAGAAACTGGTCCGGCGCCACGGACGCGAGGCTGTGCAGACCGTCGACGATCCCGGCGACCGCAGCCTGATAGAACGGATCAAGCAGATACATGCCGGCACAGTAACCGGCCAGTTCTTCCTGCTCGTCGGCACGACCCTGGCTATCGAAGTCGATCAGCAATTGCGGCGGGCGCCCCGTCTGCATCACCGCCACCAGCGCGTTGTCCAGCGGCACCAGCAGCCGCAGCGTATCGACCAGCGCGCGCCAGAAACCGTCCTGACCGACCGTGGTGAACACCCGCGACAGGCTCTGATGCACCGGCAATTCCTGCAGCAACGCGTCCACGCACTACCCCTTTTGAGTAACCCATGATGGGAATGGGTGCGGCGCAGCCTGCCCGATAGGCTGACCACTCCTGTTCATCACCGGCCTGCCAACAGGCCAGGAGTGCCGCATCATGCGTGGTCATCGTGGGTATATCAACCTGGGTCTGATGGGCGTTTTGTCCGCAGCGCTGAGCGCGCAGGCGGCCGATGCGCCGAGCGTGCATGTCTACAACTGGTACGACTACATCGGCCCGAACACCCTGCATGATTTCAAGCGCGACAGCGGCATCGAACCGGTCTACGACACCTTCGACAGCGCCGAAGTGCTGGAAGGCAAACTGATGACCAGCCACAGCGGCTACGACGTGGTGGTGGCGAGCAACTTCAGTCTGCCGACCCTGATCAAGGCCGGCGCCCTCGCCCCGCTGTCCCGCAATCAACTGCCGGGCTGGAAGAACCTCGACAACGATCTGCTCGGCAAACTGGCCAATAACGATCCCGGCAATCAGTACGCCGTGCCGTATCTGTGGGGCACCAACGGCATCGGCTACAACGTCGACAAGGTGCGCGCGGTGCTGGGTGACAAGGCCCCGGTGGATTCCTGGGATCTGGTGTTCAAGGAGGAGAACCTGGCCAAGCTCGGCGAGTGCGGCGTGGCGATGCTTGATTCACCGTCGGAAATGCTCCCGGTCGCGTTGCACTATCTCGGTCTGCCACCCAACAGCACCAAGGCCGAGGATTATCAGAAAGCCGAAGCGCTGCTGCTGAAACTGCGCCCGCACATCGCCTACTTCAATTCCTCGAAATTCATCAGCGATCTGTCCAACGGCAACATTTGCGTGGCGGTCGGCTGGTCCGGCGCGATGCTTGAAGCCAAGACCACCGCCGAGCAGGCCGGCAACGGCGTGAAAATTCAGTACAGCCTGCCCAAGGAAGGCGCGCCGGTGTGGTTCGACACGCTGGTGCTGCTCAAGGACGCGCCGCATCCGGCCCAGGGCCTGGCGTTCATCGACTATTTGCTGCGGCCCGAAGTGATTGCGCCGGTCAGCGATCACCTGTCCTACCCCAACGGCAATCGCGCCGCCACGGCGCTGGTTGCCCAGACCACCCGCGACAACCCGGCGGTGTATCCGTCCGCCACGGCGATGGCCACGTTGTACACCCTCGAGCCCTTGCCCAAAGCCACCGAACGGGTGCGCACGCGGGTGTGGAGCAAGGTCAAGAACGGCCAATAACAGCCCTTCAAATCACTGCCTTCAACAGAGAGAACATCAATGAAACCACGTGCCCGCGATCTCCATATCCGCATCGGCCAATTGCAGCCCGGCCCGCTCAACGCCATCACCGACGTACCCGGCGTCCGAGTCGGCCACAGCAACGTGCGCGGCAGCAGCGCCAGCGGTCGTGACATCTGCAGCGGCGTCACCCTGATCGAACCACGCGCCGGCTCGACCAACGCCCAGCCGTGTTTTGCCGGCGTCCACGTCCTCAACGGCAACGGTGATGCCACAGGACTGGAATGGATTCGCGAAGCCGGCCTGCTGACCAGCCCGATCGCCTTCACCAACACCCACAGCCTCGGCGTGGTGCGCGATGCCTTGATCGAACTGGATCGCGCGCAGCAGCCGGATGACGGTCGCCTGTACTGGAACATGCCGGTGGTACTGGAAACTTTTGATGGTTTGCTCAACGACATCAACGGCTTTCATGTGAAGCCCAAACATGTGGCTGATGCGATGAGCAATGCCGTTGACGGCCCGGTGCAGGAAGGCGCGGTGGGCGGTGGCAGCGGCATGATCTGCCATGAATTCAAGGGTGGGATCGGCACCGCATCACGCCGATTGAGCAAGGCTCAGGGCGGCTGGACTGTGGGCGCCATCGTCCAGGCCAACCACGGGATTCGCAGCGAGTTGCGGGTCGACGGCTACCCGGTCGGGCGTTACATGGAACAGGTGGATTCGCCGTTCCTGCGCGCCTCTTTACCGCATCCGGGCATGGGTTCAATCGTGGTGTGCCTGGCCACCGATGCGCCGCTGTTGCCGCATCAATGCACGCGGCTGGCGCAACGGGCGAGCCTCGGTCTGGCGCGTACTGGCGGCGGCAATGAGGATCACAGCGGCGACATCTTCATCGCCTTCGCCACCGGCAACGGTCATATCCCGCCCGCCGCTTACGAAGGCAAAGGCGCGTCGACTTGCGACGGCTTGCGGATGGTCAACAACGATCACATCAGCGAGCTGTTTCTGGCAGCGACCGAGGCGGTGGAAGAAGCGATCATCAATGCCTTGCTGGCCAGCGAGAGCACCGAAGGCAACGGGCATTCGGTGCCGGGGCTGGATGCTGCCACCCTGCTCGCTGCCCTCGAAAAAGCCGGCTGGCCGGGCGCTCGCTGACATTCAGCGGAACAACCCAAGTCCGAGTTCGCGCGCCGCCTGCAGTTGCATCGCAGGATCGCTCGACTCGGACTCCAGCAACAACGCCGAACTCGCTACCGCCGCCCCGCAGTAATCGAAAATGCCGTGATCAATCTGCGTCTTCATCGCCGTGCCGTAACCGTGGCGCTCGTAAGTGCGCGCATCCGCCCCGCCGAGTGCAACCAGGTGCACGCGCAATCGTCCGAGCTTCTTCATCGTCTTGTCACCGTCGAAATCGTACGCCCAGCCGTTGCTGAATACCCGGTCGATCCATCCTTTGAGCAGCGCCGGCATCGACCACCAGAACACCGGATAGACCAGCACCAGTGCATCGGCGCGGTCAATGCGTGCCTGCTCGGCCAGCACGTCTTGCGGTGGAGCGGATTCGCGGTGATGCACCGCCCAGTCGGCCACGCCGAAGCGCGGGTCGAATTCCTCGGCGTGCAGGTCGGCTATTTCGAAGGTGTTGGAGGGATCGCTTTCCGACAGGCCTTTGGCAATCTGTTGCGCCAACGCGTGGGTCAGCGAACGTGGATCATCGTGATCTACAACAATCAATGCGTGCATGGGGAAATCTCCGGTTGGTGATTGCTGACCAAGGGCTTATCCTTTCAATAAGCTACGATTGGTAAGTTACTCTCAGTAAGTTACGTTTGGTATATAAGCAATGTCAACCACTGAAATCCCTGAACCCGCACAACCCCGTCGACGCCTGTCCCGGGAAGACCGCCAGCGCCAGTTACTCGACATGGCCTGGCAACTGATTCGCGAAGAAGGCACCGATGCCCTGACCCTCGGCTATCTGGCGGAAAAGGCCGGTGTGACCAAACCGGTGGTCTACGACCACTTCACCACCCGCGCCGGTTTGCTGGCTGCGCTGTATCAGGATTTCGATCGGCGCCAGACGGCGCTCATGGACGCAGCGCTGGCCAATGCCGAAGCGACCTTGAGCGGCACCGCGACGGTAATTGCCACGGCGTATGTCGATTGCGTGCTGACCCAGGGCAACGAGATTCCGGGGGTGATTGCCGCCCTGGCGAGCACGCCGGAACTGGAGAAGATCAAACGCGAATACGAGGCGATTTTCCTGGAAAAATGCCGCCGCGTGCTCTCGCCTTTCGCTGACGGCGCAGAGATCGGACAGCCAGGATTACGCGCCATGCTCGGCGCCGCCGAAGCCCTGTCGCAAGCAGCCGCCACCGACGAAATCAGCGCCGAACAGGCCCGTGACGAGCTGTTCGCGACCATCATTGCGATGGTCGAAAGAGCCACCGCCCGCGCCTCAAATGCAGGTGACTGACGGTACTTGAGCGCATCACCTCACCTTCCTACGATGGAGCTACGCAGTCGCCTGGTCCGCCAAGCTGCTGCGTAGGTGCGGGTGCTCTGAACCCCAATCAAGCCCGCACCTGGCTTCATGCGCATCTTGAGCCTCGCGGGCTCTACTTCCTCCCCATCAAAGAGTCTTGAGGCTCTTTTTTTGTCTCTGAAAATCAGCATCACCATGAACGTGAAACTGTCCTGAAATCACCGGCACAAAAAAGCCCTTGCTGCGCGGATCGCAACAAGGGCTTTTGTCGTTTCAAAGAAAAGGGATCAGTGAACGGTCAGGCGCTGGCGGACAAATTCTTCGGTGCGGCGAGTGACCTGATCCAGATGCCGGTCGCGCTGTTTCTCGGCATCGAGCATCGCCCGCTTGCCGTGTTTTTGCAGCAGATAAGTGTGGATCTGCTGCACTTCCAGCGAACGGTAGATCGGTGTGGTGTCGATGAAACCGCGCAGCCCGTTGCTGCGGTAATGCCGGGTGCTCATCAGCACCTGCGTCTCCAATTGGCCCAGCACTTCAAAGCCCAGCGCCTCGAAATACGGCACCTTGCCGACGCTGCAGGTCAGCTCGGCATGGGGGTAACGCGCCACCATGTCCGCGATCAACACACGGGCCACGCCCTGGCGCCGATGCCCCTCGCGCACCGCCAGATAGGCCACGTTGCACGCCTCCCAATCACCCTGCACCGGCAGGTACAACAGGAAGCCGGTCACTTGCTCCGGATCATCGTCGTCGGTGGCTACCAGCAGTTCCACTTCGGTGCCCTTCTCGCCGTTCAACGCCTCCAGATACAGATGCACCTCGTAGCCCACCGCGTATTGATAGACGTTGTACAGCAGGTTGCTCGGGCCAAGGCCGATGGCACTGATGGCGGTCAGGTTGTCGACCACCATCTGCAGGATCTGGCTGTTGACGCCTTCGGGGCATGGGGATTTGTAGTGGGTGATGCGGGGCATGACGGGCGGACTCCAACGGTAAAACACAAGTTGCCGCGCGGGTTGAGCGATCGGCGAACCGCGACATCATACCTTGTGCAAGCCTGACAAAAATTTCATCTGCCCGAAAACGGATTTTTCGCCGATTTGGCGTCCAATTTTTCAGCTGCGTTGATTTCCCGACGCAGGCCTTGAGGAGTTGTCATGAACGTTCTGCGTTCCCCGAAAACCATGAAAACCTTGCTCGCCGCCACGCTGGTGGCAATCACTCTGTCAGGCTGTGTCGTCGAACCGGCTCGCCCGCATCGACCACCACCGATCGTCGAAGTGGTCCCGGCGATGCCTGCACCGGGCTATCACTGGGTCGCCGGGCATTACCGCTGGGCCGGTAACCAATGGCGCTGGATGCCGGGGCATTGGCGGGCGTATTGAGGCCGGTCACTGCGCGGGGGCAACGACCTTGAACTTGATGTCGATGTCCTTCGACACCACGGTGTCCGCCCACTCCCCCGCGCCGAGGCCGAACTCGTCGCGCTTGAGCACCAGTTCACCGTCGAAGATGCCGATGCTGCTGTCGGGCTTGAGTTGCACCGGCACCTGCACCTCACGGGTAATGCCTTTGAGGGTGAGGTGGCCGTCGACCAGATAACGGTTGTCGCCGGCCGGGCTGAAGCGGGTCGATTCGAACACTGCCACCGGGAATTTTTCGGTGTCGAACCATGCCGGTTTCACCAGCTCGGTGTTGGCGTCTTCACTGCCGGCGTCGATGCTGGTGAGGTCGATGTGCAGCGTGGTGCGGGCACTGGCGAGGTTGTCGGTGTCGAAGTCCAGCGTCGCGTCGAACTTGCCGAACGTGCCGTACATCCGCGAGCCCATCTGGTTGTAGGTGAAACTGATCTGGCTGGCGGTGGTGTTGACCCGGTTGTACTCCACCGCGTATGCGGCAGGGACGACGATCAGGCAACACGCGGCCGCCAACAACAATCGAATCGACATGGAATGCTCCGGCGCCCGATGGGTCTCGAATGACTTAAGCAAACATCCGGCGGTTACGCCACTTCGTCGGCCATGCGCGCTTTCAAGTAGCCGATCAGCGCCGTCACCTTGGGCGATGGCAGATGCTCGCGGGCCGTCACCGCGTTGAGATCCTGCGGCGGGCCGATCCATTGCGGCAGCACACGGACCAGACGTCCGGCCTGCACATCAGCCTTCATGCTCTGCTCCATTCCCAGGCTCAGCCCTTCACCCGCCAGTAACGCGTCATGCAGCAGCGCCGGATCGTTGGCCAGAATGCAAGGTTCGACGCGATAGTCTTTCAGGCGCGCACCTTCGCGACGCAACGGCCAGACATAGCCGACATCACGCCGGGCCTGATGCAGCGTCAGCGTCTGATGCTGAATGAGTTCGTCAGGGTTGTCCGGCATACCGTGCCGCGCCAGGTAATCCGGGGCCGCATAAATGCCCGTGGGAAAACTCGCCAGCCGGCGGGCGATCAGGCTCGAATCCGGCAACGCACCGAGACGCAGCGCCACGTCGATTTCCTCCCCCACCAGGTCCAGCGGTACATGGGAGGCCAGAACCTCCAGACGAATTTCCGGATACGCCTGACGAAATCCCGCGAGCAACGGCGCAAACCAGCTGACCCCGAACGAAAACGGCACCGTCACCCGCAACCAGCCGCGCGGCCCGTCACGTAACTGATGCACCGCACGCTCGGCGAGTTCAAGGGTATCGGCAAGGGCCTTGCAGTGTTCGTAATACACCGCGCCCGCTTCGGTCAGGCTCAACTGACGCGTAGTACGACGCAGCAGCTGCACGCCGATGACCTGTTCCAGCTCGCGCACCCGACGGCTGACCGTGGTCTTAGGAATCTGCAACGCATGGGCGGCGGCGGTGAAACTGCCGAGGCGAACCACGCGCACGAAAATCAGTGTGTCATTCAGGTCACCGATCATTTTCAGGTCTTCCGCCAATCAAAGGATTGTGCCAATAGCAGCACATTGCATACCGCGATTATGGGCTAATCACGGCCAGACCTGCGACCTAAGATCGTTGCTCCTTTCCTGGAGTGCCTCTGATGAATCTCAACGAATACGCCGAACATGACGGCATCGGCCTGGCGCAACTCATCGCGTCGGGCGACGTTCGCGCCGAGGAACTGGCCGCTCTGGCCATCGAGGCCGTGCAGCAGGTCAACCCGTCGATCAACGCGGTGATCGAACACTGGACACCAACGGTGACCACCGGTAGCGGGCCTTTGGCGGGCGTGCCGTTCCTGATCAAGGATCTGGCGATCACCGCTGCCGGGCGACGCAATGAACTGGGCAGCCGTCTCGCCCAAGGAGTGGTCGCGCAGAATGATTCGAACCTGATGCAACGCTTCAACGCCGGCGGATTGATGACCCTGGGCCGCACCACCACCCCGGAAATGGCGTTCAGCACCGAGACCGATTCTGTCCTGCAAGGGCCGACCCGCAATCCCTGGGATCCGCAGCGCTCGGCCGGCGGCTCCAGTGGCGGCGCCGGGGCTGCCATCGCCGCCGGCATCGTGCCGATCGCCCATGCCACCGATGCGGCGGGTTCGATTCGCGTGCCGGCGGCGTTCAACGGACTGATCGGCCTCAAGCCGACGCGCGGGCGCAGTTCTCACGGGCCGGTGATGGATGAAGTGTTCGCCGGGTTGGGCGTGCAACTGGGTCTGTCGCGGACCGTGCGTGACAGCGCGGCGCTGATGGATGTGGTGCAAGGCTGCGCGCCGGGGGATCCGTACCACACGCCCGCACCGGCTGAGGGCTTTCTGGCCCAGGTCGGTCGCGATTCGGGACGGCTGCGAATCGGTGTGCTCGATATGCCATGGAACGGCGCCGCCGTCGACAGTGAAATCCGTGACGTCACCCAGCGCGTCGCCCGCGAGCTCGAAGCGCTGGGCCATCAGGTGGACGTCGCGCAGGCCCCGCTTGGCCTGTCGTGGGAGGCCTTCGTCGACGCCAACGCGCACATCTGGTGTGCCAGCCTGGTGCGCTGGATCGACCACCTCGCCAGCAGCACAGGCCGCGCCATCGACCACCGCACACTCGAACCGGCCACGCTGGCCTGCTACGCGTTCGGCGAACAATCCCGTGGCGTGGAGTTCGCTGCCGCGCTGGAAGTGCGCAACAGCATCGCCCGGCAAGTCGCGAGCTGGTTCGAATCCATCGATATCCTGCTGACCCCGACCTTGCCGCAATTGCCACAAGCCATCGGCATCTACAATCGCGGCGCGGAATTTCTGGACGGTCGCCAATGGACGGCGCGAGTGTTTGAGCATTCGCCGTTCACCCCGGTGTTCAACGTGGCGGGGACGCCCGCCATTTCATTGCCGCTGGGGATGTCACACAGCGGGTTGCCGATCGGCGTGCAACTGGCTGCCCGCTTCGGGGCTGACGATGTCTTGCTGCGGCTGGCCGCGCAGCTGGAGCAAGCATTGCCGTGGCATCGGCGGCGTCCGCTGATCCATGCCGGGAAAAATCCTCAATCATGAGGTAAAAAAAGGGCCGTTCCCCCTGAGGAACGGCCCTGCGTTTTCTGGCGACCCGTCTTACACCAACCGCTCGATCTTCTGATGCTTCCAGACCCGTGTGTAATACAGCGTCTGCAACACCAGCATCCCCAGATACGCGATCGGAAACGCCATCCACACGCCCTGCAGACCGAACTGTCCGTCCAGCCAGTAGGCCGCCGGTAATTGCACGCCGAGCACGCAGATGATCGCTACGCCCACCGGCACCAGCACCGTGCCGCTGGCGCGCATGATGCCGCCGATGATCGCCTGGAAACCGAAGATCAGCAGGCTCCACAACATGATGTGCAGCAGGTGCTCGGCCATCGCCCGGGTCGAGTCCTCGGTCAGGAACAGCCCCAGCAACCAGTGCGACAACAGGTAGCCCGCCAGGATCAAGCCACCGGTCAGGCACACGTTGATCCACAACCCGGTGCGCAGGATCGGGCCCATCCGTTCCAGCCGTCCGGCGCCGATCGCCTGGGCGCCGAGGATCGACGCGGTGATCGCAATCGACAGCGCCGGAAACTGCACGTAGTTGACGATCTGCGTCACTGCGCCATAGGCCGCCGTTGCCTGCGAGCCGTGCTGGTTGACCAGCGCCAGAATCACCAGCTCCGACAGCGAAAGCACAATCATCTGCACCCCGGTCGGCAGACCGATGCGCAACACCTTGCCGAGAATCGCGCCGTCCAGTCGCAGCGCCGCGAAGAACTCGCGATCCGGCGCCAGCGGATGGCCCTTGCGGATCAGGCTCCATGACAGCCACGTCATCGCCGCCAGCGTACCGGCCAGGCCGGCGAACGCCGCACTCTGAATCCCCAGTTGCGGCAAGCCGAACCAGCCGCGGATGAACGCCGGGGTCAGCGCCAGCCCGACCACGGTAGACAGCAGCAGCGCCAGCATCGGCGACAGTGTGTCGCTCACCCCGCGCAACAACTGGGTGAACAGCACGTAAACCAGCACAACCGGCAAGGTCCACATCATCACGCGGGCATAGGCCACCGCATCATCCAGCACGTCCGCCGGCGTCCCCAAACCCTGCAAAGCCTGGCGCGCAAACACACTGCCCAGCACCGCCGCCACCAGCCCGATCAACACCCCCAGCAACAACGTCGCCCCGGCAATCGCCTTGACCATATGCGACTCACGCGCCCCCCACGCCTGACCGATCAGCACCCCCGCCCCGGCGCCCAGACCGATGACCAGCGCGATAAAGAAAAAGATGATCGGAAACATCCCGGACACCGCCGCCAGCGCCTGCGTGCCGAGCATCTGGCCGATGTAGATGCTGTTGACCGTGCCCGACATTGATTGCAGGAAGTTCGACAGCACCATCGGGGCCAGGAACAGCAGGTAGGTTTTCCAGAGGGGGGATTGAGCGGGGGTTTGCATTGAGGGTCCGTCTCGGGTGGGAGCTGATGACAGAGTCTAAGGTATGCAATGCAGTTCAGGTCGTACCCGTTTGCATTAAAACTTCGTAATCTGCACCTCGATCAATGTGCATAGCCTCCCCATCACGACAGGAAGTGAATCCCTCCCATGCGCCGTTCCCCGTTTCTGCTGAGTTGCACCTTATTGACTGTACTGGCGACGACCGTGCACGCCGGCCCCGCGCCCTCGCCCGAGGTGGTGCAAGGATTGATGAACACTCTGAACGAACGCCTGAACATCGGCGATCTCGTCGCCCTGACCAAATGGGACAGCGGCAAGCCGATCCAGGACAGTCCCCGTGAGGCGCAGGTGATCGACAACGCCCGCAAGCTCGCCACCGAACGCAAGCTCGATCCGGAAGATGTCGCGCAGTTGATCGCCGCGCAGATGGAGGCCAACAAACTGGTGCAGTACGGTTTGCTCGCACAGTGGCAGGCAGCCGGTGCCGCGCCGGACACGCCGCGCCCGGATCTGGGCAAGCAGATTCGCCCGCGTCTGGATGAATTACAAACCCGCCTGCTGCAGCAATACGCCGCCTTCACGCCCTACCGCCACGACCCGAACTGCCCGGCATGGCTGGCCAAGGCGCGCAGCGGTCTGACCCGTGATGCGCTGCATGATCTGGCCCTGACCCGCGCCACCGGAGAGCTGTGCATTCGGGCTCTGGTGCCCTAGAACAAGGGTCTTGGCACTCATTGCTGGCGTCGATAGTCACCATCAGTTCAATGAAGTTCTCATAAAAAATCCGCGGCGTAACATCGGCTCCATACCAAACAAACAACACCCCTGGAGCACACGATCATGAAACGCCAAATCCTTCTCGGCATCGCTTTCTCGGTTCTTGCAGTCAACGCTTTTGCAGCCAAACCCGCCCACACCATGATCGCCGAAGGCGGTTCAGACCGGTTGATTGAAAGTCGTTTGGCTGAGGGTGGTTCGGATCGGTTGATCGAACGCCGCGTCGCTGAAGGTGGCTCTGATCGCTTGATCGAACGCCGCGTCGCTGAAGGTGGCTCTGATCGTCTGATCGAACGCCGCGTTGCTGAAGGTGGTGCTGATCGTCTGATCGAACGCCGCGTTGCTGAAGGTGGTGCTGATCGTCTGATCGAACGTCGCGTTGCTGAAGGTGGTGCTGATCGTCTGATCGAACGTCGTGTGGCTGAGGGTGGTTCCGACCGTCTGATCGAACGCCGCGTTGCCTGAATCAAACGCTCTACCGAAATACAAACAAAAAGCCCGGCCTGATCAGCCGGGCTTTTTCACGCCCAACCGGTGCTTATTGCACGGTTTTCAGTTTGACCACGTCACCGGAGATCTTGGTGGTGTAACCGGTCAGGACCCATGCCCAGAACCAGTTTTCCTGAACCTGGGTGTTGATCATGGCGTCGCCGCTCTTGGCTTCGATCGCGGCAGTCTGGGCGCGCACGAAGCGGTTGTTCTGCTGGATCGGGATGACGCATTGGTGTCACCTCGGACCCTGTTTCAGTCTTGGTTATCGGTGCGCAGCCTGGACGCAAAGCTTGTTGTCAGGCGAAATTACTCGGACTGAAACGTCTGCAAATACGCCAACAAATTATCGATCTTCTCTTCATCACTCAGCCCCCAGAAGATCATCCGCGTCCCCGGCACCACGCCTTTCGGATCCTTCAGATATTTCGTCAGCGTTTCACGATCCCAGGTCAGGCCGGAGTTTTTCATCGCGTCGGAGTACACGTAATTCGCCGACGTTCCTGCTGGGCGGCCGATGATGCCGTTGAGTTCCGGGCCGAAACCCGGGCGGGCGGATTCGCCGACCTGATGGCAGCCGCCGCACAGGCGCGGGAAGATTTTGGCACCGGCTTCGGCGTCACCGGCAGCCAGTGCTGGCGTGCTGAACAGGTCTGCGTTGAGGATCAGGGCGAGAGTCAGTAATGCAGCTTTTTTCATCAGGAGTTTCCAGATCTTCGGCGGCGCCAAGGGTAATCGGGCGCGGCAAGTTGCGCTACAGGTAGGCGCCCACGACCTGACGAACTTTGAGCAAGGCTTGACGCAGGACAAGCATGTCCACCGATCCCAGCGCCAAACGAATCGCGTGGGGCACATGGGCGGACACGGTGAAGGGTTCGGCGGTGGTAACGGAAACCTGTTCGTGCATCAACTCGACCACAATATGGTCGGCCCGGACGTCTTCCGGCAGCGGCAGCCAAAGGAAATATGAAGAAGGATGGCCAACAGTCGGGAAGCCTTCGAGGATCTGCGCGGCCAGAGCTTGCCGGGCCTGGGCGTCGCTGCGCTTTTGCGCTTCGAGCAAGGTGACGGTGCCGTCGTCGAGCCAGCCGCAGGCGATGGCGGTCATCACGCCGGGGGTATTCCAGGTGGTGGCGCGGATGATCCGTTCCAGCGCTGCCACCCGCTCGACCGGCGCGGCAACAAAACCGACACGCAGGCCGGTGGCGATGTTTTTCGACAGGCCCGACACGTAGACCGTGCGTTCCGGTGCCAGAACCGCCAACGGGGGCGGTGGGTTATCGACCAGAAAGGCGTAAGCCGCGTCTTCGATGATCGTCAGATCATGCCGGCGGGCAATCGCGATCAAATCCTCACGTTGCTCCAAAGGCATCACCCAGCCCAGTGGATTGTGCAGCGTCGGCATGCTGTAAACCGCCCGCACCGGGCGCTGGCGGCAGAGTCTGTCGAGGGCCGCCAGATCGGGGCCCTGCTCATTGCCGGGAATCGCCACCACTTCCAGATGCAGCGCTTCGGCCAGCACTTTGAATCCCGAATAGGTCAACGCATCAGCAGCGATCACATCGCCGGGTTTGAGTAGCGCCATCAACGTCACCGCCAGCCCTTGCTGCGTGCCGTTGACGATCAGCACCTGCTCGGCCTCGACACTCAAACCCCGTGTTTGCAGGTGCCGCGCGACTGAGGCCCTTTCGTGCTGGCGACCGGCGTGGGGCTGATAGCGCAGCAGCGCTTCGAGGTCGCCGGACAGCGCCAGTTGCCGCAACGCGGTCCGCAACAATTCGGCCTGCCCCGGCAATGACGGGTAATTGAAGTTGAGGTCGATCATGCCGACCGCAACGTCCTTCTGGTCGATGCCCTGCCCCGGCAACAACGACGTTTCCCGCACAAACGTACCGCGCCCGGCTTCGCCGCTGACCAGGCCCATGGCCTCAAGCTCGGCGTACACCCGCGACGCCGTGACCAGCGCCAGCCCTTCGCTCGCTGCCAGTTGCCGGTGGGTCGGCAAACGTGTGCCGGGCAGCAGCCGGCCGGCGCGAATATCTGCGGCATAGGTGTCGACGAGGGTCTTGTAACGGGAGCGCGGCATGTCGGGCTGTATCCATGACAATTCTTTGATTGTGCTGATTCTCGACCCTAGGATTGTTTCAACGCAACCCACCTCTGAGCGCAACGCGTATGGAACGAACCACCCAACTCGGCACCCCGGCCCTGGAAAAAACCAGCGGCTGGATCAATGGCTTCATCGGCGTCGTGATCTTCAGCGGCTCGCTCCCCGCCACGCGGCTGGCAGTGCTGGAATTCGACCCGGTGTTTCTCACAGTCATCCGCGCGACCATCGCTGGCGTCCTGGCGTTATGTCTGCTGTGGCTGTTTCGCGAACGACGTCCGGCGCGGGATCAGTGGTTGTCATTGCTGATCGTCGCGTTGGGCGTGGTCGTGGGTTTCCCGTTGTTGACGGCTCTGGCGCTGCAATACGTGACGTCGGCGCATTCCATTGTGTTTGTAGGATTGCTGCCGCTGGCGACAGCGATTTTCGGCGTGTTGCGCGGCGGTGAGCGGCCACGTCCGGTGTTCTGGATTTTTTCGGTGCTGGGCAGTTCGCTGGTAGTGGGTTTTGCGATCTCACAAGGACTGACCGCTTCGCCCACCGGGGATCTGTTGATGCTGGCGGCGATTCTCGCCTGCGGCCTCGGTTACGCCGAAGGCGCAAAATTGTCGCGTTCCCTCGGCGGCTGGCAGGTGATCTGCTGGGCGCTGGTGCTGTCGTTGCCAGTGATGGCCGTGTTGAGTGTGTGGCTGGCGCCCGCCTCGTTCAGTGGTATCAGCCTGTCGGCGTGGGTGTGCCTGGCGTACGTTTCGCTGTTCAGCATGCTGATCGGTTTCGTGTTCTGGTATCGCGGGCTGGCCCAGGGCGGGATTGCAGCGGTCGGTCAGTTGCAATTGCTGCAACCGCTTTTTGGCCTGGCACTGGCCGCGACCTTGCTGCATGAACATGTCAGCATCGGCATGCTGGTGGTTACGCTGGGAGTGATCCTGTGCGTGGCCGGGGCGAAGAAGTTCGCCAAATAGTTTTCAACTCGAGCCAGCCTTCCATTCCCGCGGACTGAGACCGGTCTTGCGCCGAAATGCCCGGGCCAGTGCCGACGGACTTTCATAACCGACCTCTTCGGCGATCAGGGCAATCGGCCGTCCCTCGCGCAGGCGTTTCTGCGCGAGGCTGATCCGCCAGCTCACCAGATAATCCACCGGCGTCTGCCCCACCACCCGCCGGAAGTGTTCGGCGAAACCGGCGCGAGACAGATTCGCGGCACTCGCCAGTTCGGCGACGCTCCAAGCCTTGGCCGGTTGGTCGTGCATCAGGTTCAAGGCTCGGGAAATCTTCGGATCGGCCAGCCCCGCCATCATGCCCGGCTGCTGATTTCGACTGCTGATGAGGTGGCGCAACAACAGAATCACCAGCAGCTCAAACAGCCGGTCCATCACCGCTTCGCGCCCGCAGTGTCCGTCGAAGGCCTCCTTGAACAGCCACTCCAGGGTGTTGGTCATTTCCGGAAGATCGGCGAGTTTCAGCACCAGATAATCCGGCAGCGCTGCCGCCAAAGCATTGCCCGCGCCGCCGTCGAAGGTCAGCGAAGCGCACACCAGTTGCGTGCCCATGGCTTCGTTGGCGAACAAACGATGGGCCATGGGGCGGGGGAAAAAGATCAGGGTCGGTTCATTGAGCGAGATTTCAGGATCATTGCCCGGTTTGAGCAACAACTCCCCCGCCTGCAACAGATGCACATGCCCGCACACTTGATCGCCGCCGTAGGCGCTCACCCCACAGAACGTGCCGCTGTGAAAAGTGCCGGCATTGACGCCGAAATGGCTGAGCAACGTAGAAAGGCGATCCATGACTGATTCTCGCAACGACAGGTTTGGACGATCTGTCGCATATCCTCGACGATTTGCACCCAAAGCACCAGCCGCGCTCCGTAGGATTCATTCCATCCCCGGCGCACTTCGCACCGGACTTTCGGAGAATCACCATGAGCCGCATCGCCCCTCTCAGTCTCGAAACCGCTACCGACGCCACTCGCCCGACACTTGAAGGCGTGCAGAAAAAAATCGGTTTCCTGCCGAACCTGTTCAAGACCCTGGCCACTGCGCCTGCCGCGCTGGATGCCTACGTGCAAATCTCGGCCACGTTGGGCAAGACGTCTTTGAGTGCCAAGGAAAAAGAGGCGGTGTATCTGGCCACCTCGCAGGTCAACGGTTGCGATTATTGCCTGGCGGCACACACTCTGTTCGCCAGCAAGGCCGGGCTGGCAGCAGAAGAAATCATCGAAGCGCGTCACGGTCGACTGAATGCTTTCGCCACCCTCGCCCATCAACTGACCGAAACCCGTGGTCATCTGAGCGATGAACAGATCGCCGCCGCCCGCGCTGCCGGCATCGACGACAAGAAGATCATCGAAGTGATCGCCGTCGTCGCCGCGCAAACCCTCACCAACTACCTGAACAACGTGGCGCTGACAGACATCGACTTCCCTGCCATCGATGCCTGATCAGTGACCGGGGTCGATCAGTCGTGATCGACCCCGGCGCGTTTCAACAATTTCTTGCAGCGCTCGGACAGGTGAAACACCTGCAAATGTTTGCCCGCCTTCGCGTAGCGTTCACGCAGGGTTTTCAGCGCGGCGATGGCCGAGTAATCGACAAAGCTCAGGTGCCGGCAATCCAGCGTCACCCGTTGCGGGTCATTGGCCGGGTCGAACTGATTGAGAAACGGCGTGGTCGAGGCAAAGAACAGCGTGCCGTGCAGGCGATAGAGTTTGCTGCCGTCCGCTTCCAGATGTTCATCGGCGTACAACTCGCGCGCTTGCTGCCAGGCAAAATTCAGCGCGGCAATGATGATCCCGCACAGCACCGCCGTGGCCAGGTCGGTAAACACCGTGATGGTCGTTACCGCGATGATCACCAGCACATCATTGAGCGGCACTTTGTTCAGCACCCGCAGCGAAGCCCAGGCAAACGTCTGCTGCGACACCGCGAACATCACCCCTACCAATGCCGCCAGCGGAATCCGCTCGATCAGCGGCGACAGAAACAGAATGAACAGCAGAATCAACACACCCGCCACTACGCCGGACAAGCGCCCGCGTCCGCCGGAGCTGAGGTTGATCACTGTCTGGCCGATCATCGCGCAACCGCCCATGCCGCCGAATGCGCCGGAGACTACGTTCGCCGCGCCCAGCGCCACGCACTCGCGATCCGGGTAGCCACGGGTTTCGGTGATTTCGTCGGTAAGGTTGAGGGTCAGCAGGGTTTCCAGCAGGCCGACCAGCGCCATCAGAATCGCGTAGGGCGCGATGATGCGCAGGGTGTCCAGCGTCCACGGAATGTCCGGCAGCGCAAACGTCGGCAGGCCGCCGGCGATGTGCGCCATGTCGCCGAGGGTACGGGTCGGCAGGCCGAGCAGGTAAACCAGCAAACCGACGCCGAGGATCGCCACCAGCGCGGGTGGCACGGCGCGGGTCAGGCGCGGCAGGATGTAGACGATGGCCATGGTCAGCAGCACCAGCCCGGTCATCAGGTACAGCGGTGTACCGCTGAGCCACTGCTCGCCGCTCTTGAAATGCTCCAGTTGCGCCAGCGCAATGATGATTGCCAGACCGTTGACGAACCCGAGCATCACCGGGTGCGGCACCATGCGCACCAGTTTGCCCAGCCGTAACAGCCCGAACGCCATCATGATCAAGCCGCCGAGCAACACCGTCGCCAGCAGGTACTGCACGCCGTGCTGCACCACCAGCGCGACGATCACCACCGCCATCGAACCGGCCGCCCCGGACACCATGCCCGGCCGGCCACCGAACAGCGCAGTCAGCGTGCAAATGATGAAGGCGCCGTACAGGCCCATCAGCGGATTGAGGTGAGCCACCAGCGCAAACGCAATGCATTCGGGCAACAGGGCAAACGAGGTGGTGAGTCCGGCCAGGACATCGGCGCGCAGACGAATCGGTTTCATGGCTTACCTGACAGAGCGGCCGAACGGGTGCGGCCGCATACATTTGCGCAAAAGAGCGCCGCGGAAAAAGAGGGTTGCGGATGTTACGCAAATGCACCGGCGCGGGCCAGTGATCGCTGACAACCGCTGGCATGCGCTCTATGCTGGCGCGCTGTTTCAGGCTATGGAGCCCAGGATGCCGACCGAATTGACCAGCCGCGAAGTGTGCCAGCGATTGCGCGATGCCGCGTTGGGCGTTTGTACCTTGCGGGTGATGGACGCGCGAGCGGATCGGGTTTCGGTCGACATCGAAGGCTGGCGTTTGCAGCTGGACTTCGACGGCCAGCGCCTGCATCACTGCGCTGATTGTTTTTGCCCGGACGGTCGCGAGTGGACGCTCGACACCCGGCAGCGTTTCGGCACCGATCCGGTCAGTCTGTTGAGTACCTGGGAATTGGCGCAGATCGAGAGCTTGTTGCGGCAACGTGAATGAGGCGGCAAACAGAGTTGCCCAATGATGGCACTCTGCCCATAATTCGCCCCCCTCTTCAACGCGCAAGGAACTGCCGTGAAAAAATCGCTGCTGTTGGTCCCGCTGTTTGCTCTGCTCCTGCAAGGCTGTGGCATGACCATGACCCGTTACGAGCCCAGCTTCGACAACGTTCAGAAGCTCAAGCAAACCCCGCCGCTGCACGCGATCAGCAATCCGCAGGTCACCGCCGAATCGGGCGAAGGCTCGTTGATGGTTCGCGCCTACCCGATCAAGTCGCCGACAGGCAGCATCCCGGCGCATATCCAGGACGCGATCACCGAAGAACTGCGCAAGGCCGGTCTGCTTGATCCGCAGGCGAGCCGTCATCTGCAAGTGCTGGTGGTGAAAAACCAGTTGAACGCTGGCATGGGCACCGGTGACGGCACCATCGCTGCGCGCTTCACCCTGCGCAATGGCAACGATGTGGTGTACGACGCCACCAAAGATGTCAGCCATCAGTGGAACAGCAGCTTTTTCGGCTTTATCGCGATTCCCAACGCGACCAACGCCTACAACCCGATGCTGCAGGACTTGCTGAAGAATCTGTACAGCGATCCACAGTTCATCCAGGCCCTGAAGTAAGGGCAAAAAAAAGAGCCGCGATTGCGGCTCTTTTTTTTGCTGCTGGAGTGAGTCAAATGCCCGAATATTTCGGACGATTGCTGTCGGCCCATTCCTTGAGCAAGGCATTGACCTGCCGAGTGAACGTATCGGTCACCGCTGCTTTCGGCGTATTGAACGCCAGCGGAAGGAACCAGATGCCCATCCAGGTGCCGACCGCGTCATGGTTGCTCGCGGTGGACAACGGCTGGCCTTGCTGATCGAGGGTTTCCAGACTCATGGTGTACTGGTCGGTGGCGTAGGCCGGAATGATCGTCATGCTCAGACCACTGATGAACGCCAGTACCATCTGACCGCCATTCGGTGGATGGTTGTACATTTTCAGACGCAGGCTGTAGTCACCTGGCTGCTTCTCGAACTGGTCGAAGGTGACACGACCGAACAAACCGGAATCCTTCAGGACGGTTTGCAATTGCGGCTTTAGCATGTCCCGAGCTTGTGGCATTTCCACCGCGGAAGCGCTTTTCGGTTCGCCCTGGTAGAAGTCGAAATCCACATAGACGTTTGGCTTGTTGGCATAGCTCGCCATCGATGGCAGCGTGACCGGGGCCACTTCGTCTTTTGTGAAACTGGCACAGCCGCCCAGCGCGAGCACCAGACCCAGCGCAAGGATTTTCCCGAATTGCATTATGTCGCCCCTAAAGTGATATCAAAGAGCCTCCATTGCGGAGCGCCGGGGCGGATTCTAGTGATCGTCTACGTTCGGGAAAAGACCTGATTCGGGAAAACCGTGAAAAAGATCGCGCCGGCTCAGCTCTGGCGCAAATCGAGGGTGTACGTGTAATAGCCCGTATCGCGAACCCAGCCGAGTGACTCGTACAAACCCTGGGCGGTGAAATTATCGGTGGCGGTTTCCAGCACCAACCCTTTAGCGCCGGTTTCGACGGCAAAGTCGCGGGCGGTGTTCATCAATAGTCGCCCTACTCCACGGCCCCGAGCGGCCGGCGTGGTGAACAGGTCACTGAGCAGCCAGGTGCGGTGGGCGTCAATCGAAGAGAACGTCGGGTACAACTGGACGAATCCCAGCACTTCGCCGCTTTCATCCTCAACCAGAAAAATCACCGATTCATCGCCGGCCATGCGTTCGGCGATGAAGGCCCGTGATTGCTCAAGGTTGGATGGCTGGCCATAAAAACCGCGATAGCCGTCGAACAGCTTCGCCACCGCGTCGAGGTGAATCGTCGTGGCGCGCAGTGCCTGAAGGGTCATTGTCATTTACCTGATGTTACTGAAATTGAAACCAGCATAGCGCTGAGGAGCGAGTTCGCTGGCTTAATCGCTATATAGTTTTGTATATTGCGAACCCGAAATGGCCAGACCCTCCATGCCGTCCATGAGCAGCATCCGCGAACGTAACCAGCAACTGATTCTGGCCGCCGCCAGTGAAGAATTCGCCGCCAACGGCTTCGACGCGACCCAGACCCGCGACATCGCCGCCCGCGCCGGTGTGCCCAAGGCCAACCTGTATTACTACTTCCAGAGCAAGGAAAACCTTTACGGCAAAGTGCTGCTCGGCTTCGTCGAACCGTTGCTGGAAGCCTCGGCGGTGCTGCGCGAAAGTGACGACCCGCTGATCGGTCTGCGCGCCTACGTCGCCGCCCGCATTCGCATCGCCCGCGAACATCCGGCGATTGCCAAAGTGTTCAGCGGTGAGTTGCTGCTCGGTGGCCGCCAGTTGCCCGACGAATGCCGCGACCTGCTGCACGGCGAAGCCCGGCGCAATGTCGAGTGTCTGCGCAGCTGGATCGACCGTGGGCTGCTGGCGCCTGTGGATCCCGAGCATTTGATGTTGTTCATCTGGTCGGCGACGCGCACCTACACCAACATTGGATGGCAGATGGGGCGCATCACCGGGCGGGAAGTGCCGCAGGATGAGGACTATGCGGTGGCGGCGCAGACGATTACGCGGTTGGTGCTGGGTGGCGTAATTTCCGAGCCAGTGAGTGATGTTCGCAAATTGATGTTTGCGACCTGAGCGTGAGAGTCAGGGCATCAGTTCCAGAGGTAGTGCCGCATCTCCCGCCAAGCGTTCACGCCACGCCAGCAGCACATCAGGCACCCGCTTTTTCCATTTGGGAACGTTGGTGTAGTAACGCGCCCTGACGTTGCGTTGCTCATCGAAAACCAATAGCACCAGCCAGATTCTGCCTCCTGGCGCGCTCATCAGAATCGCCGCATTGCTGGTAGCCAGGCCTCGCAGCCAGAACTCGTTGACTTCGCCCTCCGGCACATCACTAGAGGTCTCGCCTGTTGCCATTGAGCCGCTATTTTGCAGCAGCGTCTGATAGTCATTTTTGAGCAACGTGCGTAATGCCTGATCTTCTTGCTGCGTACGTACAACGCCAAGGCTCAGCAAGTCGTATTCAATCGCGATCGGTTGGTCAGATGCCACATACCTTCCACCGTAGTAAACGCCCATCCCGCCACCACAAGCCCCCTCACCTCCATCGGAATCAACATCGAGCAAACCGTTGAGCGCGCTGAACTTCAGGGTGCAGTTGCCTTCAGTGAAATGCGCTACGGCACCGTCGATTGTGGCAACGCCGTCCATGTCACCAGAGTTGCCACCATTTGACGCAGAAACATCAAAGGCAATATGCGTAGCGTCCAAACGCTTGGTTGTGACTTCTGCCGCCGATGAAACGCCCCACGGAATCATCTGCCAGGTGGCATCCCAGCTGAAAGGCTTGGCCACGTATTCAAGCGCTTTCAGACGCATCAAATACTCACGGCGCAGGCAGGAGCTATTGGCAGCGCATTGATTGCGTTGTTTCAACCACGAACGCTGATCTGCCTTGAGCGCTTGCGGATCAGCAACCTGCACCACCGCTGTCCGCCAAAGCACCCCAAGTTTCTCATCGAGACTCGAGGTATACGGATCCGCACAAACGGCTTTTTCAACCGGGCTGGAAGCGCCAGCACAGTCAAAACTGGCAGCGTGGGTATGGGCAACAAAAACGAGGGACGTCAGCAGTAAGGCATGACGGAGATTGAAAGCGAGCATCGACAGATTCCATTCCTGAGGCGGCGGCAGTATGCCGCGCCCGGGCTATCGATGCTCTGGATTTTTCGGCGGTTACCGGGATCTTCTGCAAGAGAGCATCAGAACGCGATGTCAGCCGCCGGCTTCACATCAATCCGCGCCACCGAACCGGTCAGGTGCGCCCAATCCTTGTTGTGCTCGGCGATGATGTCTTCGGCGCTCATGTTGCCGTTGTCGACCGTCGTATGGGCGTCGGCCGCCAACTCCACGTCGTAGCCCAGTTGATGGGCCTGACGCACGGTGGCGTTGACGCAGTAATCGGTTTGCATACCGCAGATTACCAGGCGATCGAAGTCTTCCCGGGGGATCAGTTTCTGCAGATTGGTCTGATAGAACGAGTCGTTGGCAGTCTTGTCGACGCGCAGATCGCCGGGTGCGGTGACCAGTCCGTCAGCCAGTTGCCAGCCTTCGGCACCGTGAGCGAACGGGCTGTCTTTTTCGTTGTGCTGGATCAGCACCACCGGAATGCCCGACTTGCGAGCGCGGGCGCTGAGGCCGTTGATGGTGTCGATTACCCGTTTGGCGTCGTGGCACTCGTATTCACCTGCGCACAGGGCGCGCTGGACATCGATGATCAGCAATGCGGTGGTCATGTTGAGCCTTCCTTGATCAGTCCTTGAGACAGGGGCGGACGTGTGCCCGCCCCCTTTTTACTCCGCTCAGTAACCCAATGACAACCCGGTGTTGCGCCGTGGATCGTTGGCACCGTAGAAGCGGTTCTTGCCGACCGGTTTACCACCCAGCGACGGTGCACCCACCAGAATCGCCGCGATGTGGTTGGGGTCCTGCGGGCCCGCAAACTTGTGGCCCCAGCTCTCGAGAATCTTCTTCGTGTCGGGGCTGGCGGCGAAGTCTTCGAGGTTGGTTTCCTCCGGCATCCACTGCTGGTGGAAGCGCGGCGCGTCGACCGCTTCCTGCAGGCCCATGCCGTAGTCGATGACGTTGAGCATGGTCAGCAACGTCGCGGTAATGATGCGACTGCCACCCGGCGTACCGACCACCATCACCACCTTGCCATCCTTGGTGACGATGGTCGGGCTCATCGATGACAGCGGTGCCTTGCCCGGAGCGATGGCGTTGGCTTCACCTTGCACCAGGCCGTACATGTTCGGCACGCCGACCTTGGAAGTGAAGTCGTCCATTTCATCGTTGAGAATCACCCCGGTCTTGCTCGCCATCACGCCCGCGCCGAACCAGTCGTTGAGGGTGTAGGTGACCGAGACTGCGTTGCCCCATTTGTCGACGATCGAATAGTGCGTGGTGTTGCTGCCTTCATGAGGTGCGACACCGGGTTTGAGCTCCGCCGATACGCCGGCCTTCTGCGGCTGGATCGCGTTACGCAGCTTGGTCGCGTAGTTCTTGTCCAGCAGGTGCTCGATCGGGTTTTTCACGAAGTCCGGGTCGCCCAGATAGCTGTTGCGATCCACGTACGCGTGGCGCATCGCCTCGATCTGGTAGTGCATGCCCTGGGCCGAATGGAAGCCCAGATCCTTCATCGGATAGCCTTCGAGAATGTTCATGATCTGGCAGATCACCACCCCGCCGGAGCTTGGAGGTGGTGCCGACACAACGTGGTAGCCGCGATAGTCGCACTCCACCGGGGCCAGTTCGCGGGTCTTGTATTTGTCGAGGTCGGCCTGGGTGATGATGCCCTTGTTGGCCTGGCTGGACGTCACGATGGCGTCGGCCACCCAGCCTTTATAGAAACCATCGGCGCCTTTTTCGGAAATGGTGCGCAGGGTTTTACCCAAATCCTTCTGCACCAGTTTCTGCCCGACCTGCATCGGCTCGCCGTTGCTCAAGAAGATCGCGCCGGAATCCTTGATGTCCTTCTTGAACACGTCGGTGGCGTATTCCAGCAGCTCGACGTCACCCTGTTCCAGCTCGAAACCTTCTTCCGCCAGTTTGATCGCCGGGGCGATCATGTCCTTGCGCGGTTTGGTGCCGTATTTGCTCAGCGCCAGTTCCATGCCCGACACGGTGCCCGGAACGCCAACTGCGAGGTGACCACGGGTACTCAGGTCCGGAATGACGTTGCCGTCCTTGTCGAGGTACATGTTGGCCGTCGCGGCCAGCGGGGCTTTTTCGCGGAAGTCGAGGAAGGTCTTGCGTCCGTCCGCCAGTTGAATGGTCATGAAACCACCACCACCGAGGTTGCCCGCCGCCGGGTAAACCACCGCCAGTGCATAACCCACGGCGACCGCCGCATCCACCGCGTTGCCACCACTTTTCAACACGTCGACACCCACGTGAGTGGCCAGGTGCTGGGCGGTGACCACCATGCCGTTTTCGGCGGCGACCGGGGCAACCGAAGCGGCGTGGGCCATGAGGCAGCTGAGCGCCAATGAGGTCGCAATCAGCGATTTGGCAAAAGGTTCGTACTTCATGAGTCGGTCTCTTCTTTTTATAAGGTAGGAAAGCGCTTCAAGAGCATCAGCCAGTATGGTCGCGATTACGGTTTGCGCCTCCCCGATCCGGCAGTATGCTGGGCGCAGTTTTCGCCTCGTCCCGGAGTTTTTCCCATGGCCTACACGTTCATCACCCTGCCCTCGCCCGTCGGCGAGTTGAAGCTGGTCGCGAACGGCTCACGTCTGGCCGCCATCCTCTGGGAAAACGACAAACCGAACCGGGTGCGCCTCGGACCCATGAGTGAAGCGCCGGACAATCCGGTGCTGATGAAAACCGCGCGACAGCTGGAAGAATATTTTGCAGGAACGCGAAACGCGTTCGATCTGGAGCTGGACTTTGCCGGCACCGAGTTCCAGAAAAAAGTCTGGGCCGCGCTACTGACCATTCCGTTTGGCGAGACCCGCACCTACAGCCAGATCGCCGAACAGATCGGCCACCCGAGCGCGGTGCGTGCGGTCGGCGCGGCAAACGGGCGCAATCCGATTTCGATCATCGCGCCGTGCCATCGGGTCATCGGCGCCTCAGGAAAACTGACCGGGTTTGCCGGAGGCCTGGAAGCCAAGGAGCGCTTGCTGACTCTGGAGGGTGGCCAGTGGTCGGACATCGGTAAAACCGGTGACTTGTTTTAACCGCCGAACAGGTTATTCATCGCCGCGTATTGCAGCAGCATGATGGTCTTGGCATCGCAGATCTCGCCTCGATGGAACGCCGCCAGCGCGTCGTCGAAACGCCACTCCAGCACTTCCAGTTCTTCGGTTTCCTCTTCCAGACCGCCCCCTTCACTGACCTTTGAGGAGGCATCGTACTCGGCGATGAAAAAGTGCAACTTTTCGGTCACCGAGCCGGGGCTCATATAGGCCTCGAATACCTTCTTCACGTCATGCACGCGGTAGCCGGTTTCTTCCTCGGCTTCGTCGCGGATGCGTTGCTCCGGCGCTGCGCCTTCAAGCAGTCCGGCCGCCACTTCAATCAGCAAACCGTCGTGACCGTTGACGAACACCGGCAGACGGAACTGTCGGGTCAGCACCACGGTGCGTTGCTCGCGGTTGAACAGCAGAATCGCCGCGCCATTGCCACGGTCGTAAACCTCGCGCGTCTGGCGCTGCCAGTCCCCGTTGTTGCGGCGATAGTCGAAGGTGATTTTCTTCAGCAGATACCAGTCGTGGGACAACACCTGGGTATCGACGATGTTGACCCGCTCGGCTGTGTTGGACATGACGCCTGATCCTTTTTTTCATCGGAAGATTGCCATGGTAGGTGAAATGATGCGAACCGCCGACGAAAAAAAGCCCGGCAGCGCTACCGGGCTTTTCGTTCATTGACTACTGATGAGCCACGTTCATCGTTGCTGCATCAGTGCCCTGCGCCGCGGACGGTGCCCCGTGAATCAGCGGTCCATAACGCCGACTGAACTCCCAGTTGTACGGCACGCGATCCTTGCTGGTGCCGTTGTCCCAGTTCACCGACCAGGTCATCAGGCCCTTGATCGGATGTCCTTTGACCGCCAGGCGTTTCATCGCGTTGCCGACCACGGTCTTGTCGATCACGTAACCGGTGGCGGCCGCATCGACGTTGGCCGGCAGGCCGATGACGAACTTGTCCGCCGGGATCTTCGTAAAACCGCGAGTGCCGGTCACCAGGCTCTCGGTCAGGTAATAGAGGAAGTCCTCTTTCAGCGCGTCGTTGTTCTGGGCGATCCACGCCCCGTTGCCGTTATTGGCTTCCGGCACCCAGACCCCGTCGCCACCCTGGTTGTAGAACTGCGGAGCGATGAAGTCGTAGTAGCCTTCCAGCGCCTGCAGGTAACCGACGTATTTGCCTGAGGTGGTCAGGTACGGAAACTCCGGCGCCATGCTGATGATGAAATGCTTGCCTTGGCCCGCGTAGTGATCCTTGACCAGTTTCAGCGCGGCCGGCAGGACGGTCTTGTTGGCAGCGAAATCAATCGCGCTCTGTTCAAGATCAATGTCCAGGCCGTCGAAGCCGTAGGTTTCCACCAGACGGATGATTTCGTTGGCCAGCGGTTGCTCCTGGCCGGCACGCAAGTCGATGTGCGCATCGGCACCGCCCAGGGAAATCAGCACGGCCCGCCCCTGACTGTTGAGCACGCCGACCTGGCGGCGGAACTCGGCATCGGAGACGTTGAACGGCTTGAAGGTCGGAATCCCGCTGCCCTTCATGAAGGCCACCGCGACCACGTTGTATTCCTTCGGCACGTTTTCCAGGGCGATGTTGGCGAACTGGCCGCGCTGGTAGCCATCGCTCGGGCCGGCCGGCCAGTTGTGCCAGAAGCCCATGAGGATCTTCTTGCCGGCAAGCGTCGGCATCAGCGACGCCGCGTCGCTGGCCTGGTTTTTCAATAGGGTGAAGTCGATGTTTGACATGTTCTAATCCTTCAGAACCTGTGGGTTTGACGTTGCGGGCTTATTTGAAGTCCACATCGAAGGCCTGATAGAAGGCGTTGCCGGTGTTGGCGACGATCCACATCAGGACGATGACGTGATGGCCCTGCTTGTTGCCGGGAAGTTTCACGGCGTGATTGACCTTGGCTTTCAGTTCCGCCGAATGACTGTAATAAGGCACTTGCGGATAGAAATCCTCGGCGAACGGTTGCGCCTCCAGTTGCGCTCGGGTGATGCGTTGTTTCGGGTCCCATCCATCCTTGGTGATCAGCCAGCGGTAACCGCGGGTGGTGTGCGGCGCGGTGTACTCCCATTTGACCTCAAGGGTCTGGCCGGGGGTGACATTGAGCAGCGGCCAGGAGAACGGGCGCCCGAGTTTCTTGCTCATTTCTTCTGCGGTGAAGTTCACGCAGTCACGTGCGTCGTTCTTGCCGCCACTGAGAATATAGCCGTCAGCAGGCGGTACGACGCTCGGGTTGTCGCTTTCGAATGGCGCGGGGAACGGGCCGGCCGCGAGTGCCGGGAAGTTCTTGCCGCCTTCCATTTCATTGACCTGCCAGCCGCCGAGCAATCCTTGCTCGATGGCCACCGCACCGCGGCTTGCAGGGGAAATGACGCGACCGTGTCGCAGTTGGGTTTGAGCTTGTGGTTGGTTCATGTTTTTCACTCCGTTGATTTAAGAACTCTCCTGTCCGAGGAGAGGCCTTCAAGCTAACGGAGGGGGATTTTTTGTCCATCGGCGGTTTTGTCGCAGTCTGCCTCGGCGAAATTCGAAAAACGCCGAAAATACTGTATATAAACACAGTGCATTACGACGACGCTCACCCGACGCATGGCAAAAAGACTACACCGCGTCATTACAAAAACCTGCATTCAGCGGTTCAGGGAAGCTGCGCCTTGAACTCCTTTTCATACTGCCCGGCGAGCTGTTCCTTTTGCTTGTCGTCGAGCAGCTTGCCGGCCATCTGGAAGAACTTCTGCTCTTCTTCCTGCAAGTGGTGATGGACCTTCTCCGAGAGTTTTTTCGCCGTGGCGAGCCAGGCCGGACTGGACATCTCGGTCTCGTCGAGCTCTTCCATCATCTCGTCCATTTCATGGTGTTCGGCGATGGCATGACGGCTGAGGTCCACACCGTTGTCGAACTCCATCAACGGGATATAGAAATGGCGCTCTTCGGCCGTTTCGTGGGCCTGAAGTTCAGCCTTCAGTTGCTTGTAGGCCTCGACCCTTTCCGGGGTATCACCGCTGGTCTTGATCAACGATTTCGCGTAGGTCCGCTGACGATCGTGGCTTTCACGCAGGGCTTCGAAAATGTTCATGGAATCTCCCAGGCAAACGCGTTCCGGATGGACGCCCTAAAGGGCTAGACCCCGGCACGCAAGCGACGGTTCCAAACGTTTGAAGCCGGGATGGATCAGTTGAGCGACCCGCGATAGGCTGGCGGTTCCCTGCCATAAGGACATCGCAAATGAGTTTACGGATCGAGCTGTCGCAAAACTCCACGGAAGAAGAGCGCCAGGCCATTCTTGCGCCCCTGCATGCCTACAACGTCGCCCAGGCCGGCATCGCCAGGTCGGAGCCGCTCACGCTGCTGGTGCGCGATGAAAACGACAACATCCTCGGCGGCCTGTATGGCCGTCTGGTCTGCCAGTGGCTGTTCGTCGATTTGCTGTCAGTGCCGGAACACGGTCGTGGTCAGGGCATTGGCTCGAAGCTGATGCGCATGGCTGAAGATCTTGCCCGCGAAAAAGGGTGCATCGGGGCCTGGCTGGACACGTTCGACTTTCAGGCGCCTGAGTTTTACAAGAAGCTGGGCTACAGCCAGTTCGGGGAAATCGTGGACTACCCGCCAGGGCACAAACGGCATTTTTTCCAGAAGCGCCTGGACGACTGAATGTCAGTCACCCGTACCGGCAACTGACATTCAGATACTCGCTTCAGAGACAGGTCGCCAACGCTGCCAAACGGCGCTTGGCGACGAAGTCGTCCTTCTGCGCGTAGTAATTCAGCACGGTGCCGGACGCCTCCGTGGTCAGGTCGACAAACGACTCCGCCGAGCGGGTGTAGACCGTCGAACCGCCCTTCTTGCCCGGTTGCAGATATGCCGCCGCGTCCACGCCGAACACCGCTTCGTCCTGCCAGGCGAATTGCACGCACCGGGCCACGTCTTTTTCGGGCTTGTCCGAATTCAGGGTCTTGTAAGGGGTTTGCGTGCGGGCGTCTTCCATCGTCGAACCCGCGCAACCGGCCAGCAGGGTTGCCGCCAGTGCCACCATCAGCATTCGCATTGCATTCGCTCATTCGGAAAAAAGCGGACTGTATCACCGCAACGCCAAAAATCGTTCTGCTTTACTGCATTTAGAGCGCGACACATGCCGGCCGCTGCGGCACATTAACGGTCATCAGCCTTACAAGGAAAGCCCATGGCGCCTACTGACCAGCGACACGAACAGGCCCTGAAACTGTTTCTCGATGCGCGTCCGGATCTGCGCGAAGCCCTCGACCACCTCAACCCGCTGCTGGCCCAGGCCAAGGGCGAAACCCAGGCGCAGTACCGTGAAGAACGGCTGCACGAAGCTTTCGAAGCCGAGGCCGAAAGCCAAGGGTTGTTTGCCTGGGAACTGACGCTGCAACTCACCGCCGCGACGCCCGAGGAGTACCAGGCGCAACGCCTGGAAGTGCATCGCGAAGTGGCGGAAATGGCCGGGATGGACTGGCTGGAATATTGCGATCTGTATGGCATAGAACCGTAACCCCTGCACAAGGACGCTGCCTCGATGCTGCCTTCCACCTCGACTCACCGCGCCAGCCCCGGACATCTTCATATACAGAAATGGCGCGGCCGGGTGGGGCTGGCGCTGGTTGCCAGTCTGTCGGTATTGGCCGGCATGACCGACGCCATCGGTTTCATGGCCAGCGGCGATTTCGTTTCCTTCATGAGCGGCAACACCACGCGACTGGCAGTGGCGATCAGCGAGGGTGACAGCGGACTGACATTAAGGCTGATCCTGCTGGTCGCGACATTCATTGTCGGTAATGCCCTGGGTGTCGTGGTCAGCCGATTGGGGGGGCGGCGGGCGTTGCCCTTGTTGTTGTCCATCGCCGCTCTGCTCTGTTTGGCAGCCTGGCCCTTTGACACGCAACTGCCGGCCCTGCTGGCGGCGATCATTGCGATGGGCATGCTCAATGCAGCGGTGGAAGAAGTGAACGGTCTGCCGGTCGGGCTGACGTATGTCACCGGTGCACTGTCACGATTCGGTCGTGGATTGGGGCGCTGGGTGCTCGGCGAACGGCGAAGCGGCTGGCGGGTGCAACTGGTGCCGTGGAGCGGGATGCTGGTCGGCGCCATTCTGGGAGCGGTACTGGAACATCATCTGGGGCTCAAGGCGATGTTGGTCAGCGGTCTGTTTGCTGGCGTTCTGGGGCTGCTGACCCTGAAAATTCCGCGCCGTTGGCAGTTGGGCTACATGCCGCGCTGACGGACGCCTGCTCGTATCGAGACGGGCGCAGGAAACATCCGCTTCGCCGCTCCGCCGAGAAAGCTTTATCATGGCCGCAGTTTTGCTGATCGAGTCCGTCATGAAGTTCGCCATTGCGCTGTTTTCCGCCGCCCATGCGCCCTCCTCGCGCCGCGCCCTGCTGTTCGCTCAGGCCGCGCTGGCCGGCGGGCATGAGATTGTCCGGCTGTTTTTCTATCAGGACGGGGTCCACAACGCGTCCGACGCTGTGGTCACGCCGCAGGACGAACTGGACCTGCCCAAGCAGTGGCGAACTTTCATTACCGAACAAAACCTCGACGGCGTGGTGTGCATCGCCGCTGCCCTGCGCCGTGGCGTGTTGAATGCCGAGGAAGCCGGGCGTTATCAGCGTGATGCCGTGGCGGTCAGCGCGCCGTGGGAGTTGTCCGGTCTCGGCCAGTTGCATGACGCGGTGCAGGATGCCGACCGCCTGATCTGTTTCGGAGGCGCATGACATGGCCAAGTCCCTTCTGATTATTAGCCGTCAATCGCCGTGGTCCGGCCCAGGCGCCCGCGAAGCGCTGGACATTGTGCTGGCCGGAGGCGCCTTCGATCTGCCGATCGGCCTGCTGTTTCTCGACGACGGCGTGTTGCAACTGGCCGCAGGGCAGAACGCCAAGGCCCTGCAACAGAAAGACCTGAGCGCCAATCTGCAAGCGCTGCCGATGTTCGGTGTCGAAGAGCTGTTCTACTGCGCCGACAGCGCCAGTGTTCGCGGCCTCGGCGATCGTTCGCTGGACGAGGCGCAGCCTTTGGCCGCCGAGCAAATCACCGCCCTTATTGACCGTTACGACCAGGTGATCACCCTCTGATGTCGACTTTGCATGTGTTGTCCCATTCCCCGTTCGGCGACGAACGCCTGACCAGTTGCCTGCGCCTGCTGAGTGCCAGCGATGCGCTGTTGCTGTCTGGCGATGCCGCTTATGCGCTGCAACCCGGCACTGCGCCGTTCAGTGCGCTGGAATCCCGCAAGGTGAAATTGTTCGTGCTGGCCGAAGACGCGCAAGCCCGTGCCGTGCAGATTCCGGACTGGGCCGAGGCCATCGATTATCCGGCCTTCGTCGAGCTGTCGATTCACCACGACAAGGTCAACACCTGGCTATGAATGCGCTGACCGTCGGCGCCCGCGCCATTGAACTGGACAAGGACGGCTTCCTGGTCGACCTCAACGACTGGTCGGCCGAAGTCGCCAGCGCCCTCGCCGCTGCCGAAGACATCGAACTGAGCCCCGAACACTGGGAAGTCCTCGAACTGCTGCGCAGCTTCTATGCCGAGTTCCAGCTGTCGCCGGCCACCCGGCCGCTGATCAAGTACACCGCGCTCAAGCTCGGCGCGGAGAAAGGCAACAGCCTGCACCTGAACCGACTGTTCAAAGGCACCCCTGCCAAACTCGCCGCGAAACTGGCGGGCCTGCCCAAACCGACGAATTGCCTATGACCGACTATCCAGCGCTGACCCTCGAAACGCCCGCCGAGCACCCGTTCGCCCAGTTCGTGCGCATCCTTGGCAAGGGCAAGCGCGGCGCCCGCGACCTGACCCGCGAAGAAGCCCGGGATGCCATGGGCATGGTGCTCGACGAAGCGGTTGAAGAAACCCAGCTCGGCGCGTTTCTGATGTTGCTGCGGCACAAGGAAGAAAGCGCCGAAGAAATGGCCGGGTTCACCGAAGCCCTGCGCGAACGCTTGCAGGCGCCGGCACTGAACGTCGATCTGGATTGGCCAACTTACGCTGGCAAGAAGCGTCATCTGCCGTGGTATCTGCTGGCGGCCAAGTGCCTGGCGCAGAACGGCGTGCGTATCTTCATGCACGGTGGTGGCGCCCACACCGCAGGACGCTTGTACTCCGAACAACTGCTCGGTGAGCTGAACATTCCGCTATGCCGCAACTGGCAACAGGTCGGCGCGGCGCTGGATAACGGTGGCCTGGCGTTCATGCCGCTGGTGGACTGGGCGCCGCAGCTGCAACGGATGATCGACCTGCGCAACACCCTCGGCCTGCGCTCGCCGATCCACTCGCTGGCGCGGATTCTCAATCCGTTGGGCGCGCGTTGCGGTTTGCAGAGTATTTTCCACCCCGGCTATCAAGCGGTGCACCGCAATGCCAGCGGCCTGCTCGGTGATACGGCGATCGTGATCAAGGGCGACGGCGGCGAAATCGAGATCAACCCGGATGCCGACAGCCACTTGTACGGCACCAGCGGCGGCGAGAGCTGGGACGAAGAATGGCCGCAGCTGTCAGCGCAGCGTCACGTCAAACCGGCGTCGCTGGATATCGAACATCTGAAAGCTGTCTGGCGCGGTGATGTGGTCGACAGTTATCCGCAGATGGCACTGATTTCGACCATGGCGTTGGCCCTGCGCGGCCTCGGTCAGAGCCGTGAGCAGGCTTTCGAAACTGCCGAGCAATACTGGGCCGCGCGGAACAAATCGATTTAACCGATCATTAACGCCCGATCTTTGCGCTTTTTGTTCGAACTCATCGGAATAGACTCGGCTCCAACGATTATTGGTTTCTGGAGTCTTGATCATGGGTTTACTCGTCGATGGCCGCTGGCAGGACAAGTGGTACGAAAGCAGCAAGGACGGCGCGTTCCAGCGCGAACAGGCGCAGCGCCGTAACTGGGTCACTCGCAATGGCGAGCCGGGCCCGAGCGGAGAAGGCGGTTTTGCCGCCGAAGCCGGGCGTTATCACCTTTATGTCTCTCTCGCCTGTCCGTGGGCTCATCGCACGCTGATCCTGCGCAAGCTCAAGGGCCTGGAAAGCCTGATCGACGTTTCAGTCGTCAGCTGGCTGATGCTGGAAAACGGCTGGACCTTCGATCAGAACCTCGGCTCGACTGGCGACAAACTCGACCACTTCGATTTCATGCACCAGCGCTACACCGCTGACACCGCCGACTACACCGGCCGCGTCACCGTGCCAGTGCTGTGGGACAAGAAACTCAAGCGCATCGTCAGCAACGAATCGGCGGAGATCATCCGCATGTTCAACAGTGCCTTCGATGACTTGACCGGCAACGATCTGGACTTCTATCCGGCGCCATTACGCAGCGAGATCGATGCACTGAACGAGCGGATCTACCCTGCCGTGAACAACGGCGTGTACCGCGCCGGGTTTGCCACCTCGCAGAACGCCTATGAAGAAGCGTTCGATGATGTGTTTGCCGAACTGGATCATCTGGAGCAGGTGCTCGGCGCCAACCGTTATCTGACGGGCGAATACCTGACCGAGGCTGACGTGCGGTTGTTCACCACGCTGATTCGTTTCGACGCGGTGTACCACGGGCACTTCAAATGCAATCTGCGGCGGATCAGCGATTATCCGAATCTGTCGAACTGGCTGCGTGAGATGTACCAGTGGCCGGGCATTGCCGAGACCGTGGATTTTCAGCACATCAAGAATCACTACTACGGCAGCCACAAGACCATTAACCCGACCGGGGTTGTGCCGAAGGGGCCGGAGCAGGATTTCACTGTTGCCCATGACCGGGACCGGTTGGGCGGGAAAGGGGTTTGGCGCAGGGGCTGAGTTGTTCAGCGTTCTTGGAGGCCTCTTCGCGAGCAGGCTCGCTCCCACTTTGGATCTGTGTCGTGCACAAATCCCCTGTGGGAGCGAGCCTGCTCGCGAATGGGGTTACTCGGTTTTCAGACCTGTGCCTGAGCGCCCTCGAACCACGCCAGTTTCTCGCGCAGTTGCACCACTTCGCCGACGATCACCAGCGTCGGCGCATGCACTTCATGCTCCGCCACCAGACGCGGCAGGTCGGCCAGCGTGCCGGTGAAAACCCGCTGATTGACCGTGGTGCCCTGCTGGATCAGCGCCGCTGGGGTTTCCGCTGCACGACCGTGCTTGATCAACTGCTCACAGATAATCGGCAACCCCACCAGGCCCATGTAGAACACCAGCGTCTGCGCCGGCGCGACGAGGTCGGCCCACGGCAGATCGGTGGAACCGTCCTTCAAGTGCCCGGTGACGAACCGCACAGACTGCGCGTAATCGCGATGAGTCAGCGGAATCCCGGCATACGCCGCGCAACCGCTGGCCGCCGTGATGCCCGGCACCACCTGGAACGGGATGCCATGGGCCGCCAGCTCCTCGATCTCTTCGCCGCCACGACCGAAGATGAACGGATCCCCGCCCTTCAACCGCACCACACGCTTGCCGGCCTTGGCCAGATCCACCAGTTGCTGGTTGATCTGGTCCTGCGGCACGGCGTGATCGGCGCGACGCTTGCCGACGTAGACCCGCTCGGCATCGCGACGGCACAGCTCAAGAATCGCCGGAGCCACCAAGCGGTCGTACAGCACCACATCGGCTTGCTGCATCAGACGCAAGGCGCGGAAGGTCAGCAGATCCGGGTCGCCCGGTCCTGCGCCCACCAGATACACCTCGCCAGTGGTAACGCTCGCTTCGCCGTCGATTTTCGCCTGCAACAGACGCTCGGCCTCGGCGCCCTGCCCGGCCAGTTGCCGATCGGCAATCGGCCCCTGGAACACGTCTTCCCAAAACCCGCGACGCTGCTGCACATCGGGAAACAGGCCTTTGACCTGATCACGAAACCGCGCGGCCAGACCGGCCAGATGGCCGTAGGTCGAAGGAATCCAGGTTTCGATCTTGGCGCGGATCAGCCGGGCCAGCACCGGCGCATCGCCGCCACTGGAGACCGCAATGATCAGCGGTGAACGATCGACGATTGCCGGGAAGATCACGCTGCACAGCGCTGGCGCATCGACCACATTGACCGGCACGCAGCGCCGATGGGCATCGGCGGAGACCTGCGCGTTCAACGCTTCGTCGTCGGTGGCGGCAATGATCAGCCCGCAACCGTCGAGATCCGTTTCGGCATAGCCACGCAACAGGCACTCGCCACCGCTGGCGGCAACCAGTTCGCGCAGTTGCGCTTCGATTTCAGGTGCGACCACCCGCAGCAGCGCACCGGCATCGGCCAGCAGGCGGGACTTGCGCAAGGCAATTTCCCCCCCACCGACGACCAACACACGACTGCCGCGCAGGTTGTGAAACAGCGGCAGATATTTCATTTAGCCGATGACCTCAAGGCCACCCATGTACGGCTTCAGCACGTCCGGCACGCGGATCGAACCGTCGGCCTGCTGGTAGTTTTCCAGCACGGCAACCAAGGTACGACCGACCGCCAGACCGGAACCGTTCAGGGTGTGCACCAGCTCAGGCTTGCCGGTTTCCGGGTTGCGGAAACGCGCCTGCATGCGGCGGGCCTGGAAGTCGCCGCAGTTGGAGCACGACGAGATTTCACGGTATTTGTCCTGGCTCGGAATCCACACTTCCAGGTCGTAAGTCTTGACCGCGCTGAAACCCATGTCGCCGGTGCACAGTGCCAGGGTGCGGTAAGGCAGCTCCAGCAGTTGCAGGACTTTCTCGGCGTTGGCGGTCAGCCCTTCCAGCGCTTCCATCGACTTCGACGGCTCGACGATCTGGACCATTTCAACTTTGTCGAACTGGTGCTGGCGGATCATGCCGCGAGTGTCACGACCCGACGCGCCGGCTTCGCTGCGGAAGCATGGAGTGTGGGCAACGAACTTGATCGGCAGCTGTTTCGAATCGACGATTTCACCGGCCACGATGTTGGTCAGCGACACTTCGGCGGTCGGGATCAGGTACAGATCGGCTTCGCCTTCGCGAGCGATCTTGAACAGGTCTTCTTCGAATTTCGGCAGTTGACCGGTACCTTGCAGCGCCGGGGCCTGAACCAGATAAGGCGTGTAAGCCTCTTCGTAGCCGTGCTCGGTGACGTGCAGGTTGATCATGAACTGCGCCAGTGCGCGGTGCAGACGGGCAATCGGGCCGCGCAGCAAAGCGAAACGCGCGCCGGACAGCTTGGCGGCGGTTTCGAAGTCGAGCCAGCCGAATTTCTCGCCCAGGGCCACGTGGTCCTGAACCGGGAAGTCGAAGGCTTTCGGGGTGCCCCAGCGACGGACTTCGACGTTGCCGTCTTCGTCTTCGCCGACCGGTACCGATTCGTGCGGCAGGTTCGGGATACCCAGCAGGATCGCATCCAGTTCGGTCTGGATCGCGTCCAGTTCGACTTTACCGGCGCTCAGTTCGCCCGCCATGCGCTCGACGTCCGCCATCAGCGGCGCGATGTCTTCGCCGCGCTGCTTGGCCTGACCGATGGATTTGGAACGCGCATTACGCTCAGCCTGCAGTGCTTCGGTGCGGGTCTGGACGGTCTTGCGCTGTTCTTCCAGCGCTTCGATGCGCGCGACATCCAGGGCAAAGCCACGGGAAGCCAGGCGGTCCGCTACGTCCTGGAGGTTGCTACGTAACAGTTTGGAATCGAGCATGTCGGTTTCTCGTTATCAAAGTTTGGTCAGGGACAGGCCGGCCCAGGTTGCGAGCAGCCCGCCGAATACGCTGATGGCCGCATAGCCCAGAGCCAGCGGCACTTGCCCGCTTTCCAGCAGGCGCACCGTATCCAGTGAAAAGGATGAAAAAGTCGTCAGCCCCCCGAGGAAGCCGACCAGCAACCCGGCACGCACCTCGATCGGTACTTCCGGGCGTATCAAAAACAGGCCGTACAACACGCCGATCAACAGGCAGCCCACGATATTAACGGCCAGCGTCGCGGTATAGAAGTGCCGCGGCCAATTGGCGTTGACCCAATTGCCGGTGGCGAAGCGCAACAAGGTGCCGGCAACCCCGCCGACGGAGACTGCAACGATCAATGGAACCACTATTTTCTCCGCTGCCGGGGGCTTAGACGATCAAGTTGGGCGAGGTGGTTGAGCTTTTCGCCGATCTTCAACTCCAGGCCACGGGGCACCGGTTGGTAGAAGGGAATCGGGTCGAGTTCTTCCGGGAAATAGTCTTCGCCGGCCGCGTAGGCGTCCGGTTCGTCGTGGGCGTAACGGTATTCGTCGCCGTAGCCCAATTGCTTCATCAATTTGGTCGGCGCATTGCGCAGGTGCAGCGGCACTTCCAGCGAGCCGTGTTCGGCGGCGGCGCGCAGCGCGGTCTTGAAGCCCATGTACACCGCGTTGCTTTTCGGCGCACAGGCCAGATAGGTGATGGCCTGAGCCACTGCCAACTCACCTTCCGGGCTGCCGAGACGCTCCTGCACTTCCCACGCGGCCAGGCACAGGCTCAAGGCACGAGGGTCGGCGTTGCCGATGTCTTCGCTGGCCATGCGCACCACGCGACGGGCCAGGTAGAGCGGATCGCAGCCACCGTCGATCATCCGCGCGAACCAGTACAGCGCGCCGTCCGGATTGGAACCGCGAACCGATTTGTGCAGCGCTGAAATCTGGTCGTAGAACGCTTCGCCGCCCTTGTCGAAACGTCGGCGAGTGTCGCCGAGCAGGCTTTGCAGCAGCTCGGTGCCCATCTCGCTGTGGTCTTCGGCCAGGTCCGAGGCGTTTTCCAGCAGATTCAGCAGGCGCCGGCCATCACCGTCGGCGGCGGACAGCAGCATCTGGAAGCCTTCATCGCTGAGGGTCAGATGACGCTTGCCCAGACCACGCTCTTCGGTCAGCGCGCGGTGCACCAGCTTGCGCAACGCTGCTTCGTCGAGGCTCTTGAGCACATAGACCCGCGCCCGCGACAGCAATGCGTTGTTCAGTTCGAATGAAGGGTTTTCGGTGGTGGCGCCAATGAAAATCAGCGTGCCGTCTTCAACATATGGCAGGAAGGCATCCTGTTGAGACTTGTTGAAGCGGTGCACTTCATCGACAAACAGGATCGTGCGCTTGCCGTACTGGCCGGCCTGCTGCTTGGCGATTTCCACCGCCTGACGGATCTCTTTGACCCCGGCCAATACGGCCGAGACCGTTTCGAAGTGCGCATCCGACACTTCCGCCAGCAACCGCGCCAGCGTGGTCTTGCCCACGCCCGGCGGTCCCCAGAAGATCATCGAATGCAGGGCACCCTGCTCCAGCGCTTCGCGCAAAGGCTTGCCGCGAGCGAGCACGTGTTCCTGACCGACGTACTCATCCAGATTGGTCGCCCGCAAACGGGCGGCCAGTGGCTGGGCAATCGGTGCACTGCGAAACAGATCCATCACGAACCGTTGAAACCTCTGTGTTTATTCCTGGATCACATCGGCACCCTTCGGGATGTCGAACTTGAACTTCGATGCCGGGACCGCTTCGTTGGCCTTCACACCGGTAAACAGGATGTTGGTACGCTGACCAACGCTGTCGATCAGTTGCATGTCATTGACCAGACCGTTGCGGAACGACAGACGCAGGCTGTCGAACAGGGTGTCCTTGGTTTTCGGCTTCAGGGTGAAGTCGATCACGCCACCGGCCTCTTTGGCGGTGATGTCGAAGCTCTGGCTGATCTTCGATACGTCGCCGGACAGCAACAGGGCTGGAGTCTGGGTCAGACGCTCATCGAGCTTCTTGATGGTGGCCTGTTCCAGATCCGGGTCCCACAGGGTGACTTTCTTGCCGTCGGACACCATGGTCTGCTCGGCTGGCGCATTGGTGTGCCAGTAGAACAGGCCCGGACGCTGCAGGGTCATGTCGCCGGTGGTTTCCTGCAACTGGGTGCCGCTGCCGTCGAGGGTCAGCTGGGAAAAATTCGCGGTCAGGGTCTTGGATGTTTCGAGCAGTTGGGTCAGGCGAGCCACATCCTTGTCATCGGCGTGAGCCGTGAGGGTGGTCAGAGCCAGTACCGGCAGCAACATGCGGATAAGACGCATGGGAGTCCTCTTGAATACTCGTGGGAAAGTGGACGGCGCTTCATGCACCGCCCATTGCATTTGGATCAGGGTATCGAATCAGTCGCGTACCGGGCCAGGGGCCAGGACTTCGCGGGAACCGTTGGTGTTCATGGACGTCACGACCCCGGCCATTTCCATGGCTTCGATCATGCGCGCGGCACGGTTGTAACCGATCTTCAGCTTGCGCTGTACAGCGGAGATGGAGGCGCGGCGACTTTCCAGTACGAACTGCACGGCTTCGTCGTACAGCGCGTCGGCTTCCGGATCGTCGCCGTCTCCGCCGCCGCTGCTGCCTTCGAAACCACTGCCCGCCTCTTCGACACCATTGAGGATGTCGTCGTTGTATTCCGGTGCGCCGCGCAGTTTCCAGGCTTCAACCACCCGGTGAACTTCATCGTCGGACACGAAGGCGCCGTGAACCCGGATCGGCAGGCTGGTGCCCGGCGGCATGTAGAGCATGTCACCGTGGCCGAGCAATTGTTCGGCGCCGCCTTGGTCGATGATGGTCCGGGAGTCGATTTTGCTCGATACCTGGAACGCCATCCGCGTCGGGATGTTGGCCTTGATCAGACCGGTGATCACGTCCACCGACGGCCGCTGGGTCGCGAGGATCAGGTGGATACCGGCCGCACGCGCCTTCTGGGCGATACGGGCGATCAGTTCTTCAACCTTCTTGCCGACGATCATCATCATGTCGGCGAATTCGTCCACGACCACGACGATGGTTGGCAGCTTCTGCAGCAGCGGCGCTTCGTCGTGGATGCTTTCGCGCTTGTACAGCGGATCGCTCAGCGGCTCGCCGGCGTCCTGGGCTTCCTTGACCTTGGCGTTGAAGCCGGACAGGTTCCGCACGCCCATCTTCGCCATCAGCTTGTAGCGACGTTCCATCTCGGCCACGCTCCAGCGCAGGGCGTTGGCGGCGTCCTTCATGTCGGTCACGACCGGGCACAGCAGGTGCGGAATGCCTTCGTAGATCGACAGTTCAAGCATTTTCGGGTCGATCATGATCAGCTTGGCGTCGTCCGGGCCGGACTTGAACAGGATCGACAGGATCATCGCGTTCACGCCCACCGACTTACCGGAACCGGTGGTACCGGCCACCAGCAGGTGAGGCATCTTCGCCAGGTCGGTGATGACCGGTTTGCCGCCGATGTCGTGGCCCAGAGCCAGGGTGACCGGTGATTTGAAGTTGTCGTATTCAGGCGTCGACAGCACTTCGGAGAAGCGCACGATCTGCCGGTCTTCGTTGGGAATCTCGATACCGACCGTGGTCTTGCCCGGAATCACTTCCACCACCCGCACGCTGGTCACGGCCAGCGAGCGTGCAAGGTCTTTTGCCAGGTTGGCGATACGGCTGACCTTCACACCTGCAGCAGGCTGGATTTCGTAACGGGTAATGACCGGACCGGGATGGATCGAATCCACGGTGACTTCGACGCCGAATTCCTTGAGCTTGATCTCCAGCAAGTGGCCGACCGCCGCCAGGGATTCAGGCGAATAATTGAGTTGTTTCTTTTCCGCAGGATCGAGAATCGAGATCGGCGGCAAGGTGCCTTCGACGGCGCTGTCGACGAACAACGGCACCTGCTTCTCTTTCTGCACGCGTTTGCTTGGCTCCGGCGCCTTGACCGGGGCCGGGGCGATGACCGGCGGCACCTGTTTCTCGCGCTCGGACATGTGCTTGCTCAGGGCCTGTTCGCGCTCGATCAGGCGTTCCTTGACCTTGGCCTGCTCGCGCTTGTCGGTGACCGTCGGTGCAACCACGTCATGCACGCGATCATCGACTTCACGCAGTTGCGCGACCAGTTGCTTACGCTCGGTGCGCGCCGACCACCAGCGGTTGACCGCGCCCTGGAACAGTTCAAACAGGTCGAGGGTGATCTTGCCGGTGATGTCCATCACCTTGAACCACGACAGGTCGGTGAACACCGTCAGGCCGAACAGGAACAGTGCGATGAAGAGCAACGTGCTGCCCTGAATGTTCAGGGCATTGCGGGCCAGATCACCGAGGCTTTCACCCAGCGCACCACCGGCGCCCGCGGGCAAACCAGTGGCGGCATGGAAATGGATGTGCGCCAGCGCGGCGCCGGACAACACCAGAAACACCAGGCCGATCAGGCGCCATGAAAACAGCCAGCCGCTCCACTGCCACGGTTCGTGACGCTGACGGAAGATCTGATACGCCTTGATCGCCAGCAGCAACGGGAAGATATACGCGAAGTAACCCAGCACCATGAACAGGATGTCGGCGCTGTAGGAACCGGCCGGACCGCCGAAGTTCTGCACGTCGTCGATCTTGCTGTTGTGGCTCCAGCCCGGATCGTCCTTGCCGTAAGTCAGCAACGCCATCATCAGGAACAGGCACAAGGCGCCGATGGCGATCAATGCACCTTCCTTGAGCCGGTAGTGCAACTGTTGACGCCAGAGCGGAACGACTGTTTTTGGTGCTTCCGTGGATTTCTTCAAAACGCTTCTTTTCCTGCGCCAGAGGCGCGTCCATCTATTGAATGACGATAAAAAACTGCCCAATCCAGGCAGGTAAAAAAATGACGGGCGCAACGGAGACTACTTTTAACACTGCGCCCCGCCTTTTATAAACACGGCACGCGGCGAATATTCTGTAACAGCCCGGCATTGTACGGGTTTGCGCGTTCGATGCCATGCTTCGCAGCCCCTGGTTCAAGCATAGCCAAATGCACAGCGCCCGGCGTTCAATTTGAGCATGCATTGTCTTTTGTGACAAAGGCTTATGAGGTGTATTTGATGAACGTAGCGAAGCATTCGCGCCTCATCTCCCCTGAGCGCCACACACTGGCATCGGTCACCTTGCCCGCAGCGGTGTTGCGCCCGATTACGACCGCATCCGGATGCTCAAGTTGCAGGAGCACAGACACGGCACCGCAACGGAGGACATTCGCGTCATTTCCCGGCACACTTTACCGCGGGCCCAGCGCCCACCGCCCTCCCCTTCTGCAAGCCCGGACGCCATGCTGACTTGGTTACAACGCAATTCACTGACTTTCCCGCCACTGGAAAAGGCCATGCGCGATCCCAACGGATTGCTGGCGGCCGGTGGCGACCTGTCCGCCGATCGCTTGATCCAGGCCTATCGCCATGGCTGCTTTCCATGGTTTTCCGAAGGTCAGCCGATTCTCTGGTGGTCGCCGGATCCGCGCACCGTGCTTTTTCCCGACGAACTGCACGTCTCGCGCAGCCTCGGCAAATTGATGCGCAAACAGCGTTATCAAGTGACCTTCGATCAGGATTTCGACGCCGTGATCCGCGCTTGCGCCGCTCCCCGGGAATACGCCGACGGCACCTGGATCACCGATGCGATGCAGGACGCTTATGTCGAATTGCATCGACGCGGCTTTGCCCACTCCGTGGAAGTCTGGGATCAGGGCGAACTGGTGGGCGGCCTGTACGGCCTGGCGATGGGGCAACTGTTCTTCGGTGAGTCGATGTTCAGCCGCGCGGACAATGCCTCCAAGTACGGCTTTGCCACCTTGGTGCAACATCTGAAAGAAGCGGGCTTTGTGCTGATCGACTGCCAGATGCCGACCGACCACCTGCACAGCCTCGGCGCCCGGGCCATTTCACGACAGACATTCGCCGAATACCTGGCCCGCCACCTCGACCAACCCAATCATGCGACCTGGGTTTGCTGAGCGACTTTTGCGCGCGTGGCTTACACTTAATTCACCAGCTTACCCTTGAGGGTTGATCATGACCGAGTTGGCGCGGTTGAAGTTTTATGCCACTCAGCCTCACTCTTGCAGTTATCTGCCCGAGGAACAGGCGACGACCCTGTTTCTCGACCCGAGCCAGCCCATGGATGTGCATGTCTACGCAGACCTGTCAGAAATGGGCTTTCGTCGCAGCGGCGATCACCTGTACCGCCCGCATTGCCAGAACTGCAATGCCTGCGTGCCTGCGCGCATTCCTGTCGCGCAATTCAACCCCAACCGACAGCAGAAACGCATTTTCAAGCGCAACATCGATTTGCAGGTGCGCCCGGTCAAGCCGGCATTCAGCGAAGAGTACTTCGACCTCTATCAGCGCTACATCGAACAGCGCCACGCCGACGGCGACATGTATCCACCAAGCCGCGATCAATTCTCGACTTTTCTGGTACGCGAGCTGCCCTTCTCGCGCTTCTACGAGTTTCGGCTCGACGGACGGTTGCTGGCCGTCGCCGTCACCGACTTGCTGCCCAACGGCCTGTCGGCGGTCTACACCTTTTACGAACCGCAGGAAGAACGCCGCAGCCTGGGGCGCTACGCGATCCTCTGGCAAATCGCCGAAGCCCAGCGGCTGGGGCTTGAGGCGGTGTACCTGGGTTACTGGATCAAAAACTGCAAAAAGATGAACTACAAGACCCAATATCGGCCTATCGAACTGCTGATCAATCAGCGCTGGGTCATCCTGAACTAAACGCAAACCCTAAACCCCTTGGCGTAAACCCCATTTTTCGGGCACAATGCACGCCGCTTTTGCCTGGCGCAGTTGCACCGGGCCATTCATTGGATACCGAGGGCTTTACTGCATGTCGAAAGAAGACAGCTTCGAAATGGAAGGCACTGTCGTCGACACCCTGCCCAACACCATGTTTCGTGTGGAGTTGGAAAATGGGCACGTCGTAACCGCGCATATTTCCGGCAAGATGCGCAAGAACTACATTCGTATTCTTACCGGTGACAAAGTGCGCGTCGAGCTGACGCCCTATGACTTGAGCAAAGGGCGTATTACTTACCGCGCTCGCTAATCAAGTCAATACAAGACGCCCGGCACATGCCGGGCGTTTTTGTTTGTCTGGGTTTTGGGTTTGCGCTTGAGTTTTGGGTGTATATCCGTTGCTTCGGGAGCTGCCGCTGGCGGTTTCGCTCTTACAGCGAGTCCCTTTTGACAAACGCCCGGAATGCCGGCCCAGTCAAAAGTAACCAAAAAGTCTACGCCCCGGCGTACGGCACTTCGCCTAGGCTCAGTGTTCCCTCGCTACGGTGCCCATCAGGGGGCATCGCCTACGGCTTGCTTCGCTGCACCTCCTCTCGATGTATGCGGCTTCGCCGCACGGCGCTACGCGCCTACCCCCTGATGGACACCTCCGCTCGGCCTGCCGAAGGGGCTAAAGAGCAAAAGCCAGATCAAGAGCCCCCTCACCCTAGCCCTCTCCCGGAGGGAGAGGGAACCGACCGAGTTGTTTGGGAGAATTGCGCCGACCGGACAGATAGTCGGCAATGAACATCACTTTCAGGTCCATAGGTTTCAGCTCTCGCCACGGCATGGTCAGATCCTCTGAATCGACCAGTGCCAGTTAAAGACTGTTACCTATGTGCTTGAACTGTTTTGTTAACTATGTGGGTGAGTCATACCGCACAGACCTTTTGGTTACTTTTGGGGCGCTTGCCAAAAGTGACTCGCCGTAAGGGCGAAACCGCCAGCGGCAGCTCCCGAAGCAACGGATATGCCCCAAAATAAAAATCGCAGACAACAAAAAGGCGCCCGAAGGCGCCTTTTCACTTACCAGCCATCAAGCCATTTCAGCAGTGGTCTCGAAGTCAAACGTCAACTCACCATCCTTGATGTCGATGTGAACCACACCGCCATGCTCGGCCAGCTCGCCAAACAGAATCTCCTCCGCCAGCGGACGCTTGATCTTGTCCTGGATCAGACGCGCCATCGGACGAGCGCCCATGGCCGAATCGTAACCACCGGCCGCCAACCAGCTGCGCGCCGCGTCGGTAACCTCCAGAAGCACCCGCTTGTCTTCCAGCTGCGCCTGAAGTTCGGTAAGGAACTTGTCCACCACGCTTTTGATGACCTCGTGACTGAGGCGACCAAACTGAATGATGGTATCCAGACGGTTGCGGAATTCCGGCGTGAAGCTCTTCTTGATCACTTCCATCGCATCGGACGAGTGGTCCTGATGGGTGAAACCGATCGAAGCGCGCGCCGCCGTTTCAGCACCGGCGTTGGTGGTCATGATCACGATCACGTTGCGGAAGTCCGCCTTGCGCCCGTTGTTGTCGGTCAGCGTACCGTGGTCCATCACCTGCAGCAGCAGGTTGAAGACTTCCGGATGCGCCTTCTCGATTTCATCGAGCAGTAACACGCAATGCGGTTGCTTCGTGATAGCTTCGGTCAACAGACCGCCCTGGTCGAAACCGACATAGCCCGGAGGCGCACCGATCAGACGCGATACGGTGTGGCGTTCCATGTATTCGGACATGTCGAAACGAACCAGCTCGATCCCCAGCGCCTTGGCCAATTGCCGCGCGGCCTCGGTTTTACCAACACCGGTAGGCCCGGCGAACAGGAACGAACCGACAGGCTTGTCAGGCGACTTGAGACCGGCACGGGACAGCTTGATCGCAGTCGACAGCGAATCGATCGCCGCGTCCTGGCCAAACACCGTCAGCTTCAGGTCACGCTCAAGGTTACGCAGCAGCTCCTTGTCGGAGCTGGTGACGTGCTTCGGCGGAATCCGCGCGATTTTCGCCACGATGTCCTCGACTTCCGGCACTTCGATGCGTTTCACACGTTTTTCGACCGGTTGCAGACGCTGGTAGGCGCCCGCCTCGTCGATCACGTCGATGGCCTTGTCCGGCATGTGCCGGTCATTGATGTAGCGTGAAGCCAGTTCCGCAGCAGCGCGCAGCGACTCATCGCTGTACTCGATGTTGTGGTGCTGTTCGAAACGCCCTTTCAGGCCGCGCAGGATACCGATGGTGTCTTCCACTGACGGCTCGACGACATCGACCTTCTGGAAGCGACGCGCCAGAGCACGATCTTTTTCGAAGATGCCACGAAATTCCTGAAACGTGGTCGAGCCGATGCAGCGAATGTCGCCAGACGACAGCAGCGGTTTGAGCAGGTTCGAGGCGTCCATGACGCCACCGGACGCAGCACCCGCACCGATGATGGTGTGGATCTCGTCGATGAACAGGATCGCCTGCGGACGTTTTTTCAGTTCGTTGAGCAACGCCTTGAAGCGCTTCTCGAAATCACCGCGATACTTGGTGCCCGCGAGCAGAGCGCCCAGATCGAGGGAATAAACGACGCTGTTGGCCAGCAGGTCCGGCACCTGGTTGTCGACGATGCGCTTGGCCAGGCCTTCGGCAATCGCGGTTTTACCCACGCCCGCCTCGCCCACCAGCAGCGGATTGTTCTTGCGACGGCGCGCGAGAATCTGCGCGACACGCTCGACTTCCGTTTCACGCCCGACCAGCGGATCGATCCGGCCCTGACGTGCGAGTTCGTTGAGATTGCTGGCATAAGCGTCCAGCGGATTGCCTGAAGAAGAAGACTCACCGCCCTCGTCGTCCTGCATATCTTGTTCACCTTCAGAGTGATCGCCATGCCCCGGCACTTTGGAAATGCCGTGGGCGATGTAATTGACGACATCAATGCGTGCAACGCTCTGCTGTTTCAGCAGGAACACCGCCTGACTCTCTTGCTCACTGAAGATTGCAACCAGCACGTTGGCGCCGGTCACTTCGCGCTTGCCCGAGCTCTGCACATGAAAGACAGCACGTTGCAGCACACGCTGGAAGCCCAGGGTTGGCTGGGTTTCGCGATCCTCGTCATGGACGGGGATCAGTGGCGTGGTGGAGTCGATGAACTCCTGCAGGTCGTGCTTGAGTTTGTCGAGGTTTGCGCCGCAGGCACGCAATACGGTGGCGGCAGCCTCATTATCCAATAGGGCCAGCAGCAGGTGTTCGACGGTCATGAACTCATGACGCTTCGAACGTGCCTCCTTGAAGGCAAGATTGAGGGTGACTTCGAGCTCGCGGTTTAACATAGCTTCACCTCATACCCAAGTGGTCGGCGATTAACCGTCCTTCTCGATTTCACAGAGTAGCGGATGCTGGCTTTCCCTGGCGTACTGGTTGACCTGCATGGCCTTTGTCTCGGCGATGTCGCGGGTAAACACTCCACATACTGCCCGCCCTTCTGTGTGGACGGCCAGCATGACCTTGGTCGCCAGCTCGCGATTCAGGTTAAAAAACACCTCGAGCACTTCGACGACGAAATCCATCGGTGTGTAGTCATCATTGAACAAAACCACCTTGTACATCGGCGGCGCCTGTAACGCAGGCTTTGCTTCCTGAACAGCAACGCCTGCCGAATCGTCGTCGTGCTCCTGTGGAAGATCCTTTTGGAGAAGCGGACGATCCTGATTGAATGTTAGTCGAATCTGGCTGATTGCATGCATGGAAAGAAAGGTTCGTCAGTTGTGCAAATACAGTGGTGGGGGCGGCTTGACACGTTTTCAACTCCGACTGCCCGGTCACCTTGACTATCGGGAAAACGGTGTTACAACCAATAGAACCCACAGTGGGGAAAAAAGATCCGCGGAGTCAATCTTTTTAACGGATTCGACTGCGGATGAATTGGATGATACTCCAGCGATGGAGACTGTTGCAGAGGGATTTGAGCATGGCTGTCGGCAAGGTGAAATGGTTCAACAATGCCAAGGGGTTCGGTTTCATCAATACCGACTCCCACGAGGGTAAGGACGAGGACGGCAAGGAGATCGACTTCTTTGCCCACTATTCCGTCATCAAGATGGACGGATACAAAACCCTCAAAGCCGGGCAGATCGTCAAATTCGATATCGTGCAAGGTCCTAAAGGCCTGCACGCCACAAATATTCAGAATGTCGAAGCCGCAAAAGATGCCGCCTCGGCCACCGCTCAGCACCAGTCAGTGACCAGCTGAAGCAACCCGAACACCTGCCAGAAAACAAACCGCCCGACTCGATCACTTGAGCCGGGCGGTTTCGTTGCAGCTGCCTTTCTTACATGTGCTTGATCAGCGCTTCACCGAAGCCCGAAGAAGATACCAGCGTGGCGCCTTCCATCAGACGCTCGAAGTCGTAGGTCACGGTCTTGGCCTTGATGGCGCCGTTGGTGCCCTTGATGATCAGGTCGGCCGCCTCGGTCCAGCCCAGGTGGCGCAGCATCATCTCCGCCGACAGGATTACCGAGCCCGGGTTGACCTGGTCCTTGCCGGCATATTTCGGCGCAGTACCGTGAGTCGCCTCGAACATGGCCACGGTGTCGGACAGGTTGGCACCCGGCGCGATACCGATACCGCCCACTTCCGCCGCGAGGGCGTCGGAGAGGTAGTCACCGTTGAGGTTGAGGGTGGCGATCACATCGTATTCGGCCGGACGCAGCAGGATCTGCTGAAGCATGGCGTCGGCGATGGCGTCCTTGACGACGACTTCGCGGCCGGTTTTCGGGTTCTTGAACTTCATCCATGGGCCGCCATCGAGCAGCTCGGCGCCGAATTCTTCCTTCGCCACCTCGTAACCCCAGTCCTTGAAGGCACCTTCGGTGAATTTCATGATGTTGCCCTTGTGCACGATGGTCAGCGACTTGCGGTCGTTGTCCACCACGTATTGCAGGGCCTTGCGCACCAGACGCTTGGTGCCTTCTTTCGAAACCGGCTTGATGCCGATGCCGCAGTCCTGGTCGAAACGGATCTTGGTGACGCCCATTTCTTCTTTTAGGAACTTGATGACCTTGGTGGCCTCAGGGGAACCGGCTTTCCATTCGATACCGGCATAAATGTCTTCGGAGTTCTCGCGGAAGATCACCATGTCAACGTCACCAGGCTTTTTCACCGGGCTCGGCACGCCTTCGAACCACACCACAGGGCGCAGGCAGACATAGAGATCGAGCTGTTGGCGCAGGGCCACGTTGAGGGAACGGATGCCGCCACCGACCGGGGTGGTCAACGGGCCTTTGATGGAAACCACGTAATCCTTGACGGCGTCCAGGGTTTCCTGGGGCAGCCAGGTGTCCTGGTCATAAACCTGCGTTGCTTTTTCGCCAGCATAAACCTCCATCCAGGAAATCTTGCGCTTGCCCCCGTAGGCTTTTTCTACGGCAGCATCAACCACTTTGATCATCACTGGGCTGACGTCGACGCCAATGCCGTCACCTTCGATGAAGGGAATGATCGGGTTATCAGGGACATTGAGAGAATGGTCTGCGTTGACGGTGATTTTGTCGCCGACGGCTGGAACCTGAATCTTCTTGTAACCCATGCTGAACTCCATTGTTTGGATTGAACATCTGGCTTGGTTCGAGCGTAACCCAGTTGAATCAACACGCAAACCCTCTGTTCCGGGCGCGACCACATCTCGTTTCGTACAAGCCTGAAAGCAAAGGGAAAAGCGCCAATCTTGAGCATTCACGGCGACTCTACGCCCCACCCCGCCCTGCGACCTTTAGACCAATGGACGAGAATCGTTGCATATGAACCATCGGCAGATTGCCAGCTACCTATGTATAATGCCGCCCGCTGACCAAAGGGTCACGACGGCTGGCCTCTCTAGCACGAGACTTTCCGCCTGATTGGTCGGGTTGTTACCGCAGTCCGACTGCTTGACGCTCTACTGATGCACCCAACATCACCGCGAAGATTCTCGACATTCGGTTCATGGATGACTTTGAACGAACGCGCTTACCCGGCGCCCCTCGAGTTTCTGCGCACGCTTTAGCAAAGAAGAGAGAGTTAATCCGAATATGCCCACCCGCTCGAAGATCATCTATACCTTCACCGACGAAGCTCCAGCCCTCGCCACCTATTCCCTGCTGCCGATCATCGAGGCTTACACCGCCTCGGCCGATATCGCCGTGGAAACCCGCGATATCTCTCTTGCAGCGCGTATTCTGGCCAGCTTCCCCGAGCAACTGGGCGACAAAGCCGTAGCCGACCACCTCGCCGAACTGGGCGACCTGGCCGTTACGCCTGAAGCCAACATCATCAAGCTGCCGAACATCAGCGCCTCGGTTCCGCAACTGCAAGCCGCGATCAAAGAACTGCAAGCCCAGGGCTACAACCTGCCGGACTACCCTGAAACCGTGACCAGCGACGCCGACAAAGACGCCAAGGCGCGCTACGACAAGGTCAAGGGCAGCGCCGTGAACCCGGTTCTGCGTGAAGGCAACTCCGACCGTCGCGCTCCGCTGTCGGTCAAGAACTATGCGCGCAAGCACCCGCACAAAATGGGCGCCTGGGCAAAGGACTCCAAGTCCCACGTCGCTCACATGAGCACCGGCGATTTCTACGGCAGCGAAAAAGCCGCCCTGATCGACGCCGCTGACGCCGTGAAGATCGAGCTGATCGCCAAAGACGGCACCGCTACCGTCCTGAAAGAAAAAACCACCGTTCAGGCGGGCGAGATCCTCGACTGCTCCGTAATGAGCAAAAAGGCCCTGCGCGCGTTCATCGCCGCTGAAATCGACAGCGCCAAGCAACAAGGCGTGCTGCTGTCGGTTCACCTGAAAGCCACCATGATGAAGGTCTCCGACCCGATCATGTTCGGCCAGATCGTTGCCGAGTTCTACAAAGACGCCCTGACCAAGCACGCCGACGTGCTGGCCGAGATCGGCTTCAACCTGAACAACGGCATCGGCGACCTGTACGCTCGCATCAAATCCCTGCCGGCCGAGCAGCAAGCCCAGATCGAAGCTGACGTGCAAGCGGTCTACGCCGTTCGTCCGTCGTTGGCGATGGTCAACTCCGACAAAGGCATCACCAACCTGCACGTGCCGAGCGACGTCATCGTCGACGCCTCGATGCCGGCCATGATCCGTGACTCCGGCAAGATGTGGGGCACCGACGGCCAGCTTCACGACACCAAGGCTGTGATCCCGGATCGCTGCTACGCCACCATCTACCAGGCCGTGATCGAAGATTGCAAAGCCAATGGCGCTTTCGATCCGACCACCATGGGCAGCGTGCCAAACGTTGGCCTGATGGCTAAAAAGGCTGAAGAATACGGTTCCCACGACAAGACCTTCCAGATCAAGGCCGACGGCGTGGTTCGCGTGACCGACAGCAAAGGCACCCTGCTGATGGAACAGGCTGTCGAAGCCGGCGACATCTTCCGCATGTGCCAGACCAAAGACGCGCCGATCCAGGACTGGGTCAAACTGGCCGTCAACCGCGCTCGTGCAAGCGCAACTCCAGCCATTTTCTGGCTAGACCCGATGCGCGCCCACGACGGCGTGGTGATCGAGAAGGTTCAGGCTTACCTGAAGGATCACGACACCGCCGGTCTGGACATCCAGATCATGGCGCCGGTCGATGCCATGAAGTACACCCTGCAGCGCACCCGCGAAGGCAAGGACACCATTTCGGTGACCGGCAACGTACTGCGTGACTACCTGACCGACCTGTTCCCGATCATGGAACTGGGCACTAGCGCCAAGATGCTGTCGATCGTGCCGCTGATGAACGGCGGAGGCCTGTTCGAAACCGGCGCCGGCGGTTCGGCTCCGAAGCACGTGCAGCAACTGGTCGAAGAGAACTTCCTGCGCTGGGATTCGCTGGGTGAATTCCTGGCCCTGGCCGCTTCTCTCGAGCACCTGGGTGTGAATTACAACAACCCGAAAGCGCTGGTTCTGTCCAAGACTCTGGACCAGGCTACTGGCCAGTTCCTCGACAACAACAAGTCGCCATCGCGCAAAGTCGGCAACATCGACAACCGCGGCAGCCACTTCTACCTGGCCATGTACTGGGCACAAGCCCTGGCTGCCCAGACCGAAGACGCTGCACTGCAAGCGCAGTTCGCGAGTCTGGCCAAGACCCTGACCGAGAACGAAGCGACCATCGTCGCCGAGCTCAACGCCGTTCAAGGCAAGCCAGTGGACATCGGCGGTTACTACCACGCCGATGCCGAGCTGATCAGCAAGGCCATGCGCCCAAGCGCAACCCTCAACGCGGCAATTGCTGCGCTGGTATAAGGTTGTAAAGGGAACATCACAAACCCCGGCCATGCGCCGGGGTTTGTGTTTCTGCCTTTTGCCCAGGAGATTCAATCAATGCAATGGCTCCCCCACATCACCGTCGCCACCATCGTCGAGGACAACGGTCGTTTCCTGATGGTCGAGGAACACAAGGCCGGGCGTAACGTGCTCAATCAGCCCGCCGGTCATCTGGATCCGGACGAAACCCTGATCGAAGCCGCCGTGCGCGAAACCCTCGAAGAAACCGGCTGGGACGTCGAACCCACTGCCGTGATCGGCATTTATCTGTACACCGCACCGAGCAACGGCGTGACTTACCAGCGCGTGTGCTTCAGCGCCAAAGCCGTGAAACACCACCCGGAATATCAGCTGGACGACGGCATCGTCGGCGCCAAGTGGCTGACCCGCGACGAATTATTGGCCCAGCGAGACAACTGGCGCAGCGAGCTGATCATCCGCTGCATCGATGATTATCTGGCCGGCAATCGCTTCAGCCTCGAACTGATCCGCCCTTCCCTTTAGCCTTGAGGCCGTGAGCCTGATAGAATCGCGTCCTTTTTCAAGACACTCATTGAATCCCTATGCGTGATCCAGCCCCTTCTGACACATTCAAGAAGCGCGTCATTGTCGGCATGTCCGGCGGCGTGGACTCTTCCGTTTCCGCTCTCCTGCTGATCGAGCAGGGCTATGAAGTGGAAGGCCTGTTCATGAAGAACTGGGAAGAAGACGACGGAACGGAATACTGCACCGCCATGGACGACCTGGCGGATGCCCAGGCCGTGTGCGACAAGATCGGTATCAAGCTGCACACCGCCAACTTCGCCGCCGAGTACTGGGACAACGTGTTCGAGCACTTCCTGGCCGAATACAAGGCCGGCCGTACGCCGAACCCGGATATCCTGTGCAACCGCGAGATCAAGTTCAAGGCGTTCCTCGACTACGCCATGATGCTCGGCGCCGACCTGATCGCTACCGGCCACTACGTGCGCCGCCGCGACATCGATGGCCACACCGAACTGCTCAAGGGCCTGGATCCGAACAAGGATCAGAGCTACTTCCTGCACGCCGTTGGCGGCGAACAGATCGCCAAGACCCTGTTCCCGGTCGGCGAACTGGAAAAACCGGAAGTCCGTGCCATTGCCGAGAAATACGAACTGGCGACAGCCAAGAAGAAGGATTCCACCGGAATCTGCTTCATCGGCGAGCGTCGTTTCAGCGATTTCCTCAAGCAATACCTGCCGGCGCAACCGGGCGAGATCAAGACCACCGAAGGCGAAGTCATCGGCCGTCACCACGGCTTGATGTACCACACCATCGGCCAGCGCCAGGGCCTGGGCATCGGCGGTCTGAAAGACGCCGGCGACGAGCCTTGGTACGTGTTGCGCAAGGATCTGGACACCAACGAGCTGATCGTCGGCCAGGGCAACAACCACCCATGGCTGTTCTCCAGCGCCCTGCTCGCTTCGGAAATCTATTGGGTCAACCCGATCGATTTGAGCCAGCCGCTGCGCCTGACCGCCAAGGTTCGTTATCGCCAGAGCGATCAGGCCTGCACGCTTGAGAAAACCGAAACCGGCTACCGCGCCGTGTTCGACGAGCCGCAACGCGCGGTCACGCCGGGCCAGTCGGTGGTGTTCTATGACGGGGAAATCTGCCTCGGTGGCGGCGTGATCGAAGTCGCCGAGCCGTGGAGCGGCCAGGCATGAGCCCGACTCAGGAGCAATTGACCGCTCTGGGCGGCGTGTTTCTCGCCGCCGTGCTGGTCGACCGGATCGCCAAGACCGGCCAGACCAACGAGGCCGGCCTGAGCTGTATGCTCGGCAGCCTGCTGGTTCGCGACCCGAAAGACACCCTGGATGTTTACGGCGGCGACGATATCAATCTGCGCGAAGGTTACCGCGCACTGATAGGCGCCCTCGAGCGCGATCCGAGCACCTTGCAGCGCGAACCGTTGCGCTACGCCCTGTCGATGCTCGGCCTTGAGCGGCAACTGGCCAAGCGCAACGACATGCTCGACGTGATCGGCAAGCGTTTGCCGCAGATCCAGTCGCAAGTCGAGCATTTCGGCCCGGCCCACGAAAACGTGATCGCGGCCTGCGGTGCGCTGTATCAGGACACCCTGAGCACGCTGCGCCAACGCATTCAGGTGCATGGTGACATGCGCAATCTGCAGCAGCCGAGCAATGCCTCGAAGATCCGCGCCCTGCTGCTCGCCGGCATTCGTTCGGCACGCCTGTGGCGTCAGCTCGGCGGTCACCGCTGGCAGCTGGTCGTCAGCCGACGCAAATTGCTCAAAGAGCTGTATCCGTTGATGCGCAGCGAGTAAATCACCGCGCAACAAAAGCTTTGTAGTCTGTAACGCGTAATACGCCGGTCAGTTGGCGACGGACCGGCGGATTTTTTCATGTATGATACGCGCCCCATTTCGTTGCCCGACTGTCCGAGAACACCCCATGCAGCTCTCTTCGCTCACTGCGGTTTCCCCTGTTGACGGCCGCTACGCCGGCAAAACCCAGGCCCTGCGCCCGATTTTCAGCGAGTACGGTCTGATCCGTGCCCGCGTTCTGGTTGAAGTGCGCTGGCTCCAGCGCCTGGCCGCTCACGCCGGCATCCCGGAAGTGCCAGCCTTCTCCGCCGAAGCCAACGCCGTTCTGAATGAACTGGCCGAGAACTTCTCGCTGGAGCACGCCGAGCGCGTGAAAGAGATCGAGCGCACCACCAACCATGACGTAAAAGCGATCGAATACCTGCTCAAAGAGCAAGCGGCCAAGCTGCCGGAGCTGGCCAAGGTCAGCGAATTCATCCACTTCGCCTGCACCAGCGAGGACATCAACAACCTGTCCCACGCTCTGATGCTGCGCGAAGGCCGTGACGACGTGATGCTGCCGTTGATGCGCCAGACTGCCAACGCCATCCGCGAACTGGCGATCCGCTTCGCCGACGTGCCGATGCTGTCGCGCACCCACGGTCAGCCGGCTTCGCCGACCACTCTGGGTAAAGAGCTGGCGAACGTGGTTTACCGTCTCGAGCGTCAGATCGCCCAGGTCGCTGCCGTTCCGCTGCTGGGCAAGATCAACGGCGCTGTCGGCAACTACAACGCTCACCTGTCGGCCTACCCGCAGATCGACTGGGAAGCCAACGCCCGCGCCTTCATCGAAGACGAACTGGGCCTGGGCTTCAACCCGTACACCACTCAGATCGAGCCGCACGACTACATCGCCGAGCTGTTCGACGCCATTGCGCGTTTCAACACCATCCTGATCGACTTCGACCGTGACATCTGGGGCTACATCTCCCTGGGTTACTTCAAGCAGCGCACCATCGCCGGCGAAATCGGTTCATCGACCATGCCGCACAAGGTCAACCCGATCGACTTCGAAAACTCCGAAGGCAACCTGGGCATCGCCAACGCACTGTTCCAGCACCTGGCGAGCAAACTGCCGATCTCCCGCTGGCAGCGCGACCTGACCGACTCCACCGTTCTGCGCAACCTCGGTGTCGGCTTCGCCCACAGCGTGATCGCGTACGAAGCGAGCCTCAAAGGCATCAGCAAGCTCGAGCTGAACGCCGACAAGATTGCTGCCGATCTGGACGCTTGCTGGGAAGTCCTGGCCGAGCCGATCCAGACCGTGATGCGCCGCTACAACATCGAAAACCCGTACGAGAAGCTGAAAGAACTGACGCGCGGCAAGGGCATCAGCCCTGAAGCACTGCAGACTTTCATCGATGGCCTGGACATGCCGGCCGCTGCGAAAGCCGAGCTCAAGCAACTGACGCCGGCCAACTACATCGGCAACGCTGTAGCGCAAGCCAAACGCATCTGATCGACTGCTTGACCCGTTTGAGACGCCCGGCCGCGCCGGGCGTTTTTATTCCCGTCTGAAAAATGCTTTTTTTCAATAGGTTACATATGAATCCCGATATTCCTCTTCAACTTCTGGGTGGTCTTACGGCGCGCGAATTCATGCGCGATTACTGGCAGAAAAAACCACTGCTGATCCGTCAGGCAATCCCTGATTTCGAAAGCCCGATCGACGCCGACGAACTCGCCGGCCTGGCCCTGGAAGAAGAAGTCGAATCGCGCCTGGTGATCGAGCACGGCGAGCGTCCATGGGAACTGCGTCGCGGCCCGTTCGCGGAAGACGAATTCAGCAAACTGCCGGAGCGCGAGTGGACCCTGCTGGTGCAGGCGGTCGATCAGTTCGTGCCGGAAGTCAGCGAGCTGCTGGAAAACTTCCGCTTCCTGCCAAGCTGGCGCGTCGACGACGTAATGATCAGCTTCGCCGCCCCGGGTGGCAGCGTCGGCCCGCACTTCGACAACTACGACGTGTTCCTGCTGCAAGGTCACGGCAAGCGCAACTGGAAAATCGGCCAGATGTGCGACTCCGAAAGCCCGCTGCTGCAACACGCGGACCTGCGCATCCTCGCCGAATTCCACGAGACCGAAGAGTGGGTCCTGGAACCGGGCGACATGCTCTACCTGCCGCCGCGCCTGGCTCACTGCGGCGTTGCCGTCGATGACTGCATGACCTACTCGGTCGGTTTCCGCGCACCAAGCGCCGCTGAAGTACTGACCCACTTCACCGACTTTCTCAGCCAGTTCCTGACTGACGAAGAGCGCTACACCGACGCCGATGCCAAACCGGTCAGCGATGATCCGCACCAGATCCAGCACGATGCCCTCGGCCGCCTGAAAGCGCTGCTCGCCGAGCACATGAGCGACGAACGCCTGCTGCTGACCTGGTTTGGCCAGTACATGACCGAGCCGCGCTATCCAGAACTGGTGGTCGGCCCGGAAGAAGTCGAGGAAGAAGACCTCCTCGGCGCGCTCGAAGACGGCGCCATCCTGATCCGCAACCCGAGCGCGCGTCTGGCGTGGTCGGACGTCGATGACGATCTGCTGCTGTTCGCCAGCGGCCAGAGCCGCTACCTGCCGGGCAAGTTGCGCGAACTGCTGAAGCTGATCTGCTCCGCCGACGCCCTGCACACCGACAACCTCGGTGACTGGCTGAGCGACGAAGACGGTCGCGGCCTGCTGTGCGAACTGGTCAAACAGGGAAGCCTGGGGTTCGCCGACGATGAATAAAATTCGCGTACGTGTTGCAGACTGGCAAAAGGACAACGCCGAGATCCGCCGCATTCGCGAAACGGTGTTCATTGCCGAACAATCGGTTCCACCCGAGCTTGAGTGGGACGCCGATGACGCCACGGCGGTGCATTTCCTGGCTTTCGAAGGCGACTTTCCGATCGGCACCGCCCGCCTCTTGCCCGACGGACATGTTGGCCGGGTTTCGGTGCTCAAGGACTGGCGTGGGCTGAAGGTCGGCGATGCGCTGATGCAAGCGGTGATTGCCGAAGCGGAAGCACGCGGCCTGAAACAGCAGATGCTCAGCGCCCAGGTTCAGGCCACGGCGTTCTATGAGCGCCTGGGTTTTAACCTGGTCAGCGAGGAATTTCTGGAAGCAGGGATTCCGCATGTCGACATGGTTCGTCACTCGGCATAAGTCCGCGTCGCGGCATTCGCGGGCGAGCCCGCTCCCACAGGAGATCTCCTGCGAACACAGATTTTGTGCCCGGCAGAGATCCAATGTGGGAGCGGGCTTGCTCGCGAAGAGGCCCTTCAGAACACCACAAAACGCCCTGCCATTTTCGGATGCCGGGGCGTTTTGCTGTCTACGATTCAACTTGCCCCACCCCGGGCCGACAAACTGGCAATATCAAGCCTTTCGAAAGCGGAGATAACGGACATGTCCCTACGCACCCTGCTCACCACCCTGCTGCTCGGCTGCAGTTTTTCGGTGATGGCAGCCACAGAAATCGTGCCCCTCAAGTACCACACCAGCGCCGACATGCTGCCGGTGGCTCAGGATTTCCTCGGCAAGGACGGCCAGGTCAGCGCCTATGGCAACCAACTGATCGTCAAGGCCGAGCCCGGCAAGATCGAAGAACTCAAGGACCTGCTCTCGCAACTCGACACCGCGCCCAAGCGCCTGCTGATCACGGTCGACACCAACGAAAACAACGGTCGTGGCGATGAAGGCTATTCGGTCAACGGCGCGCAGACCCGCATCATCAGCCGCAGCACTGCCAGCCGTGACGGCGGCATTCAGCAGATTCAGGCCAGCGAAGGCGCACCGGCGCTGATCCAGGTCGGCCAAAGCGTGCCAATCACCAGCAGCCAGACCAACTCCTACGGCGATTACAGCAGCCAGACGCAATATCGCAACGTCACCCAGGGGTTTTACGTCACCGCCAGTGTCACCGGCGAAACCGTTCACCTGGCGATCAGTACCAACCGTGACCGCATGAGCCAGGAACGTCCCGATGTAGTGAACGTGCAAAGCACCGACACAACTGTCACCGGGCGCCTGGGCGAATGGATCACCCTCGCCGGCGTGAATCGCCAGACCCAGGCCGACAAACAGGGTCTGGCCCGCAGCTACTCGACTCAAGGCCGGGATGACATGACGTTGCGGGTGAAAGTCGACACGTTGGACTAAAGCACCAAAAACTGACTGATTAGTCGTATTAGACGAAAGATGTAGTGCTTGAAAAAAAGCACTACAAAACGTTTGACGAGCCAAAAAAGCGAAGGCATGATGGCCTCGCTCCCGCTAATCAGAGGCCCTGGCAAGGGCCTTCGAAGCGATGCTCGCAACCATCCCCGCGAGCCGTTTCGTGTCTGTACCGCCCACAAGGTGTGTTTGACGAGGTTGCCGACTGGAACGAAGTTGTCCCGAGGGACGGAAGCGTAATTAGGTAACCCGGCTTTACACTGTAGTTCGCATAAAGGCCCACGACGCCCGAATGTGCCCGCCAGTTCGCCTTTACCTGCTCACTTCCCCTCGAGCCCATCGTTCATCCCGTCGCCCGCCCCGCCAAACCCGACCTGACCACCTAAGCTTCTGGTCAGCGAGCGCAAGGAATTTTCCACCGCAGAACAACTTTTCATAAAGACGCGACGAGGTTTATCTCCATGGCACTGACACGCGAACAGCAAATTGCAGCCCTTGAAAAAGACTGGGCTGAAAACCCGCGCTGGAAAGGCGTGACTCGCAATTACTCCGCTGCTGACGTCGTCCGTCTGCGTGGCTCGGTTCAACCAGAGCACACTTTTGCGAAAATGGGCGCCGAGAAGCTGTGGAATCTGGTCACCCAGGGTGCCAAGCCGTCCTTCCGCCCAGAGAAAGATTTCGTCAACTGCATGGGCGCCCTGACCGGCGGCCAGGCTGTTCAACAGGTGAAAGCCGGTATCCAGGCGATCTACCTGTCGGGCTGGCAAGTCGCTGCGGACAACAACTCCGCCGAATCGATGTACCCGGACCAGTCGCTGTACCCGGTGGACTCGGTTCCAACCGTGGTCAAGCGCATCAACAACTCGTTCCGTCGTGCCGACCAGATCCAGTGGAAAGCCGGCAAGAACCCGGGCGACGAAGGCTACATCGACTACTTCGCACCAATCGTGGCTGACGCTGAAGCCGGTTTCGGCGGCGTACTGAACGCCTACGAGCTGATGAAGAGCATGATCGAAGCAGGCGCCGCCGGCGTTCACTTCGAAGACCAACTGGCTTCCGTGAAGAAATGCGGCCACATGGGCGGCAAGGTTCTGGTTCCAACCCAGGAGGCCGTACAGAAGCTGACCGCTGCTCGTCTGGCTGCCGACGTTGCCGGTGTACCGACCATCATCCTGGCCCGTACCGACGCCAACGCTGCCGACCTGCTGACTTCCGACTGCGACCCGTACGACCAGCCGTTCGTGACTGGCACCCGTACCCAGGAAGGTTTCTACAAGGTTCGTGCCGGTCTGGACCAGGCGATCGCCCGTGGCCTGGCCTACGCGCCGTACGCCGACCTGATCTGGTGCGAAACCGCCAAGCCGGACCTGGAAGAAGCCCGTCGCTTCGCCGAAGCGATCAAAAAGGAATACCCGGACCAGATCCTGTCGTACAACTGCTCGCCTTCCTTCAACTGGAAGAAAAACCTGGACGACGCGACCATCGCCAAGTTCCAGCGCGAACTGTCCGCCATGGGTTACAAGCACCAGTTCATCACCCTGGCCGGCATTCACAACATGTGGCACAGCATGTTCAACCTGGCGCACGACTACGCCCGCAACGACATGACTGCCTACGTGAAGCTGCAAGAGCAGGAATTCGCTGACGCCGCCAAGGGTTACACCTTCGTGGCTCACCAGCAGGAAGTGGGCACTGGCTACTTCGATGACATGACCACCGTGATCCAGGGCGGCACGTCCTCGGTGACCGCGCTGACCGGTTCGACCGAAGAAGAACAGTTCCACTGATCGACTTCGCCTGAGCGAGCGGCCTTTGCGGACCGTATAGAAAGCTAACCGCACTGCCGAAAAACTGACGCCCCGACTGGTTCGGGGCGTTTTTTTTGCCTGCGGTTTTCCGGGAGTTTCAGGAAATGGCACAGCCTGTCAGGCAAAACATTGATCCAGAGCGGTATCCGCATCTGAAAAATCGGCTAAAACGGGCGCCGCCGCTACTTGCAGTAACGCGCATATAAGACAACTTCCCAACTACTGACCCGTTAAACAGTTACGAAACCGCTCCAAACGATATTAATTATCATTTAGCGGCAACTATGTTCGTTACATTTCCTACAAAACATAATTCGTGAAATCCCGGCTAATGCCCGCAACGCATGGGCTGCGGGCCCTTCGAGGTGCGCTATGTCCTTATTCCAATAAATAATTTCGCTATAGGAATTTTACTTGCCGGGTGTTTAGCCATAAAATCAGCGCGATTGATTGCTGCGACATATCGTCACTGCCTTATTTCTTTATCAAGCTCAGAGACCTTTGCTCTCTGTTAAGGATTTCCAGCATGCCCGAAGCGACAGGACTCATGGCCCACAACTGGGGCTTTGCCATTTTCCTTCTGGGTGTAGTCGGCCTGTGTGCCTTCATGCTCGGCGTCTCCAGCCTCCTCGGGTCAAAAGCCTGGGGCCGCAGCAAAAACGAACCGTTCGAGTCCGGCATGCTACCTACCGGTGGCGCCCGCTTGCGGCTCTCAGCCAAATTCTATCTGGTCGCGATGCTGTTCGTGATCTTCGATATCGAAGCCCTCTTTCTCTTTGCATGGTCTGTGTCCGTCCGCGAAAGCGGCTGGACCGGATTCGTCGAAGCTCTCGTTTTCATAGCAATTCTGTTGGCAGGTCTTGTCTACCTGTTCCGAGTGGGCGCCCTTGACTGGGCTCCGGAAGCTCGTCGCAAGCGACAGGCGAAGCTGAAACAATGAGGCTTTGGCAATGCAATACAATCTCACCAGAATCGACCCCGATGCTCCTAACGAGCAGTATCCGATCGGCCAGCGGGAAACCGTTTCCGATCCGTTAGAGGATCAAGTCCACAAAAACATTTTCATGGGCAAGCTGGAAGACGTGCTGAGTGGCGCGGTCAACTGGGGACGTAAAAACTCCCTGTGGCCGTACAACTTCGGTCTTTCGTGCTGCTACGTGGAAATGACCACCGCCTTCACGGCGCCCCACGACATCGCGCGCTTCGGCGCCGAAGTTATCCGGGCATCACCGCGTCAGGCCGACTTCATGGTTATCGCCGGGACCTGCTTCATCAAGATGGCGCCGATCATTCAGCGCCTGTACGAGCAGATGCTCGAGCCCAAGTGGGTGATCTCGATGGGTTCGTGCGCCAACTCCGGCGGCATGTACGACATCTACTCCGTGGTTCAGGGGGTGGACAAGTTCCTGCCCGTTGACGTCTACGTACCTGGCTGCCCGCCCCGTCCAGAAGCATTTCTGCAAGGCTTGATGCTGTTGCAGGAATCCATTGGCCAGGAGCGTCGCCCACTTTCCTGGGTCGTTGGCGATCAAGGCGTTTATCGCGCCGACATGCCTTCGCAGAAGGAACAGCGCCGCGAACAGCGAATCGCAGTCACCAACCTGCGCAGCCCTGACGAAGTCTGATCCAGTCTGTTTCAAAGAAACGAGAAGCTGGCTTCATTCTTTACGTTGACCGAAAGCGAAAAAATAACCATGACTACAGGCAGTGCTCTGTACATCCCGCCTTATAAGGCAGACGACCAGGATGTGGTCGTCGAACTGAACAACCGTTTTGGCGCCGAAGCGTTCACCGCTCAGCCGACCCGCACCGGCATGCCGGTGCTGTGGGTGGCTCGCGCCAAACTCGTCGAAGTCCTGACCTTCCTGCGCAACCTGCCCAAGCCGTACGTCATGCTCTATGACCTGCACGGCGTGGACGAGCGTCTGCGCACCAAGCGTCAAGGGCTGCCGAGCGGTGCCGATTTCACCGTGTTCTATCACCTCATGTCGCTGGAACGTAATAGTGACGTGATGATCAAGGTCGCCTTGTCCGAGAGCGACCTCAGCTTGCCGACCGTCACCAGCATCTGGCCGAACGCCAACTGGTACGAGCGTGAAGTCTGGGACATGTACGGCATCGACTTCAAAGGTCACCCGCACCTGTCGCGCATCATGATGCCGCCGACCTGGGAAGGTCACCCGCTGCGCAAGGACTTCCCGGCGCGTGCCACCGAATTCGATCCGTTCAGCCTGAACCTGGCCAAGCAGCAGCTTGAGGAAGAAGCCGCGCGCTTCCGTCCTGAAGACTGGGGCATGAAGCGTTCCGGCCCGAACGAGGACTACATGTTCCTCAACCTGGGTCCGAACCACCCTTCGGCTCACGGTGCGTTCCGCATCATCCTGCAACTGGACGGTGAAGAGATCGTCGACTGCGTTCCGGACATCGGTTACCACCACCGTGGCGCCGAGAAGATGGCCGAGCGTCAGTCCTGGCACAGCTTCATTCCGTACACCGACCGTATCGACTACCTCGGCGGCGTGATGAACAACCTGCCGTACGTGCTCTCGGTCGAGAAGCTGGCCGGCATCAAGGTGCCCGAAAAGGTCGACGTCATCCGCATCATGATGGCCGAGTTCTTCCGGATCACCAGCCACCTGCTGTTCCTGGGTACCTACATCCAGGACGTCGGCGCCATGACCCCGGTGTTCTTCACCTTCACCGACCGCCAGAAGGCGTACACGGTGATTGAAGCCATCACCGGTTTCCGTCTGCACCCGGCCTGGTACCGCATCGGTGGCGTCGCCCACGACCTGCCGCGCGGCTGGGAAAAACTGGTGAAAGACTTCGTTGAATGGCTGCCGAAGCGCCTCGACGAATACACCAAGGCCGCCCTGCAGAACAGCATCCTCAAGGGTCGTACCATCGGCGTTGCCCAGTACAACACCAAAGAGGCCCTGGAATGGGGCGTCACCGGTGCCGGCCTGCGTTCCACCGGTTGCGACTTCGACCTGCGTAAGGCGCGCCCATACTCCGGCTACGAGAACTTCGAGTTCGAAGTGCCGCTGGCTGCCAACGGCGATGCCTACGACCGCTGCATGGTTCGCGTCGAAGAGATGCGCCAGAGCGTCAAGATCATCGACCAGTGCCTGCGCAACATGCCGGAAGGCCCGTACAAGGCGGATCACCCGCTGACCACGCCGCCGCCGAAAGAGCGCACGCTGCAGCACATCGAAACCTTGATCACGCACTTCCTGCAGGTTTCGTGGGGCCCGGTCATGCCGGCCAACGAATCCTTCCAGATGATCGAAGCGACCAAGGGCATCAACAGTTATTACCTGACGAGCGACGGCGGCACCATGAGCTACCGTACCCGGATCCGTACTCCGAGCTTCGCCCACCTGCAGCAGATCCCTTCGGTGATCAAAGGCAGCATGGTCGCGGACCTGATTGCGTACCTGGGTAGTATCGACTTCGTTATGGCCGACGTGGACCGCTAAGCATGAACAGCACGCTTATCCAGACAGACCGTTTCACCCTGAGTGAAACCGAGCGCTCGGCCATCGAGCACGAGCTGCATCACTACGAAGACCCGCGCGCGGCGTCGATCGAAGCCCTGAAGATCGTCCAGAAGGAACGCGGCTGGGTGCCGGACGGCGCCCTGTACGCCATCGGCGAGATCCTCGGCATCCCGGCCAGCGACGTTGAAGGCGTGGCCACGTTCTACAGCCAGATTTTCCGTCAGCCGGTCGGCCGTCACATCATTCGCGTCTGCGACAGCATGGTCTGCTACATCGGCGGCCACGAGTCGGTGGTCAGCGAAATCCAGAACAACCTGGGTATCGGCCTGGGTCAGACCACCGCCGACGGTCGCTTCACCCTGCTGCCGGTCTGCTGCCTCGGCAACTGCGACAAGGCACCGGCGCTGATGATCGATGACGACACCTTTGGCGATGTCCAGCCTGCCGGCGTCGCCAAACTGCTCGAGGGCTACGTATGACCCTGACTTCTTTCGGTCCGGCCAACCGCATCCAGCGTTCGGCCGAGACTCACCCGCTGACCTGGCGCCTGCGTGACGACGGCGAAGCCGTGTGGCTCGACGAGTACCAGGCCAAGAACGGTTACGCCGCTGCGCGCAAAGCCTTCGCCGACATGGATCAGGACGCCATCGTCCAGACCGTGAAAGACGCCGGCCTCAAAGGTCGCGGCGGTGCAGGTTTCCCCACTGGCGTGAAGTGGGGCCTGATGCCAAAAGACGAATCCATCAACATCCGCTACCTGCTGTGCAACGCGGATGAAATGGAGCCGAACACCTGGAAAGACCGCATGCTGATGGAGCAACTGCCCCATCTGCTGATCGAAGGCATGCTGATCAGTGCCCGTGCACTGAAAACCTACCGTGGCTACATCTTCCTGCGTGGCGAGTACACCACCGCCGCCAAGCACCTGAACCGTGCCGTGGAAGAAGCCAAGGCAGCGGGCCTGCTGGGCAAGAACATCCTGGGCAGCGGCTTCGATTTCGAGCTGTTCGTCCACACCGGCGCCGGGCGTTACATCTGCGGTGAAGAAACCGCACTGATCAACTCCCTCGAAGGCCGCCGCGCCAACCCGCGCTCCAAGCCGCCCTTCCCTGCCGCCGTTGGCGTGTGGGGCAAGCCGACCTGCGTGAACAACGTTGAAACCCTGTGCAACGTGCCGGCGATCATCGCCGACGGCGTGGACTGGTACAAATCGTTGGCCCGCGACGGCAGCGAAGACATGGGCACCAAGCTCATGGGCTTCTCCGGCAAGGTCAAGAACCCTGGTCTGTGGGAACTGCCATTCGGCGTGACCGGTCGCGAGCTGTTCGAAGACTACGCCGGCGGCATGCGCGACGGTTACAAGCTCAAGGCCTGGCAGCCAGGCGGCGCCGGTACCGGTTTCCTGTTGCCGGAACACCTCGACGCACAAATGTACGCCGGCGGCATCGCCAAGGTGGGCACCCGTATGGGTACCGGCCTGGCCATGGCGGTGGACGACAGCGTCAACATGGTGTCCCTGCTGCGCAACATGGAGCAGTTCTTCGCCCGCGAATCCTGCGGTTTCTGCACCCCTTGCCGTGATGGCCTGCCATGGAGCGTCAAGCTGCTGATGGCCATCGAACAAGGCCGCGGCCAGCCAGGCGACATCGAGACCCTGCTGGGTCTGGTCAACTTCCTCGGCCCGGGCAAGACCTTCTGTGCTCACGCACCGGGTGCCGTGGAGCCGTTGGGCAGTGCCATCAAATACTTCCGTCCAGAGTTCGAAGCCGGTATCGCGCCCGCAAGCGCCGCCGTCCCGCCTCTGGCGAAGCCGATCGTAGTCGGCGCGTAAACGCTTAAAAAAGGCGAAGGGTCCGTGCCCTTCGCCTTTCGTCCGATGACGCCTTTCGGGGCTGACTGGATTCGGACGGATAACAAGATTCCATTAGCCACGCCCGCTGACACCGGGCCAACGAAGACCTTTGAACCATGGCCACTATCCACGTAGACGGCAAAGCGCTCGAAGTCGACGGGGCAGACAACCTGTTACAGGCATGTCTGTCGCTGGGCCTCGACATCCCTTATTTCTGCTGGCACCCCGCGCTTGGTAGCGTCGGGGCCTGCCGCCAGTGCGCGGTCAAGCAGTACACCGACGAGAACGACACCCGTGGTCGCATCGTCATGTCCTGCATGACGCCTGCCACCGACAACACCTGGATCTCCATCGACGATGAAGAATCCAAGGCGTTTCGCGCCAGTGTTGTTGAATGGCTGATGACCAACCACCCGCACGACTGCCCTGTGTGCGAGGAAGGCGGTCACTGCCACCTGCAAGACATGACCGTGATGACCGGCCACAACGAGCGCCGTTATCGCTTCACCAAGCGCACCCACCAGAACCAGCAACTGGGCCCGTTCATTTCCCACGAAATGAACCGCTGCATCGCCTGCTACCGCTGCGTGCGTTTCTACAAGGACTACGCCGGCGGCACCGACCTCGGCGTATTCGGCGCCCACGACAACGTGTACTTCGGTCGCGTTGAAGACGGCACCCTCGAAAGCGAGTTCTCCGGCAACCTCACCGAGGTCTGCCCGACCGGTGTGTTCACCGACAAGACTCACTCCGAGCGCTACAACCGTAAATGGGACATGCAGTTCTCGCCGAGCATCTGCCATGGCTGCTCGAGCGGTTGCAACATCTCCCCGGGCGAGCGTTACGGCGAACTGCGTCGCATCGAAAACCGTTACAACGGTTCGGTGAACCAGTACTTCCTGTGCGACCGTGGCCGTTTCGGTTATGGCTACGTCAACCGCACCGACCGTCCACGTCAGCCACTGCTGGCCGACGGCACCAAGCTGAGCCTGGACGACGCGCTGGATAAAGCCGCCGACCTGCTGCGCGGTCGCAACATCGTCGGTATCGGTTCGCCGCGTGCCAGCCTCGAAAGCAACTACGCGTTGCGTGAGCTGGTCGGCGCCGAGCACTTCTACTCCGGTATCGAAGCCTCCGAGCTGGAACGCATCCGTCTGGTCCTGCAAGTGCTGAAAGACAGCCCGCTGCCAGTGCCGAACATGCGCGACATCGAAGACCACGACGCCGTGTTCGTCCTCGGTGAAGACCTGACCCAGACCGCCGCCCGTATGGCCTTGGCCCTGCGTCAGTCGGTAAAAGGCAAGGCCGAAGACATGGCCGAAGCCATGCGCGTTCAGCCTTGGCTCGACGCCGCCGTGAAGAACATCGGTCAGCACGAGCTGAACCCGCTGTTCATCGCCAGCCTGGCTGAAACCAAGCTCGACGACATCGCCGAAGAATGCGTACACGCCGCTCCGGACGATCTGGCCCGCATCGGTTTCGCCGTGGCTCACGCCCTGGACGCCAGCGCGCCTGCCGTCGAAGGTCTGGACGCCGAAGCCCTGGAACTGGCCAAACGCATCGCCGACGCTTTGCTCGCCGCCAAGCGTCCGCTGATCATCGCCGGTACTTCGCTGGGCTCCAAAGCCCTGATCGAAGCGGCTGCGAACATCGCCAAGGCCCTGAAGCTGCGCGAAAAGAACGGTTCGATCAGCCTGATCGTGCCGGAAGCCAACAGCCTCGGTCTGGCCATGCTCGGTGGTGAATCGGTTGATGCCGCGCTGCAAGCGGTCATCGACGGCAAGGCCGACGCCATCGTCGTTCTGGAAAACGATCTGTACACCCGTACCGCCAAGGCCAAGGTCGATGCGGCACTGAACGCTGCGAAAGTAGTGATCGTTGCCGACCATCAGAAGACCGCCACCAGCGACCGCGCACATCTGGTTCTGCCAGCCGCCAGCTTCGCTGAAGGCGACGGTACGCTGGTCAGCCAGGAAGGCCGCGCCCAGCGCTTCTTCCAGGTTTTCGACCCGCAATACATGGACGCAAGCATTCTGGTCCACGAAGGCTGGCGCTGGCTGCACGCCCTGCGCGCTACCCTGCTGAACCAGCCGATCGACTGGACGCAACTCGACCACGTGACCGCTGCCGTTGCTTCGAGCACCACGCAATTGGCGCGTATCGTCGACGCCGCGCCGTCCGCCTCGTTCCGCATCAAGGGTCTGAAACTGGCGCGTGAGCCGCTGCGTTACTCCGGTCGCACCGCGATGCGCGCCGACATCAGCGTTCACGAACCACGTACTCCGCAAGACAAGGACACCGCGTTCGCCTTCTCGATGGAAGGTTACTCGGGCTCCGCCGAACCGCGTCAGCAGGTTCCTTTTGCATGGTCGCCGGGCTGGAACTCGCCGCAAGCCTGGAACAAGTTCCAGGACGAAGTCGGTGGTCACCTGCGCGCTGGCGATCCGGGCACCCGCCTGATCGAAAGCACCGGTGATTCGCTGAACTGGTTCGCCAGTGTTCCGCGAGCGTTCAACCCTGCCCAAGGCACCTGGCAAGCCGTGCCGTTCTTCCACCTGTTCGGCAGCGAAGAAAACTCTTCGAAAGCCGCTCCGGTTCAGGAACGCATTCCGGCCGCCTACGTTGCACTGGCCAAGTCCGAAGCGGATCGCCTGGGCGTCAACGATGGCGCACTGCTGAGCCTCAATGTTGCCGGCCAGACCCTGCGTCTGCCGCTGCGCATCAATGAAGAGCTGGGCGCAGGTCTGGTGGCATTGCCTGCGGGCATCGCCGGCATTCCACCGGCATTCGCCGGCGTATCCGTGGATGGTCTGCAGGAGGCAGCGCAATGACCTGGTTCACCCCTGAAGTGATCGATGTGATCCTGACGGTCATCAAAGCCATCGTGATCCTGCTGGCCGTGGTGGTCGCAGGCGCGTTGCTCAGCTTTGTCGAGCGTCGCCTGCTGGGCTGGTGGCAGGACCGTTACGGTCCGAACCGCGTTGGCCCGTTCGGCATGTTCCAGATCGCAGCCGACATGCTGAAGATGTTCTTCAAGGAAGACTGGACCCCGCCGTTTGCCGACAAGGTGATCTTCACCCTGGCACCGGTGGTGGCCATGTCCGCCCTGCTGATCGCCTTCGCGATCATCCCGATCACCCCGACCTGGGGCGTGGCGGATCTGAACATCGGCCTGCTGTTCTTCTTCGCCATGGCTGGTCTTTCGGTCTACGCGGTGCTGTTCGCCGGCTGGTCGAGCAACAACAAGTTCGCCCTGCTGGGCAGCTTGCGTGCCTCGGCGCAGACTGTGTCCTACGAAGTGTTCATGGGCCTGGCCCTGATGGGCATCGTGGTGCAGGTCGGCTCGTTCAACATGCGCGACATCGTCGAGTACCAGGCGCAGAACCTGTGGTTCATCATTCCGCAGTTCTTCGGCTTCTGTACCTTCTTCATCGCTGGCGTGGCCGTGACTCACCGTCACCCGTTCGACCAGCCGGAAGCGGAACAGGAACTGGCCGACGGTTACCACATTGAATACGCCGGTATGAAATGGGGCATGTTCTTCGTCGGTGAATACATCGGCATCATTCTGATCTCGGCGCTGCTGGTCACCCTGTTCTTCGGTGGCTGGCACGGTCCGTTCGGCATCCTGCCGCAACTGTCCTTCGTCTGGTTCGCACTGAAGACCGCGTTCTTCATCATGCTGTTCATCCTGCTGCGCGCTTCCATCCCGCGTCCGCGTTATGACCAGGTGATGGATTTCAGCTGGAAATTCTGCCTGCCACTGACCCTGATCAATTTGCTGGTGACCGCTGCAATCGTGTTGTGGAACACGCCTGCGGTTGCGGTTCAGTGAGGATTTGACCCATGTTCAAATATATTGGCGACATCGTTAAGGGTACCGGTACCCAGTTGCGCAGCCTGGTCATGGTCTTCGGCCATGGCTTTCGCAAGCGCGACACCCTGCAATACCCGGAAGAGCCGGTCTACCTGCCACCACGCTACCGTGGCCGCATCGTCCTGACCCGCGACCCCGATGGCGAAGAACGCTGCGTGGCCTGCAACCTGTGCGCCGTGGCGTGCCCGGTGGGTTGCATCTCGCTGCAGAAAGCTGAAACCGAAGACGGTCGCTGGTATCCGGACTTCTTCCGTATCAACTTCTCGCGCTGCATTTTCTGCGGTCTCTGCGAGGAAGCCTGCCCGACCACCGCGATCCAGCTGACCCCGGATTTCGAGATGGCCGAGTTCAAACGTCAGGACCTGGTGTACGAGAAAGAAGATCTGCTGATCTCCGGCCCCGGCAAAAACCCTGATTACAACTTCTATCGTGTTGCAGGTATGGCCGTTGCGGGCAAGCCGAAAGGCGCCGCACAAAACGAAGCCGAGCCGATCAACGTGAAGAGCTTGCTGCCTTAAGGAAGAACGATGGAATTCGCTTTCTATTTCGCATCGGGTATCGCTGTTGTGTCCACACTGCGTGTGGTCACCAACACCAATCCTGTGCACGCCCTGCTCTACCTGATCATTTCGTTGATCGCCGTGGCCATGACCTTCTTCGCACTCGGCGCTCCGTTCGCCGGCGTGCTGGAAGTGATCGCCTACGCTGGCGCCATCATGGTGCTGTTCGTGTTCGTGGTGATGATGCTGAACCTCGGTCCCGCCTCGGTTCAGCAGGAACGCACCTGGCTCAAGCCCGGGATATGGGCGGGGCCGGTGATTCTCGCCGCCCTGCTGCTGGCCGAACTGCTGTATGTGCTGTTCGCTCACCAGAGCGGTCAGGCCATCGGCCACACCACCGTCGATGCAAAAGCCGTGGGCATCAGCCTGTTCGGTCCGTATCTGCTGGTGGTCGAACTCGCCTCGATGCTGCTGCTCGCTGCAGCCGTCACGGCGTTCCATTTGGGCCGTAACGAGGCGAAGGAGTAAGACATGCCTGCTATCCCTCTCGAACATGGTTTAGCCGTTGCCGGCATCCTGTTCTGCCTTGGTCTGGTCGGCCTGATGGTCCGCCGCAACATTTTGTTCGTGTTGATGAGTCTGGAAGTAATGATGAACGCCTCTGCACTGGCCTTCATCGTTGCGGGCGCCCGCTGGGCGCAACCGGATGGACAGATCATGTTCATCCTGGTGATCAGCCTTGCAGCCGCCGAAGCCAGTATTGGCCTGGCGATCCTGCTGCAACTGTATCGCCGCTTCCACACGCTCGATATCGACGCTGCCAGTGAGATGCGCGGATGAACCTACTCTTTCTGACTTTCGTATTCCCTCTGATCGGGTTCCTGTTGCTGTCGTTTTCCCGCGGCCGCTTCTCGGAAAACCTGTCGGCGCTGATCGGTGTCGGCTCCATCGGCCTGTCTGCCATTGTCGCAGCCTACGTGATCTGGCAATTCAACGTCGCGCCACCGGAAGGTGGCGTCTACACCCAAGTGCTGTGGCGCTGGATGTCGGTGGAAGGTTTCCAGCCTAACTTCGCGCTGTACCTGGATGGTCTGTCCGTGACCATGCTCGGTGTGGTCGTCGGTGTCGGCTTCCTGATCCACCTGTTTGCCTCCTGGTACATGCGTGGCGAAGACGGTTACTCGCGCTTCTTCTCGTACACCAACCTGTTTATCGCCAGCATGCTGTTCCTGATCCTCGGCGATAACCTGCTGTTCATCTACTTCGGTTGGGAAGGCGTGGGCCTGTGCTCGTACCTGTTGATCGGTTTCTACTACAGCAACCGCAACAACGGTAACGCCGCACTGAAAGCCTTCATCGTCACCCGTATCGGCGACGTGTTCATGGCGATCGGCCTGTTCATCCTGTTCCAGCAACTGGGCACGCTGAACGTCCAGGAACTGCTGGTGAAGGCGCCTGAGCACTTCAAGGTCGGCGATTTCTGGATCGTGCTGGCAACCCTGATGCTGCTGGGTGGTGCGGTCGGTAAATCGGCTCAACTGCCGCTGCAGACCTGGCTGGCGGACGCGATGGCCGGCCCTACCCCGGTTTCGGCACTGATCCACGCCGCAACCATGGTTACTGCCGGTGTCTACCTGATCGCCCGTACCCACGGTCTGTTCGCCCTGGCGCCGGACATCCTGCACCTGGTCGGCATCGTCGGTGGTGTGACCCTGGTACTGGCCGGTTTCGCCGCACTGGTGCAAACCGACATCAAACGTATCCTCGCCTACTCGACCATGAGCCAGATCGGCTACATGTTCCTGGCGCTGGGCGTTGGCGCCTGGGAAGGTGCGATCTTCCACCTGATGACCCACGCCTTCTTCAAGGCCCTGCTGTTCCTTGCCTCCGGTGCGGTGATCGTTGCCTGCCACCACGAGCAGAACATCTTCAAGATGGGCGGCCTGTGGAAGAAACTGCCGCTGGCCTACGCCAGCTTCATCGTCGGTGGTGCCGCTCTGGCCGCCCTGCCGCTGGTGACCGCAGGTTTCTACTCCAAGGACGAAATCCTCTGGGAAGCGTTCGCCAGCGGCAACCACGGTCTGCTTTACGCAGGTCTGGTCGGCGCATTCATGACCTCGCTGTACACCTTCCGCCTGATCTTCATCGCGTTCCACGGTGAAGCCAAGACCGAAGCCCACGCCGGTCACGGCATCGCGCATTGGCTGCCGCTGTCGGTGCTGATCGTGCTGTCGACCTTCGTCGGCGCCATGATCGTTCCACCGCTGCACGGCGTACTGCCCGAGAGCGTTGGCCATGCCGGTGGCGAAGCCAAGCACAGTCTGGAAATCGCCTCGGGCGCCATCGCCCTGGCCGGTATCCTGCTGGCGGCCCTGCTGTTCCTCGGCAAGCGTCGCTTCGTGACCGCGATCGCCAACAGCGGCATCGGCCGTCTCCTTTCGGCCTGGTGGTTCGCTGCCTGGGGCTTCGACTGGATCTACGACAAACTGTTCGTCAAGCCGTACCTTGCGATCAGCCACATGCTGCGCAAAGACCCGCTCGACCAGACCATCGGTCTGATCCCGCGCATGGCCAAGGGTGGTCACACTGCCCTGAGCCGTACCGAAACCGGTCAACTGCGTTGGTACGCTGCTTCGATGGCTGCTGGTGCCGTGTTGGTCATCGGCGCTGTCGTGCTGGTAGCGGTCTGATATGAACCTTGCGAATTTGCGAAAGGAAACGAGCCCGTCATGATTCTGCCTTGGCTAATCCTGATCCCCTTCATCGGCGGCCTGCTGTGCTGGATGGGTGAGCGCTTCGGCGCTACCCTCCCCCGCTGGATTGCGCTGTTGACCATGACCCTGGAACTCGCCCTCGGCCTCTGGCTGTGGGCCCACGGTGACTATTCATTTGCTCCGGCGCCTGGCGCCGATCCGACCTGGGCGCTTGAGTTCAAGCACGTCTGGATCCAGCGCTTCGGCATCAACGTGCACCTGGCCCTCGACGGCCTGTCGCTGCTGATGATCCTGCTGACCGGTCTGCTGGGTATCCTGTCGGTACTCTGCTCGTGGAAAGAGATCCAGCGTCACGTTGGCTTCTTCCACCTGAACCTGATGTGGATCCTGGGCGGCGTTGTCGGCGTGTTCCTCGCCCTCGACCTGTTCATGTTCTTCTTCTTCTGGGAAATGATGCTGGTGCCGATGTACTTCCTCATCGCGCTCTGGGGTCACAGTTCTTCGGACGGCAAGAAAACCCGTATCTACGCCGCGACCAAGTTCTTCATCTTCACTCAGGCTTCCGGCCTGATCATGCTGGTGGCGATCCTCGGTCTGGTCCTGGTCAACTACAACAGCACCGGCGTGATCACCTTCAACTACGCCGATCTGTTGAAGACCAAGATGTCGATGACCACCGAGTACATCCTGATGCTCGGCTTCTTCATCGCCTTCGCGGTCAAGCTGCCAGTGGTTCCGTTCCACTCCTGGCTGCCTGACGCTCACGCCCAGGCGCCGACTGCAGGTTCCGTCGACCTCGCCGGTATCTTGCTGAAAACCGCGGCCTACGGTCTGCTGCGTTTCGCCCTGCCGCTGTTCCCGAATGCCTCGGCCGAGTTCGCGCCGATCGCCATGACCCTCGGTCTGATCGGGATCTTCTACGGTGCGTTCCTCGCTTTCGCGCAAACCGACATCAAGCGTCTGATCGCCTTCTCGTCCGTTTCCCACATGGGCTTCGTACTGATCGGCATCTACTCCGGCAGCCAGCTGGCGCTGCAAGGTGCAGTGATCCAGATGCTGGCGCACGGTCTGTCGGCCGCCGCACTGTTTATCCTCAGCGGTCAGCTGTACGAGCGTCTGCACACTCGTGACATGCGTGAGATGGGCGGTCTGTGGTCGCGTATCGCTTACCTGCCGGCGATCAGCCTGTTCTTCGCAGCCGCATCGCTGGGTCTGCCGGGCACCGGTAACTTCGTCGGCGAGTTCCTGATCCTGATCGGTACGTTCGCCAGTGCTCCATGGATCACCGCGATTGCCACCTCCGGTCTGGTGTTCGGTTCGGTCTACTCGCTGATCATGATCCACCGCGCTTACTTCGGTCCGTCCAAATCGGATTCGATCCTGCACGGCATGGACGGTCGCGAACTGATCATGGTGCTGGGCCTTGCGGTACTGCTGATTTACCTCGGCGTCTACCCGCAACCGTTCCTCGACACTTCCGCCGCCACGATGCATGGCGTGCAGCAGTGGCTCGGCACCGCCTTCACTCAACTCGCTTCGGCCCGGTAAGAGCGCTATGGAATTCACGATTCAACACTTTATTGCGCTTGCGCCACTGTTGATCACCAGCCTCACCATTATCGTGGTGATGCTGGCAATCGCCTGGCGCCGCAACCACTCGCAGACCTTCCTGATTTCGGTGGCAGGTCTGAACCTGGCCTTGCTGTCGATTCTGCCAGCCCTGAAAGTCGCGCCTCTGGCCGTGACTCCATTGCTGCAGATCGACACCTTTGCCTGCCTGTACATGGCGCTGATCCTGGTCGCCACCCTCGCCTGCGTCACCCTCGCCCACGCCTACCTCGGCGATGGCGGTTCGGGTTACCCGGGCAACCGTGAAGAGCTGTACCTGCTGATCCTGATGGCCGCCGCCGGTGGCCTGGTTCTGGTCAGCGCGCAGCACCTGGCCGGGTTGTTCATCGGTCTGGAACTGCTGTCGGTACCGGTCTACGGTCTGGTGGCCTATGCCTTCTTCAACAAGCGTTCGCTGGAAGCCGGCATCAAGTACATGGTGCTGTCGGCCGCCGGTTCCGCGTTCCTGCTGTTCGGCATGGCGCTGCTGTACGCTGACTCGGGTTCGCTGAGCTTCGTCGGCATCGGTCAGGCACTGGCCGCGACCGGCCTGCCGAGCTCGCTGGCACAACTGGGCCTGGGCATGATGCTGATCGGTCTGGCGTTCAAGCTGTCGTTGGTACCGTTCCACCTGTGGACGCCGGACGTTTACGAAGGTGCTCCGGCACCGGTGGCCGCGTTCCTCGCGACCGCTTCGAAAGTGGCCGTGTTCGCGGTCATGGTTCGTCTGTTCCAGATCTCCCCTGCTGCAAGCAGTGGCGTACTGAGCAACGTACTGACCATCATCGCCATCGCCTCGATCCTGTTCGGTAACCTGCTGGCCCTGACCCAGAGCAACCTCAAGCGTCTGCTCGGTTACTCGTCCATCGCGCACTTCGGCTACCTGCTGATTGCACTGGTGGCGAGCAAGGGTCTGGCGGTGGAAGCCATCGGCGTGTACCTGGTCACCTACGTGATCACCAGCCTCGGCGCCTTCGGCGTGATCACCCTGATGTCCTCGCCGTACAACGGCCGTGACGCAGACGCGCTGTACGAGTACCGCGGCCTGTTCTGGCGCCGTCCGTACCTGACCGCCGTACTGACCGTGATGATGCTGTCCCTGGCCGGTATCCCGCTGACCGCAGGCTTCATCGGCAAGTTCTACATCATCGCCACCGGTGTCGAGTCGCACCAATGGTGGCTGGTAGGTTCGCTGGTTCTGGGCAGCGCCATCGGCGTGTTCTACTACCTGCGCGTGATGGTCACCCTGTACCTGATCGAACCAAACCTGCGCCGCCACGACGCCCAACTGCACTGGGAACAGAAGGCAGGTGGCGTGATGCTGCTGGCCATCGCCGTGGTCGCGTTCTTCCTCGGCGTCTACCCACAACCGCTGCTGACCCTGGTTCAGCAATCGGGCCTGGCGGGTTGATCGCTCAGCGATAGCTGGCTACAAACAGAAACGGCATCTTCGGGTGCCGTTTTTGCGTCTAGACCGTGTTGAGTTTTTTCACCATCGGCACGCAGGCCAGTTCTAGACCTGAAGGCGATTGATAGATCGCACTCCCCTCCCCGACGTAACCGCAGCGCCGATAAAAATCAGCGGCATTCAACGTCGCATCCAGACAAACCTCTGCCAGCCCCAGATCCTGTGCCAGCGCCTCCAGAAAGTGCAGCACGCGTTTACCCAGCCCGCGCTGCATGAAATCCGGATGGATGAAGATTGCGCCGATTTCGCGGTGCTCCAGATCGAGCATGCCGGTTGCCACGGGCTCACCCTCAACGTAACCCAGATAGAAATGCTTTTGCATGAGCGTGTCATAACCGTCTGCCGCCGAGCCTTTTGTCCAGTCAAGCATTTGCGGCTCGCTGTAGGCACCGATGCATTGATGCCGGATCGCCAGTCGCCGAATCTCGAACGCTATCCCGGCATCGTCCGGGTCGGCTCTTTTCATTTCGAACATTTCTCTCTCCTTGAGCCATGTGCGGACGGGCAATGAAAAAGCCCCGTCCATTTCTGGCGGGGCTTTGGGTAACACGTCATTTACCAGACATGCATGACCTTATGGCCCGCCGGAAGCGGTCATAGAGGAGCACATCATGGTCATTCGAAGTTGGGTGGTCATGGCCGGATAGTGCTGCGGATTGTTCCGGCGAGTCAATCGCAAGGCTCTTCCCTAATCAGTCGAACGCTCCCACCACACTGGCCGACTCGTCCTACAGGTGTTTTTACGATCGGTGACTACCGTTGAAAAGGGGGCGAAAAGGATGGCCTGGAGGCCTTGACCAATTCGATCATCGGGACAAAACTATACGCAGGTAACGTACAGAACATGGATGCTCTTTTTATCGAATTACCCGCGTTCCAGAAGCACCGGGACGATTACCTGGATGATGATCTGTTTCGCAGCTTTCAGTTGGAGCTGCTAAAAAATCCTGAAGCGGGCGACCTCATCGAAGGCACGGGCGGGCTGCGTAAAATTCGCTTCTGCGACCAACGACGCGGTAAGGGCAAGCGCAGCGGATTACGAGTGATTTATTACTGGTGGTCTGGTTTCGACCAATTCTGGCTGTTCACCGTGTACAGCAAAAACGAGCAAGACGATCTGTTGCCTTCCCAGAAAAGAGTCTTCAAACAGGCGCTGGATACAGAAATCAACACGAGAACCCAAATATGAAACGTGACATTTTTTCCGAACTGATGGAGGGCCTTGAGGCTTTGGCCGACGAGCGCCAAAGCAAGGTCACCCTTCGCACCCACAAAGTCCAGTTACCCAAACTATTGCCGATCACTGCCGAGGAAGTTGTTGCGATCCGCCAGCAACTCAACCTCTCCCGGTCAGTTTTCGCCATGTACCTGCGAACCAACACTAGAACCCTCGAAAACTGGGAACAAGGTCGAGCAACGCCAAATGCCCAAGCGACGACACTCATTCGACTGGTCGAGCGTTTTCCACAAACGATCGACCACCTTGCGGCTCTGACCTGACTTCCGGGATCTAACGAAATTGTAATTCCCCAATCACCTCCGCGTTATCCGCAGCCTGCAACGATGTCACTCGGCGACTCTCCCGGCGGCCCCTTGTCCGCCGAACAATAAAACCCACGCCGAAGCTCGTTCCCGTTCTGCCGAACCCAAGGAGTGATTGATGGTTAACAACACAAAAATGTCGATGGCCGCTCTGGCAGTGGTTGTCGGAGCCGGGCCGTCCACGGTGTTTGCAGAAGAAAAACCCGAAGGGTTTATCGAAGGCAGCAGCCTGACGGTGCTCAACCGTAACCTTTACTTCAACCGTGACCACCGCAACGGCCAGTCCAGTCCCACGGGCAATGGTTATTCCGAAGCCTGGGCCCACGGCATCATCGGAAAGTTCGAATCCGGTTTCACCCAGGGCACCATCGGGGTCGGGGTGGATGCGTTTGCGATGATCGGTCTGAAACTCGATACCGGTGATGGCCGCAACGGTGGCCGCAGTTCGTTCGATGTGTTGCCGGTCAACAGTGACGGTGAAGCGCGGGACGAATACACCAAGGTCGGCGGTGCGGCCAAAGTGCGAGCCTTCGATACGGTGGTGAAAGTCGGCGACGTGTTCCCCGCCAACCCGGTGGTTGCGGCGGGTGATTCGCGATTGCTGCCGGAAAGCTTTCGCGGTGTGACGGCGACCAACACCAGCATCGAAGGCCTCTCGATCCAGGGCGGCCGGCTGCATGCGATGAGCCAGCCGGTGTCCAGCGACCTGCGCGAGAACTTCGCGACCTTCTATGCCGGCCCGGTCAACTCACCCTGGATCGCTTACGGCGGCGGGGATTATGCGCTGAACAAAAACCTCAGTTTCAGCCTGTACTCCAGCCGCCTGAAAGACGCCTGGAACCAGTACTACGCCGGCACCGCCTGGACGTATCCGCTCTCGGATGACCTGTCGCTGTTCGGTGGCCTGAATTACTACAAGGCAGTCGACGAAGGCAAACAGTTGCTCGGCGAGTTCGACAACAACATCTGGAGCGGCCGCGTCGGCGTAAAGTTCGGCGCGCACTCCGTCGCCCTCTCCCACCAGCGCAACAACGGCAACGACGACTTCGATTACCTGCGCCAATCCGACTCGATCTTCCTCGACAACTCGATCCAGTACAGCGACTTCAACTCACCCAAAGAGCGTTCGTGGATGGTGCGCTACGACCTCGACATGACCACTTACGGCGTGCCGGGCCTGTCGTTCATGACCCGTTACGCACGCGGCACCGACGCCGATTACTCCAACGCCAACGCCGTGTACATGCGCCGTGATGCCGACGGTAACCCGCTGACCGACCAGAAGCGCTGGGAGCGTGACATCGAAGTCAAATACGTGGTGCAGAGCGGTTCGATGAAAGACCTGTCGCTGCGTGTGCGCCAGGCCACGACCCGCGCCACGGCATTCGAGTCGGATCTGGATGAAGTGCGGGTGATCGTCGAATACCCGCTGGCGATTCTCTGAGTTTCACAAGCAATCCACATTCACCTTTAGAAGCTCCTTGCTCCTTTGGTAAGAGGTGAATCTTTGGCGTCCTTCGGGGCGCCTTTTTTATGGATGAAAAAAAGCCCGACTCACTGAACATGAACCGGGCGCTTCAGCGGGAATTAACGTTAACCACCCTGCTGACGACAATTCCCCATCACGTTGTAAGTGACCGTATTGAGCTGCCCCTTGGAGTCCTCGTAAGTCATCGCAGCCGGCACGACCGCGCATTCATTCTTTGGCCGGACAACGCTCACCACCTTCTTCACATCCAGCTTCATTCCGTACTCGTATTCCTTGACCACCGGCGCCGCTTTGCCCTGGCTGGCCGCATACTGCTCCATGGCTTTGGTGTTGGCACTGAGCGCCCGGTCGAATGTTCTGTCGCCACCGCCCTCGGCCAACGCATTCAAGGAGATCGCCATGACAGCGGTAAACGCCAACAGCTTTAGAGTTTTCATATTCGTTTCCTTCAAAACACGACTCATAAAAAAGCCCACCATCGATGCGCGATGACGGGCTCGTTCACTGGCAGCACACTTACAGGTCTTGGGTCTTGCCGTCCTTCTTGTCGTTCACGACGACCGGATCACGGGCCTTTTCCTTGGCGGCAAACACCTCCATCGAGCGGTCGTTGGCAGTCATCATTCGGTCGAAGGTGCGATCGCCGCCACCTTCGGCCAACACCAGCGAAGACATCATCAGAGCCACGGCAAACGCGCCAATCTGTGCAAGTTTCATCTTTGATTCCTCATTCAAGTCACTGACGGGATCAAGGTAACAATCCGAACCTTTCGTGACGGTGGCGCCGAAATTACATATCCGTTATGTAGAAAGGCCCGCATTTGCGGGCCTGTTGTTGAAGCAAAAAGTGGCTAGGCAGCCGTGGGCGATTCCTCGTCCCGACGATGCGCCAGCTGATACAACGCCGGCAGGATCAGCAACGTGAGAATGGTCGAGGACAGGATCCCGCCAATCACCACCGTCGCCAGCGGTCGCTGCACCTCGGCCCCGGTGCCGGTCGCCAGCGCCATTGGAATGAAGCCCAGGGACGCCACCAGCGCCGTCATCAACACCGGACGCAATCGCGTCAGCGCGCCTTCGTGAATAGCCTCGGAGAGCGAGCGCCCCTCCTCCCGCAAGTTGCGAATGAAAGCGATCATCACCAGCCCGTTGAGCACCGCCACACCGGACAGCGCGATAAACCCGACACCCGCCGAGATCGACAGCGGAATGTCCCGCAGCCACAACGCCATGACCCCGCCGGTCAGCGCAAACGGAATACCGGTGAACACCAGCAAGCCGTCCTTGAGGTTGTTGAACATCATGAACAGCAACCCGAACACCAGCAGCAACGCCACCGGCACCACGATCTGCAAGCGCTTGGCCGCCGATTGCAGTTGCTCGAACTGTCCGCCCCAGGTGGTCCAGTAACCCGCCGGCACCTGCACGTCGCGCTCGATCACTTCGCCCGCCTCGGCGACGAAAGAACCGATGTCGCGCCCACGCACGTTGGCGCTGATGATCACCAGGCGCTTGCCGTTTTCGCGGCTGACCTGATTCGGCCCCAGCACCAGATCGAGGCTGGCAACGTCCTTCAGCGCAATGAAGCCGATCTGACGGGAGGCATCACCACCCGCCGCCGGCACCGGAATCAGCAGTGCCGACAACCCGTCGATGTCCTTGCGCATGGCGTCGGACAAGCGCACGACCATGTCGAATCGACGATCACCTTCATACAGCGTCCCGGCCTTCTGCCCGCCGACGGCCACCGCAATGGTGTCCTGCACGTCGCCGACATTGAGCCCGTAGCGCGCGGCCTTGTCGCGGTCGATGTTGATGGTCAGCACCGGCAACCCGGTGGTTTGCTCGACCTTGACCTCGGACGCGCCGTTGACCTTCTGCATCGCGGCGGCAATCTTCGCCGCCGTGGCGTTGAGCACGTCCATGTCATCACCGAACACCTTGACCGCCACGTCGCTGCGCACGCCGGAGATCAGTTCGTTGAAACGCAACTGGATCGGCTGGGACAGTTCATAGTTGCTGCCCGGCAGCGTCGCGGCAGCTTGTTGCAGTTCGGCCATCAGGGTTTCGCGGGACTTGCCCGGATCCGGCCATTGCTCCTTCGGTTTGAGCATCACGTAGCTGTCGGAGATGTTCGGCGGCATCGGATCAGAAGCGATTTCCGCCGTGCCGGTGCGGGCGAAGACACGCTCGACTTCCGGCACCTTATTGAGGATCAAGGTTTCCAGCCGCTGCTGCATGTCCACCGATTGGGTCAGGCTGGTGCCCGGCACGCGCAACGCCTGCAAGGCAAAATCGCCTTCGCTGAGACTCGGCACAAACTCGCTGCCCATGCGACTGGTGACCGCGCCACTGAGCACGATCACAGCCAACGCCGCACCAACCGCCACCGCGCGATGGGACATGACCCAGTCCAGCGCCGGTGCATAAACGCGACGGGCGCCGCGCATCACCACACCCTCTTCTTCCTTGACCTTGCCGGTCACGAACAGCGCAATCGCGGCCGGCACAAAGGTCACGGACAAGAGCATGGCGCCGAGCAACGCGATGACCACGGTGAACGCCATCGGGTGGAACATTTTTCCTTCGACGCCGCTCAGGGCGAAGATCGGCAGATACACCACCATGATGATCAACTGGCCGAAAATCAGCGGTCGCCGCGCTTCTTTTGCCGCCGCAAACACTTCGTGAAAACGCTCGGATCGCGTCAGCAGTCGCCCGTGATGCTGCTGCGCATGGGCCAATCGGCGCAGGGTGTTTTCGACGATCACCACCGCGCCGTCGACGATAATCCCGAAGTCCAGCGCGCCGAGGCTCATCAGGTTGGCGCTGACCTTGTTGCTGAACATGCCGGTGAAGGTGAACAGCATCGACAGCGGAATCACCATCGCCGTGATCAGCGCAGCGCGGATGTTGCCGAGGAACAGGAACAGGATCGCGATCACCAGAATCGCGCCTTCGACGAGGTTTTTCTTCACCGTGGCGATGGCCTTGTCGACCAGATGCGTGCGGTCATACACCGGCACCGCGATCACGCCGGCGGGCAAGGATTTGTTGATCTGTTCGAGCTTGGCGGCGACGGCCTGGGAAACCGTGCGGCTGTTTTCACCGATCAACATGAACACTGTGCCGAGCACCACTTCCCGGCCATTTTCCGTCGCGGCGCCGCTACGCAGCTCGCGGCCGATGTCCACGGTGGCGACGTTCTTGATCCGGATCGGCGTGCCGTCGACATTGGCCATGACGATGTTGGCGATGTCCTCGGTGCTCGCCACCTGGCCCGGCGCGCGAATCAGCAATTGCTCACCGCTGCGCTCGATGTACCCGGCGCCGACGTTGGCGTTGTTGCGCTCCAGCGCCGTCACCAGATCGGTGAGGGTAAGTTTGTAGGCCGCGAGTTTTTTTGGATCCGGTGCAATCTGGTATTCCTTGGCAAAACCACCGATGGTGTTGATCTCGGCCACGCCGGGGACGTTGCGCAGTTGCGGCTTGATGATCCAGTCCTGGATCACCCGCAGATCGGTCGGCGTGTAGGGCGTACCGTCATCTTTCAGCGCCCCCTCCCTGGTCTCGACGGTCCACAGAAAGATCTCGCCGAGACCGGTGGAAATCGGCCCCATCACCGCCTCCACACCCTCGGGCAACTGCTCCTTGGCGGACTGCAACCGCTCGTTGACCAATTGCCGGGCAAAAAACAGATCAGTGCCGTCCTTGAAGATCACCGTGACTTGCGAAAGCCCCGAGCGCGACAGCGAGCGGGTCTGCTCCAGCGCCGGCAGGCCGGCCATCGCGGTTTCAATCGGGAACGTAATGCGCTGCTCGGTTTCCAGCGGCGAGAACCCGGCCGCACCGGTGTTGATCTGCACCTGGACGTTAGTGATATCGGGCACGGCGTCGATCGGCAGTTTCTGATAACTGGCGATGCCGAGGCCGGCCATGAGCAGAACGGCGAGCAGCACGATGATGCGCTGCTCGATAGCAAACTGGATCAGGCGTTCGAACATGGGAGTCTTCCGCGATTAATGACTGTGCTCGGCCGAGGCTTTGCCCAGCTCCGATTTGAGGACGAAGCTGCCGGCGCTCGCGACTTGCACGCCCGGCTCCAGTCCGGCGATGACTTCCACCTGACCCGCCGCGCGACTGCCCAGCTCCACCGCTTGCGCCTTGAAGCCGTCGTCGGTGCGCACGAACACCCTGGGTTTGTCCTCGACGGTCTGGATCGCGGTTTCCGGTACGGCGACTTTGGCCTGACGGCTGTCGGTGGCGACCAGCGCAGTGACAAACAGGCCCGGGCGCCACGAACCTTGCGGGTTTTCCAAGGTGACGCGCACGGTTGCGGTGCGGGTCTGTTCGCCAAGCAGGCTGCCGACGTAAGCCACGGTGCCGCTGACTTCGGCGTTCAACTCCGCCGCGCTGACGGTGACGGACTTGCCCACTTGCACCTTGTTCAAGTCTTTCGGTGACACGCCGAACGTGACCCACACCCGCGACAGATCCGAAAGCGTAAACGCCGCCGTGGTTTCATCGACCACCTCCCCCGGCGTCAGGTGCTTTTCCACCACCACACCGTCAAAAGGCGCCCGCAGTTCATAGCGATTGCCGCCAGTGGCTACCACGCTGCCACTGAGCACGCTGATCTTTTGCCGAGCATTGCTCACAGCGATTTCGGCTTCTTCAAGGTCCTGACGTGCCTGGAGGAAATCCTGCTCGGCGGAGATCTTGTCCTGCCACAGTTTCTTCTCGCGCTCGAACGTCGTGCGGGCCAGGGCCAGACGACGTTGCGCGGCTGCCTGCTCGCTGCGCTGATCGGAAATCTGCTGACTGGCGATCACGGCCAGCAACTGGCCTTTCTTTACCGACTGCCCGAGATTGACCGACACCGACTCGACGACGCCCGGCACGCGCGGCACCACATGCGCAGTGCGGTCTTCGTCGAAGCGCACTTCGCCGGGGAATGACAGACCGAGGCTGAAGTTCTGCGCCTGGGCGGCGGCCAGTTGAATCCCCGCCGCCGCGATCTGCTCGGCAGTCAATTCGATGTGCCCTTCTTCGCCATGTTCGCCTTCAGCGGCGGCGCCTTCTTCGGCGTGATCCGCATGATCGGCGTGTTCCGCCGCTTCATCGGCATGCGCGTCGATAGACGCATTGCCGCCCCACATCGAGCCGATGCCAATGCCCAGCGCCAAGGTCGCCGCAGCGACCACGATCAGTTTTTTATCCATGGAAACTCCTCTGCGCCAAACCATCGCGCAGTGATCAGAAAGTTGAAATTCAAGGATTGGCGCTGAGATCGCCAAAGATGCGTTCGATGCGGACCCGGGCGTCGATCGCCTCGCTCACCGCCTGGATGTATTGGCTGCGAGCGGCGATCAATGTGCGCTGGGCATCGAGCACGTCGAGGAAGCCGAACTTGCCCATTTCGAAACCGCGGGTGGCGCTGTCGACCGCACTTTGCGCGGCGGGCAGGATGGTCCGGTCGAACGCCTGGATTTCGCCGTTGGCGGTCTGCCATTGCGCCAGCGTGGTCTGGATTTCCGTGCGCAAGCGCAGTTCGGTGGCGTTGCGCAGGTCCCGCGCCTGATCGGTACGCCGCGCCGCCGCCAGCACGTTGCCCTGATTGCGGTTGAACAGCGGAATCGGCATCGACAGCCCGACCACGTTGACCCGCTCGCGCTCGGTTTCGCTGTACTGGCTGCCGATGCTCACGGTCACATCAGGAATTCGCTGGGACTTTTCCAGCCCCAGCGACGCTTCGCGCTGATCGATCTGCAACCTGGCCAGCCGCAGATCCGCCGTCTCATTCAGGCGCTCAAGCAAACGGCTGGGCGGCGGCACGCCGGGCAGGCTTTGAGTCGCGGTCTGCACCGTGGTCGACGTTGGCAACGGTGCGCCCATGACCTGGGCCAGTTGCTGGTAGGCGTTGGCCTGATCGCGCTCGGCGCGGCTCAATTCCAGGCGCACTTCCGAGAGCTGCACTTGCGCCCGCGTGCCTTCGACCGGCGACGACTTGCCCGCCTCGATCCGCCCCTGCGCCACACGCACACCGTGCTCGGCGAGTTGCAGCGACTGCCGGGCCAGTTGCAAACGTTGCTGCGCGGTCTGCGCACCGTTGAATGCTTGAAGCACGTCGGCGCGCAGTGCATTGCGCTTGCGCTCCAGCTCGATGCCGGCGGCATCCTGCGCACGACTCGCCACATCAATCCGCGCGCCACGCTTGCCACCCAGTTCGATCGGCTGGCTGAGCATCACCGTGGTGGTACGCGATTCGCGCCGGGTGTCTTCGGCCTCCCACGACACCTCGGGGTTGGGGATCAGCCCGGCCTGCTTGCGGTCGCCCTCGGCAATGCCGATTTCCCACTGCGCGGCGGCCAGCTCCGGGTTTCCGGCGAACGCGGTTTGCAGGGCCTGATCCAGCGTCAGGGTCGATGCACTGGCAAGGCTGGTACAAGCCAGCAACAAGAGGCCGCTGGCGGTTTTTTTCAGGCGTGATCGCGCCGTCAGTTCAATTAAACCGGGCAATGGAAGGCTTCCTTCAATCAAGAATCGTTGATGGCGCCACGGTAGGGTTTTGAACTTATCGACAAGGTGACGTGAACATTACAAATCCGTTATCCACGGTTTATCGAAGTTGTTTTGCTCTAGGATTCGAAGTTCGAATGGCTTTGTTGCAATACATGGAAACAAATGCACGTTAGTTATCTGCCGAACAGCACTTGCCGAAATCCAGATGATGAAAAATCGGCTTTTTTGCTGCGACAGTCTGTCGCTAATGGCTGTTTTAAAGGGCTTAGCCGTTGACTCTGTAGCCACTACAGCCTTTACCTTGCACGCCATTCAATTAATGAAACCGTCCGGAAGCCCCTACAAAAACAACAACTTTCCCGGCCACCTTAATTAAATATCCATTGAATAAAAGTGGTGATAGATCATGCGAATCCTTGTCGTCGAGGACGAGCTTAAAGCTGCCGAATACTTGCATCAGGGACTGACCGAAAGTGGTTATATCGTTGACCACGCTGTTAACGGTGCCGACGGTTTGCACCTGGCACAACAACAGGTTTATGACCTGATCATTCTGGATGTGAATCTGCCGGAACTCGACGGATGGGGCGTGCTGGAACAACTGCGTCGCACCCACTTCACCCGGGTGATGATGCTCACCGCGCGCGGGCGGCTGGCGGACAAGATCCGGGGGCTGGATCTGGGCGCCGACGACTATTTGGTCAAGCCGTTCGAGTTTCCAGAACTGCTGGCCCGGGTGCGCACTCTGATGCGTCGCAGCGAAAACATCCAGGTGCCGCAGGTGCTCAAGGTCGCCGATCTGGAACTCGATCCGGGCCGTCACCGGGCCTTTCGTGGCTCGCAGCGCATCGACCTCACTACCAAGGAATTCGCCCTGCTGCACCTGCTGATGCGCCAGTCCGGCGAAGTGCTGACCCGCACCCAGATCATCTCGCTGGTGTGGGACATGAATTTTGACTGCGACACCAACGTGGTCGAAGTCTCGATCCGCCGCTTGCGGGCAAAGATCGATGACCCGTTCGACAGCAAACTGATCCACACCCTGCGCGGTGTCGGCTATGTGCTGGAGGCGCGGGAATGAAGCCGGCGAGCCTGTCGCTGCGGCTGGGGCTGACGGTCAGCATTCTGGGTGCATTGCTGGTGGTGTTCCTGGCGATCCTCGCGTATTTCGCCCTGACCCATGAGCTGAACGCGCTATCGCGCGACAGCCTGGAAAAGAAGATGGAACAGGTCGAGCACAGCCTGACGCTGTACGCCGACACCGGTGAGATCAGCGCCAAACCGCACATTCTGCTCGATCAGGTCATGGGGCATGACAACCTGACGCTGACCATTTATGACCTGAACAACCTGCGCACCCCGCTGCTCAAATCCGGTTCGGGCCTGACCGATCCACGGATGGAGTTGAAAGCAGTACGGGCGACCACCGATCAGTTGACCAACACCGACAGCGCCGATGCCGAAGGCGCGAAGTTTCTCACCGTCTCCAAACTGATTCGCCTCAAGGACGGCAGCAACGTACCGGTGCTGCTGTCGATGGATAACGCCCACGATCAGGCCCTGCTCAGCGCCTATCTGCGCTCGACGCTGATGGCCTTGCCGTTGCTGTTGGTGTTCATCGGCCTGACCGCATGGGGCGCCGTGCAGCGAGGGCTGGCACCGTTGCGCGAGTTTCGCAAAGTGGCGGCGCGCGTCACGACGCAGGATCTCGATCATCGCCTGTCGGTGCTGAACATGCCCCAGGAACTCAGCGAACTGGCGCAGGGCATCAACGTCATGCTCGATCGGCTGGACAGCGGCGTGCAGCAGTTGTCGCAGTTCTCCGATGATCTGGCCCACGAGCTGCGCACGCCGATCAACAATTTGATGGGCAAGGCCCAGGTGACGCTGTCGCGGGAGCGCTCGGTCGAGGAATACACCAACGTTCTGGTGTCCTGCACCGAAGAGCTGGAGCGGGTCGCGCGGATTGTCTCGGACATGCTGTTCCTGGCCCAGGCCAGCCAGCCTGCGGCGCACGCCTCGTTCGAGCCGATTGCGCTGGAAGAAGAGGCGTCCAGGGTGGCCGAACTGTTTTCCCTGTCGGCGCAGGACAAACAGATCGACCTGAAAGTCATCGGCAGCGCTCAGGTGTCGGGCGACCGGCTGATGATTCAGCGAGCGATTTCCAATCTGCTGTCCAATGCCCTGCGCCACTGCCCGTCCGGCAAGACCGTTTCGCTGTTCATCGAGCAGGCGCCGAACGAAGTGTCGTTGCGGGTGAGCAATCCCGGTGCGGGCATTGAAGCGCAGCACCTGCCGTATCTGTTCGACCGCTTTTACCGGGTCGACAGCAGCCGCACCCGCTCACAGGGCAGTACCGGCCTGGGGTTGGCCATCGTGCATTCGATCATGGCCTTGCATCAGGGCTCTGCGCAGGTTCAAAGCCGTCCGGGGGCGATAACGGTATTCAGTCTGGTGTTTCCCGTGATGCACCGGGAAAGGCACTGAACCTTCAAGCCGATTTGTGCGGTGTTTTCTCAAACTTCATAGGAAAAATCACCGCACAAGCGCTGCAACCATCCCCGTAAATCCTTCAGTACGAATTTGCGTCACCACCGCGCTGAAACGTCTGACAGCAACAACAGACAGACCGCCTCAGATAGCTGATTCCTTTTCGCCTGGTTCGCCCCTTCCCACGCAGTGTTGCCCCCAGAAACGCGCCCGCCCGACGTCAATTCACGTTTTATCAGTACGTATTTCGCCACCGCTGAAACCCGCGACTGGAAACGTCTGGACATTTTTGACCCCGCCGTCACGGCCCTTTTAGATTCGGCTCGTGCTTGCAACAGCACACTCACACAACAACCTAGGAGCAACATCATGGGCTATATGGGCAACTGGAACGCCAACCAGATCGATGAACTCGACGAGCAGGAGGCACCTTCAGCAGAGCAGATCGAAGCACTGCAACTGACCGAGGAAGAACAGGCAGAGCTGAACGCCGAGTGACAGAACCTGCGAGGGCCTTGCGCCCTCGCGGGCTTTCCAGGAAGGGAATCATGGACAAGACAACGTTGGCCGAGCGTGAGCTCACGGCCGATCAGGCAGAGCGGCGTATTCACACCGAACTTTCACACCTGGGCCTCACGCCGCACACCCGTACCCTCGGCAGCAAAGTCGTTGCGGTTCAGGCAAGTCTTCAGGGCAGAGACAACCGTCATGCCCGTGGCTCCGGCAAGGGTTATGCGGATCAGGCACACCTGGGCGCGCTTTATGAAGCGCTCGAGCACTACTGGACCGATGAGCTCTGTACCTACGATGTTCACCACGAAACGGAACGCTATTTCAAAGACACGCCGGTGTTTGCCGATGACTCGCTTCTGCACAGGCTCTCCGGCCAGCAAAACGTGCGCATCACCTGCCGGACCTATGTCTGTCCACCGTGGCATGACCGGTTTTCCTATCCAATCGCGCTGACGTCTCCGAATGGCTCACGTTTGCCCTCGTCACCGGGCATGGCGGACTACCGCGCCGTGCGTCGCTATGCCAGCAACAGCGGCACCGCGATTGGTGCCACTTACAACGAAGCGATGCTGCACGCCGCCAACGAATGCATCGAGCGCGATGCCGTGTCGTTGTTTCTGCTCAATCATTTTTATTACCAAAACCATTCACCACTGCGACGGGTGGCGCGCCTCACTGAAAGCGACGAACTCGGACGTCTGTGGGCCGATGCCGAACAGGAAATCGACGGCGAAATCGTGCTGGTGGATATCAGCACCGAGTTCAAGGTGCGGACCTTTCTGGCCTTCACGACCAAGCCGGGCGCTCACCCACAGGTGTTCGGCAGCGGCAGCTCCCTCGACCCGCGCCACGCAGCATGGCGGGCGCTCACTGAACTGGTGCAGTTGCAACTCAGCGCCGACGACCCCGAATACCAACAGACGCTGGCCAATGCGCTGCGCAACCTGCAACCCTTCCCACGCCTGCTGCGCTGTGCGCAATTCGATCCGCAGACGCTGCTGCATCGCTGCGTTCAACACGAGGTGAGACTGCCGGATTCCGCTAAAGGCCTGTCAGTGGAAAACCAGCTTTACCTGCTGACTCAAGACCTGCGGATTCATGGCCGTACGCTGGGTGCAGCCGTCCTGCAGCGAACCGAGCTCGACACCACCCTGCTCAACGTAGTGATCCCCGGACTTGAGCGCTTCTTCGTGGTTTCCAGCGGCAACGTCGTCATCCCGCAAGCCCGGGGCCGTACTCTGGAGAGGCGAGCACCATGAACCGACTCGATCGCACCCGGGAACTGACATTGGCCCGATCCATGCGCCTTTACCTCAACGAGAACGGCGCTGTTGGCCACTTCCTCGAACCGCGAGGCAGCGGACTGCATCACGTTTTTTTCCTGCGGGTGAACGATGAGCTTTGGGTCGGCCGCAAGCGCCTGCAACGTGACCGGCATTTTCGCTGGCAGGCCAGCAGCTCGCTCAAACCCGACATGTTGTTTGGCCCGCATCTGCATTCATTTTGGGGGGATGACGGGTTGTCGATCGGCTATCGGACGGCCTCACCCGCCCAGAAAGCGCAGGTCTTCGAACATGCATTGCATCAGGCTGACAGCGAGATCCTGGTTCCCTTCCCGCTGCTGGATGAGGCGGGCCGGGAAGCGGTCTGCCCGGCAGAGTTCTGGCAAGGCAACGAATCACTGGCCGAACAGCTGAACACCGACGAACACCACCTGCGCGAATACTGCGCCGGGCTGCTCCAGGCCATCACAGAAAAAGGCGCACTGGTTTACGACCCGGCCTGTTCAACGGGCGCGTTCATCGCCCATCTCGCCCGTGCCCTGCCCGACTGTCTTTGCCTGGGCAGTGACCGTTCGGCCTCGATGATCGAACATGCCAGGCGATGGCACAGCGCAACCTCCGTCGAGTTCGATGTGCTGGAGGCGAGTGAAGCCTTCGATACCGGGATTCGCTGCGATGTCTTGATCCTGCGTTTCCTCAACGCCGAAGTCTTGACCCGCCGAGAGGCCCAAACCGCATTCGTGTCGCTGATCCGCTGCGTCAAGCCCGGCGGCACGATCCTCGTTTTCGGTCACACCCCGGTGCTGATCCCGGTCACCTGGCTTGCCTCCATCCACCACCTGAAACTTGAATCCAGCGTCGCGGCACGGCCGGGGCAAGTCGAGCTGTTCCAGTTCTATCGTCTGACGGCTTCGGCTCCATGAGTTTTTCCCTGCACAGCCGAGGTTATTACCCGACCGGCGACGGCCATCAACTCTATTGGGAACGCCATGGTGTTCCGGGTCACGAACCGGTGTTTTTCCTCCATGGCGGCCCCGGCGGACGTATCAGTCGTCACCATCTGCAGTTTTTCGACCTGGGCCGGTTCGACATCATCCTGTTTGACCAACGAGGTTGCGGGCGCTCGACGCCCTACGGCGAGCTGCAGGACAACACTACCGGGCTGTGTGTCGAAGATATCGATGGCCTGCGCCAGCATTTCGGCTTCGAAAAAATCAGCGTATTGGGGGTGTCATGGGGCAGTTGGCTGGCGATTCAGTACCAGCAGCGTTACCCGCAGCACCTGCTGAAAACCACGCTGGTTTCGGTATTCGTGCCGTTTGCCGACAATGTCCGGGCTTACGATCAGGCGCTCAATGACGGGCTGACGCAATCGCCAGAATCATCGCTCGGCCAACGCGCCAGGGACATCTACCGGATACTCGGCGAAGGCCGCCCATCGCAGCAACACCGCGCCGCCATCGAATGGTTGAACGCTGTTCTACGTCGCACAGGCCAGACGATTTGCCCCGACACTCTGGAGCGCTTTGTCGATCAGGAAGCGGTGCTCGCCATCCGCCTCGAGCTGCATTACCACCTGCAGAACTACTTCTTCACGCCAAAGGATGAAAACCTGACCCTCGACGACAACACCCTGCTGATTCAGGGCATTCGCGACATTCATGGCATGGCCAGCGTGCGCTGGCTCAGGCAACGCATGAATATCCACTGCCGGCTGCTGCACGCCGGGCACAACGCCTTTGAAAACGCCCTGCTCAAAGCAGTACGTCGGGCGGTGAAACGTGAAATCGAAGGCTAAAAAAAACGGCACCCGAAGGTGCCGTTCCGTCTCGCAAAAGCGCTTACTTGCGTGCCGCCTCCCACGATTTGAGCAGTTCGTTGTAGCTCACGGTTTCGCCTTTCGGCTTCTCGTTGGCCAGTTTCGGTTTTGGTGCGCCCGGCTGGTCGAACCAGTATTGCGCGTCGCGCTCGGGGTTCATTTTCGGTGCGCACACCGCTTGGGCCTTGGAGCGTTCCAGACGGGTCATGATCGCGTCTTGATCCTTGGCCAGACCGTCGAGGGCCTGTTGCGGGGTCTTCTCGCCGCTGGCGGCTTCGGCGATGTGGCTCCACCACAGTTGCGCCAGACGTGGATAGTCCGGCACGTTGGTGCCGGTCGGGGTCCATTGCACACGGGCCGGGCTGCGGTAGAACTCGACCAGACCACCGAGCTTCGGCGCCAGATCGGTCATCGCCTGCGAGTTGATGTCCGACTCGCGAATCGGCGTCAGGCCGACGATGGTTTTCTTCAGCGACACGGTTTTCGAGGTCACGAACTGCGCGTACAGCCAGGCCGCGAGTTTCTGTTTCTCAGGTGTGGATTTCATGAAGGTCCAGGAACCCACGTCCTGATACCCCAGTTTCATCCCCTCTTCCCAGTACGGCCCGCGTGGCGACGGCGCCATGCGCCATTTCGGCGTGCCGTCGGCGTTGACCACCGGCAGGCCGGGTTTGGTCATGTCGGCGGTGAACGCGGTGTACCAGAAGATCTGCTGAGCGATGTTGCCTTGGGACGGCACCGGGCCGGACTCGGAGAAGGTCATGCCCGCCGCTTCCGGTGGCGCGTACTTCTTCAGCCAGTCGACGTATTTGGTGGTGGCGAACACCGCCGCCGGGCCGTTGGTGTCGCCGCCGCGGGTCACGCTGGAACCGACCGGGTGGCAATCCTCGACGCGAATCCCCCACTCGTCCACCGGCAAGCCGTTGGGAATGCCCTTGTCGCCGCCACCGGCCATGGAGAACCAGGCATCGGTGAAGCGCCAGCCCAGCGACGGGTCTTTCTTGCCGTAGTCCATGTGCCCGTAGATGCGTTTGCCGTCGATTTCCTTGACGTCTTCGCTGAAGAATTTGGCGATGTCCTCATAGGCCGACCAGTTCACCGGCACGCCCAGCTCATAGCCGTACTTTTCCTTGAACTTGGCTTTCAGGTCGGCGCGCTCGAACCAGTCGGCGCGGAACCAGTACAGGTTGGCGAACTGCTGGTCGGGCAACTGATAGATCTTGCCGTCCGGCGCAGTGGTGAAGGAGATGCCGATGAAGTCCTTGATGTCGAGGGTCGGCGAGGTGAAGTTCTTGCCTTCGTTGGCCATCAGGTCGGTGATCGATTCGGTCTTGCCGTAGCGAAAGTGTGTACCGATCAGGTCGGAGTCATTGACCCAGCCGTCGTAGATGTTCTTGTCCGACTGCATCACGGTCTGCATTTTTTCCACGACGTCGCCTTCCTGCAGCAGGTCGTGGGTCAGCTTGATGCCGGTGATTTCGCTGAAGGCCTTGGCCAGCACCTTGGATTCATATTCGTGGGTGGTCAGGGTTTCCGAGACGACCTTGATGTCCATCCCGCGAAACGGCTCGGCCGCCTTGATGAACCACTTCAGTTCTTCGAGCTGCTGCTCGGCCGTCAGGGTCGACGGCTTGAATTCGCTGCCGATCCATTTTTTTGCGGCATCTTCGTAGGCGTCGGCCCAGGCAGACGCGCTCAAACCGCTGAGTGCCAGCATGGCTGCCAATGAAATGCTATGTCGCAGCTTATTTTTCTTATCGAACATAGAGACCTCCTGTTAGGTTTTCGGAGCAAGATTGCCGAGCGATTCGACTAGCCCCAACGCATCACAGCCAACAGCCACACCAGGGACAACGCGGACGCTACCCAGATGCTCCAGTCGGTCACGCCGATTACCAGCAGATGCAGGTAGGCGCTGCCGAGAAGACCGATGAACAAGCGATCGCCACGGGTGGTGGCAATCGGTAGAAACCCTCGCCGCAAGATACTCGGCGAGCGCAGTTCCCAGGTGGTCATGCCCACCAGGATCAACCCGATCACGATGAAAAACGCCGCCGTCGGGACGGTCCAGCTCATCCATTCCATCATCAGTTCCTCAGACCCGGCCCAGGGCAAAGCCCTTGGCCACGTGGTTGCGAACGAACCAGATCACCAGCATGCCGGGGAGGATAGTCAACACCCCCGCCGCCGCCAGTACACCCCAGTCAATGCCGGACGCCGACACCGTGCGCGTCATCACCGCCGCGATCGGTTTGGCGTTCACCGAGGTCAGCGTGCGCGCCAGCAGCAGTTCGACCCAGGAAAACATGAAGCAGAAAAACGCCGTCACACCGATGCCGGAGCCGATCAGCGGGATGAAGATCTTCACGAAGAATTTGGGAAAGCTGTAGCCGTCAATGTAGGCCGTTTCGTCGATCTCCTTCGGCACCCCGGACATGAAACCTTCGAGGATCCACACCGCCAGCGGCACGTTGAACAGGCAGTGCGCCAGCGCCACGGCGATGTGGGTGTCGAACAGGCCGATCGACGAATACAGCTGGAAGAATGGCAGCAGGAACACCGCCGGTGGCGCCATGCGGTTGGTCAGCAGCCAGAAGAACAGGTGCTTGTCGCCGAGAAAGCGGTAGCGCGAAAACGCGTAGGCCGCCGGCAGTGCCACGGTCAGAGAAATGATCGTGTTCAGACTGACGTAGTACAGCGAGTTGATATACCCGGTGTACCAGCTCGGGTCGGTAAAGATCACCTTGTAGTTCGCCAGCGTGAAATCCTGTGGGAAAAGAGTCAGTCCGCCGAGGATTTCAGTGTTGCTCTTGAACGACATGTTCAGCAGCCAGTAGATCGGCACCAGCAGGAACAGGATGTAGAGCAGCAGTGGAACAAGCTTTCTTTTGCTCATGGCCGGGCCTCAGCGGTTCGCATCGTTGTGGGTCATGGCGGTGTAGAACAGCCAGGACACCAGCAGGATGATCAGGAAGTACACCAGCGAGAATGCCGCCGCCGGCCCCAGGTCGAATTGGCCTACGGCCATCTGGGTCAGGGTCTGACTCAGGAAGGTCGTCGAGTTACCCGGCCCGCCGCCGGTGAGCACGAACGGCTCGGTGTAGATCATGAAGCTGTCCATGAAGCGCAGCATCACCGCGATCAGCAGCACGCTCTTCAACTTGGGCAACTGAATGTGCCGGAACACGGCCCACGCCGAGGCCCGGTCGATGCGCGCAGCCTGGTAATACACATCGGGAATCGCCCGCAGCCCGGAGAAACACAGCAGCGCCACCAGCGAAGTCCAGTGCCACACGTCCATCACCAAAACCGTGACCCAGGCGTCCATAGTGTTGGCCGCATAGTTGTAGCTGATGCCCATGGCGTTGAGGCTCGAACCCAGCAGGCCGATGTCGGCGCGGCCGAAAATCTGCCAGATGGTGCCGACCACGTTCCACGGAATCAGCAGCGGGATCGCCAGCACGATCAGCACCACCGACGACCAGCGACCCTTGGTCGGCATGGTCAGCGCGATGGCGATGCCGAGGGGGATTTCGATCAGCAGCACACACGCCGAGTAGATGAACTGACGCAACAACGAATCATGCAGACGCGGATCGAGCAGCACCTGCTTGTACCAGTCGGCGCCGACGAAGTAGCGGCTGGACTGGTCGAAGATGTCCTGCACCGAATAGTTGACCACGGTCATCATCGGAATCACGGCACTGAAGGCCACCAGAAGGAAAACCGGCAACACCAGCCACCAGGCCTTGTTGTTCTGCACCTTGTTCATGGCTGTACCTCGCTGTCGGTGGCATCCAGCAGAAATTCGTCGGCATAGACCATCAGCCACTGCGCCGGGAAACTGATGTACGCCGTGCCTTGCGGCACCGGTTTGTCTTCGGCCAGACGCACTTTCAGCGGCGCGCCATCCAGATCCAGGGTCATGATCTTGTAGGTGCCGAGGTCTTCGACGTGTACGACCCGCGCCTGCATCGCGTCATCGAACGGCTCGTCCCACACATGAATGAACTCGGGGCGGATGCCGACCTTCAGATTTTTCCACTGGCCGTGTTCGATATGGCGCTGCAAGGCGTCGGACAGCGGCAGATGAGTCGAGTTGAAACCGACCCCGCCCGATTGCGGCTGCACTTCAATCAGGTTCATCCCCGGGCTGCCGATGAAGTAGCCGACAAAGGTGTGGCTCGGCCGCTCGAACAATTCCCGTGGGGTGCCGAACTGGACGATCTGGCCGCCGTACATCACCGCAATCTTGTCGGCGAAGGTCGAGGCCTCCAGCTGATCGTGGGTCACGTAGACCATGGTGATGTTGAACTGCTCGTGGATCTGCTTGAGCTTGCGCCGCAGTTTCCATTTCAGGTGCGGGTCGATCACCGTCAGCGGCTCGTCGAACAGGATCGCCGACACGTCATCGCGCACCAGGCCGCGGCCCATGGAGACTTTCTGTTTTTCGTCGGCGGTGAGGTTGCGCGCCTTTTTACTCAGCAGGTTTTGCAGGTCGAGGACTTCGGCGATTTCCTGCACCTTGCTGTGCACTTTCGCCTCTGCCAGGCCCTGATTTCTCAAGGGAAAAGCCAGGTTTTCGAACACGGTCATGGTGTCGTACACCACCGGAAACTGGAACACCTGCGCGATGTTGCGCTTCTCCGGGGTCAGGTCGTTGACCGCTTTGCCGTCGAACAGCACATGGCCCTGGGACGGGCTGAGCAAACCTGAAATGATGTTGAGCAAGGTCGACTTGCCGCAACCCGAAGGGCCGAGCAAGGCATAGGCGCCGCCCTGCTCCCAGATGTGGTCCATCTCGCGGATCGCGTAATCCTCGGGCCCGCTCGGGGTTTTACTGTAGCTGTGGGCGAGGTGTTGCAAACGGATTTCGGCCATCAGGCAACCCTCGCGACGCGCCGGCCCGGTGCCTGCACCAGACGGCCCTGCGCATCGAACACAAACAGTTTATGGGTCGGGATATAGATGCGGATCGGCGCATCGACGTCGTATTCGTGAACCCCCGGCAAATGCAGCACCAGCAGGAAATGCTCGTTGCGCACGTGCAGGAAGGTTTCCGAACCGCTGATCTCCGCCACCTCGACGGTCACCGCCAGTTCCAGGTCGTCATCGTTGCTCGGCACCAGCGAGATGTGGCTCGGGCGCACGCCAAAGCGGAACTCGCCCTCGCCCACCGGCCGCAGATCGACGTTCAACGGAAAGTGCACGAAGTTGGCGAAACTCACTTCATTGCCGGCGATGCGCCCCGGCATCAGGTTGATCGGCGGTTCGGAGAACAATTCGGCGGCCAGCACCGTTTGCGGCTGGTGATAGACCTCGGTCGACGGGCCGCTCTGGATCACCCGGCCCTCGTGCAGAATGGTGGTGGTGCCGCCCAGCGCCAGCGCTTCGTTGGGCTCGGTGGTGGCGTAGATGGCGATGGTGTGGCGCGCCTTGAACAGCTCGCGCATTTCCTGGCGCAGCTCTTCGCGCAGTTTGTAGTCGAGGTTGACCAGCGGCTCATCAAACAGGATCAGCTCGGCATCCTTGACCAGCGCCCGCGCCATGGCCGTGCGCTGCTGCTGGCCGCCGGACAGCTCCAGCGGATAGCGCTTCAGAAACCTCTCGATGCGCAGCATCTTCGCGGTTTCCTGCACCTTGCTCTGGATCTGCTCATTGGAGATCCCGGCCTGGCGCAGCGGCGAGGCGATGTTCTCGAACACCGTCATGGTCGGGTAATTGATGAACTGCTGATAGACCATCGATACATTGCGCAGACGCACCGGGCGCTGGGTGACGTCGACGCCGTTCATCAGGATGCGGCCGCTGTCGGGCTTGTCCAGACCGGCCATCAGGCGCATGAGGCTGGTCTTGCCGGACAGCGTGCGCCCGAGCAAAACGTTGAAGGATCCAGGTTCGAATTTCAGGCTCGCATCGTCGATCCAGGTCTGGCCCTCGACGGTACGGCTGACGTGCTCCAGGGTGAGTGACATGGCTCGGCCTTTTTATTATTGGAGTCAAGCGACCTGTCCTGTAGAGCGACATTCGTGCCAGAAACGGCAAGCTGTTGATTTACCGCAAAATTCGCTGGAAGCCACGCAAACCGGGGTTCGTAGCTGAACACAAGTGAACAGTCGCGACTGAACAATTGAACAGTCGGGCGATTGACAATGAACAATAGTGAACAACACTCTATGGATGCTTTTTGCTCGTCGAACGAGCCATAACAAAAACAACAAAGCCCCCTTCAGAGACTGCCAATCATGGCCGCACCTGCCCCGCCGCTTTCCCATGACGCCATTGTGAAGGACTCCTGGTCCCGTTGCCGCGCCTTCGGTCTCAATCATCAAAGCGTCCCGGCCTTCGATCAGTTGCCCGCCGCCGGCATCGCGCAGTTGCTCGACCGCCATCATTCGCTGGTGCAGACCACTCACCAGGAAGTGCTGCCGTATTACGAGAACATCCTGAGCAACTCCAACTGCCTGATCATGCTGGCCGACAATCAGGGCCAGGTGCTGACGTCCTGGGGCACCCAGCGCTTTATCGAGCCAAACCTGGCGCGCGGTTTTCAGGCCGGTGCCAGTTGGGTCGAGCGCGCCAGCGGCACCAACGCCATCGGCACGGCGCTGGCCTGCGAGCAGGCGGTGCACATCGAACACGATGAACACTTTCTCAAGGCCAACCGCTTCATGACCGGTTCCGCCGCGCCGATTTTCGATGCCGAGCGCAAGGTCATCGCGGTGCTCGATGTATCCAGCGACAGCTATCTGCCGCCGTCGCACACCCTCGGCATGGTCAAGATGATGAGCCAGACCGTGGAGAACCGGCTGATCCTCAACCTGTTCCATGGCCAGCACTTTCAACTGACCTTCAACACCGGGTTGAACAACCTCGACAGTCAGTGGGCCGGGCTGCTGATCTTTGATGAAAGCGGTCAGGTGCTGTCGGCCAACCGTCGGGCCGACAATCTGTTGGGCGTGCGGTTGTCGCGGGTCAGCGTTGAGAGCCTGTTCAAGGTGTCGTTGCTGGAGCTGATCAATCAGCCGGACGGTTTGCCGTTTGCCTTGCAGACCTCGGGGCGCAATCGTTTCCAGTGTTTGTTGAAACGGCCTAAACAGGCGCCGATTCAGGCGCGGGTCTTCACTGAAACCAGAACCGCTGAAACCAGAACCGACGAACCGAAAGTCGCCGCACCCACGGCCATTAGCCTGAGCACGTTGCACTTCGGCGACAGCCGCGTGGAAAAAGCCGTGCGCCAGGCCGAACGCCTGCTGGAAAAGGACATTCCGCTGCTGATTCACGGGGAAACCGGGGTCGGCAAGGAAGTCTTCGTCAAAGCCCTGCATCAGGCCAGCTCCCGGAGCAAACAGGCGTTCATCGCCGTCAACTGCGCAGCGATCCCTGCCGAACTGGTGGAGTCCGAGCTGTTCGGCTATGAGAAAGGCGCGTTCACCGGCGCCAACCAGAAAGGCAGCATCGGCCTGATCCGCAAGGCCGACAAAGGCACGCTGTTTCTCGATGAAATCGGCGACATGCCACTGCCAACTCAGGCTCGCCTGTTGCGCGTGTTGCAGGAGCGCTGCGTGCAACCGGTGGGCAGCAGCGAGCTGTTCCCGGTGGATCTGCGGATCATCTCCGCCACCAACCGCTCGCTCAGGGAACAGGTGCAACTGGGGCGCTTTCGCGAGGACTTGTACTACCGCATCGGCGGCCTGACTTTGGAACTGCCTCCGCTACGCGAACGCAGTGACAAGCAGGCGCTGTTCAAGCGGCTGTGGGAGCAACATCGCGAGCCGTCGCAGTGGGCGGGATTGAGTCGTGAAGTACTGGACTTGTTTGAACGGCACCCGTGGCCGGGCAATCTGCGTCAGGTCAGCAGCGTGATGCAGGTGGCGCTGGCGATGGCCGAGGAACAACCGATTCGGCCCGAGCACTTGCCGGATGATTTTTTCGTCGATCTGGAGATGGAGCCAGTGGAAGTGGCCGAGCCGTTGGGCATCGACCTGAACGATGCCGAGGCGTTGAACCGGGAGTTGCAACTGGCCGGAGGCAATATTTCCCATCTGGCGCGACGGTTGGGGGTGAGCCGCAATACGCTGTACAAGCGATTGCGGCAGTTTGAAAACTGAGCCCCCCCGTAGCGGGTCAGGCCGAAACGGCGGGTTCAACAGGTGCAGCCGATGCGGCCGCCAACGTACGCAGGCCCATCAACACCACAACCATCATCATCAGACCTGCGGCGATCGCAACGCCGAACCCTGCCCGTGCGCCCCAGGCATCAATCACCAGACCCGCCAGCATGCCGCCGAGCGCCACGCCGATGCTGATCCCGGTGGTCATCCA